>CAZMZP010000063.1:0-67084 GCA_964570935.1 uncultured bacterium
CCCGACCAAGGCGCTGGCCCAGGACCAGATGAAGAGCCTGCTGAGGCTTGCGGGCCAGGACGAACGCATAAGGGAGGCCGTGAGCCTGGGCACCTACGACGGCGACACGACTCAGCACGCGCGAAGGAAGCTGCGAGAGAACGCCAACATCATACTCACGAACCCAGACATGCTGCACCAGGGCATCCTGCCGTACCACACCCGCTGGAGCAGGTTTTTCGCGGACCTCAAGTACGTGGTCATAGACGAGATTCATTCCTACAGGGGCATTTTCGGCTCCAACGTAGCGAACGTCTTGAGGAGACTGCGCAGGGTCTGCAATCACTACGGCGCGAACCCTATTTTCATTCTTTGTTCGGCCACCATCCGAAACCCGCGGGAGCTGGCCTCGGAGCTCACCGGACTGGACGTGGAGTTGATATCCGAGGACGGCTCGCCGCGCGGCCCGAAGCTCTTCGTCTTCTGGAACCCGCCGTACCTGGACGACGCGAAAATGGAGCGGAGGAGCTCGAACGTCGAGGCCAAGGAGGTGTTCGTCGAGCTGGTCAAGAGCGGGGTCCAGACCATCGTGTTCACGAAGGCGAGGGTGGTCGCCGAGCTGGTGTACCGCTACGCCCTGGACGACCTCGTTCAGCAGAAGACGGCGCTAAAGGACTCGATACGGCCATACAGGGCTGGCTACCTGCCCGAGGACAGGCGCGAGATCGAGCGTCAGCTTTTCTCGGGCGAGCTCCTGGGAGTGGTGAGCACCAACGCGCTCGAGCTGGGCATCGACGTGGGCGGCCTGGACGCCTCGGTCTCGGTCGGGTTTCCGGGCACAATCGCAAGCACGTGGCAGCAGGCCGGCAGGGCGGGCCGCGGAGTCAAGGACGCGTTGAGCGTGCTCGTCGCGTACAACGACCCCATCGACCAGTATCTGATGCGGCACCCGGAGTATTTCTTCAGGCAGTCTCCGGAGAGCGCCGTGATAGCGCCTGAGAACCCCTACATCCTGGCGGGACACCTGAGCGCCGCGGCCTTCGAGCTTCCAATAACGGCCGCCGACAAGGAACTCTTCGGACCGCTGACTGAGAAGATCACCGCGGTCATAGAGGACGAGGGACATATGAAGGGCATAGACGGCAAGTGGTACTGGGCCACCACGGAGTTCCCGGCCGCGGCGCTCAACCTGCGCACTATCTCGGACGACACCTACACGATCGTGGACGCCAAGGACAACAACAGGGTCATCGGCACGGTGGACGCAATCAGCGCTCCGGAGCTGGTGTACCCCGAGGCCATATACCTCCACGAGGGCGAGACCTACTTCACCCGCAAGTTGGACATCGAGCAGAAGGTCGCGTACGTGGAGAGGTCCGAGGTGGACTACTACACGCAGCCCGTGCTCGACACGAACATCAGGGTGATCAGCCCGCGGCGGGAGAAGGTCTGGGGCGGCCAGAAGATAGTCCTGGGCGACGCAAACGTGACCTGGGCCACCATCGCCTTCAAGAAGATCCAGTTCTACAGCCTCGACAGCATAGGGTACAAGACGCTCGACCTGCCCGCCCAGCATCTCGAAACTACCAGCATGTGGATGGTGCCTTCTCCGAGCTTGATGAAGGCCGCCCGCGCCGCGGGCAGGAACCCGGTCGAGGGGCTGGTTGGAATAAGGAACGTGATGATAAACGTCGTTCCGTTGTTCGCCATGTGCGACAGGCAGGACGTGGGCGGCGTCATCGACAGCAGCAACACGGGAACCCCGTCCATTTTCATTTATGATAGATTCAAGGGCGGCCTTGGGTTCTCAGAGAGGACCTACGACCTCATGGACGACGTGGCGCGGGCCTGCCTCGCGCTCGTGTCGGAATGCGAATGTCAGGACGGCTGCCCGTCCTGCGTGGGGCTTCCGATACTGCGGCCGGCGCAGCACCAGGACCCCGACATCTATCATGGCTGGCCGATTCCCAACAAGGAGACCGCGCGGCTGATGCTCAAGACAATGCTGGGCACGATACCCGGAGAGCGGGAAAGCGGCCGGCAATCGGGGTCCGAGCCCGGCGCGACCGGACCGGGGTCGAGCACGGCCGGACCAGCTGGAGCATAGAGACGCCCTAACATGGCGCTGAGCAAGCGAGCACTTGAAGCCCTGTCGAGACTCCTCGAATCGCAGACCGTTCGCGACGAAGAGGAGTCCAACTACAAGAGGGTCCCGGCGTCCGTGGAGGAATTCCTGCCCGGCGGCGTCGTGAAGGGACGGCACGGCGAGATATACGTGCACGAGAGGCTCCGCTCGGAGCTGGAGCGGAACACGAGGCACGTGGTGTCCTGCTGCAGGAAAGCGGAGCTGAGCGCGCTCCGGTCCAGACTGGACGGCAGGGCGGAAGAGCTGGAGCGGTTGGGGAAGACCGGGTTCTCGAGAGTCGTGTTTCTCGACATCGAGAGCACGGGGCTCTTCAACTGCCCGACGTTCCTCATCGGCACGATGTCTCTGTGCGGGGACGACTTCGTGATACGTCAGTTCTTCGCCAGGGACTACTCGGAGGAGAAGTGCCTCATCGAGGTCCTGTCGAAGCATCTCTCGCAGTTCGACGCGGTCGTGACCTTCAACGGCAAGGCGTTCGACATCCCGTTCATCCGCGACAGAGCCGTGTATCACGGCATACGTTCCGTGAACCGGCACGTGGACAACCTGTTTCACCTGGACCTGCTGCATCATTCCAGGCGGCACTGGAGAGGAACGCTCCCGAACTGCCGGCTCCAGACGCTGGAGTACCACGTATGCCACAGACGAAGGGCCGGGGACGTACCCAGCTGCGAGATACCGCGCGTCTACCACGACTACGTCCGCACGGGGGATCCGTATCTTCTCGTCCGTGTGTTTCACCACAACATGCTGGACTTGGTGACAATGAGCGAGCTTCTGCTCGAACTGATGACGCTGGAGGGGATGCTGAAGAAGACGAAGAGAAGGCCGCCCGCGCTCGCGCGGGGGAAGGCTTGAGTCGGAACAGGCCGGGAAGACGTCCCGGAACCGTGAAGCGGGAGAAGGAGCTTGAAGCCGAAGAGACAGACAGGCATCGACGACTCGGTCAGTCGTATCGGTGAGTTCGGACTCATCAGACGGATCCTGGACAAGTTCTGTGTCAGAAACGGGCGGTCAGTGCTGGTCGGGCCCGGCGACGACGCCGCCGTGATTGCATGCGGGAGTGGCGCGCCGCTGGTTCTGACGACTGACATGCTGGTGGAGGGGACTCATTTTCGCCTCGAGTGGTCCTGCCCGGAGGCGGTGGGGTTCAAGGCGGTCACGGCGAACCTGAGCGACGTCGCGGCCATGGGAGGCGTGCCCGTTGGAATAGTCGTGTCCCTGGGCGTTCCGGCCTCCGTTCCGACGCGGGCCGTGGACTCACTGTACCGGGGCATCTCCGCCGCTCTGTCTGAGTTCGGGGGCGAGCTCCTGGGCGGAGACACCGTCCGCTCGGACATGATAACGGTCTCGGTGGCGGCGGTGGGTACCCTGGCCGGAGACAGGCCGCTGCTTAGATCCGGAGCCCGCAAGGGTGACCTGGTCTGTGTCACCGGGTCGCTGGGTCGTCCGGAACTGGGTCTCCTGCTGCTCAAGAAGTACGCCGGGAGAAGGACTGGGTCCCGGGGGTCGGCCATGCTAGCCTGGGCCGGGCGCGTTATCACGGACTTCAGAGGGTACGTTCCCGCAAAAATCCGAAGGGACGGCTACGCTTGCATCCTCAAACACCTGATGCCTGCGCCTCGAATGCGGGATGCGCAACTGCTGGCGCGCCAGGGCAAAAGCGCGCCGTCCTCGATGATTGACGTGAGCGACGGCCTCTCGTCGGACCTCAATCAGCTTGCGGCGGCGAGCAGAGTGAGCATCCTGGTCTACGAGGACAGAATCCCTGTTCACCCGAGCGTCGTGAGCACGGCCAGACACCTGGGCGTGTCGGCTGCACGTGCCGCCATTTCGAGCGGCGAGGAGTACGAGCTCCTCCTCACGGTCCCGCCTTCCCGTCTCGGGAGCCTCCTCAGAGCCTTGAAGAAGTCCGGCGCGGCGCCTCTGACAGTCGTAGGCGAGGTTACCGGTGTGGCTGGCGGCGCGACCGGCGGCCACGGGCCCGGGCGCGGCGCAGTCTCCATCGTCGGCTCCGGCGGGACGCGGAGGAAACTCACCCATAAGGGATTCAAACACTTCTAGTTAGCAGGCTTCAATCGCGCTGCTCGGCGCCTTTCAACGCGTTTTTCTCTTGATTCCGGCCATTAATTGGGGTATAATAGTTAGACAGTTTAGTGTGTGCGATGGCACTCTAGGGGTACGGTCGAAAACCTTCGGAAGCTCAAGGCCTGTGCCTTATCCGCTGTTCTTTGCGGTGAGTTAACCGGAGTCTTTTCGGCCTTTTTGTTTGCAGGATCCTGACCCTGAGTGGAACCTCGGGCATCATGGAATTCGCAGCGGGCATGAAGGTAGGAGGTGTCCACAGTGCGTTTTCGAGTTATTGCAGCGGTGTCAGTTGTGATTGGTGTCGGGTGTGGTCTTGCGGTTGCCGCGGCCGGCGGCGGTACTGTCGTTTCCAGGCCCTGCTGGGAGACCGCCACTCCTCAGAACGTCACAGGGTTTGATTTCGAAATCAGTTCAACCGTGGAGGGACCGACTCCGGGAGGCGTCTACACGTTTACGTACACGCTGTACCGGGTAGACAACGGTCTCACGAAATACAAAGGTGTGAGCCACGTCTCCATCTGGTTCCCGTGCGGGCTCGACGCCGAGCGGAGTATTCTGGAGGGCGCGAGGGGAATCACCATGACCTGCCGCGAAGGCGCCTGTCCCATGGTGGAGCTGGGCGGCAACGACGGGATGGCCGAGCCGATTCTGGACCCAGGCTGTAAGCAGTTCTGGGGTTTCAAGCTGGACGAGTGCGGGGCGCAGGGCGGGTACTTCCTGATGCCGCACATCGACCGGGTATCCTATCCGTTCGACTGGATGGACCCATTCTGCACTATCACATTCCTCAGCGCCACCGGGCCGGAAATGGGCAAGTGGATGGTCAAGGGCGGCGCTCTTGACGGCCAGGATGGGAAGCTCTACGACGCGGGCAACATCTGGGTGCCCTCGTGCCTGGGGACAGCCGTGTCGACAGGCGACGCCACCTGGGGAGCCATAAAGGTCCTGTATCGTTGACTTTCTCCGGCGCTGAACGCGGCCCCGCCCCGCGCCGTTGCCCGCCCGGCACGCGGCCCTGCCTTTCGGTCCCGCCTGACGACCGTCGAGCGAAGCGCGCGTCCGAAGACTTCCTTTGCCGTTGACAGCAGTGACATCGCTCATTAGGATTCCCATGCTGATGCGGCATGGCGGCGGGAGGAAGATCATGGAGGCTGCTGCAAGAGCCAGGATTCTCTTCGACGAGTACTTCGACTACATGCTGAAATGCTGGCCGGAGTTCGCCACTGCGGTCGGCATCCACAAGTACGACCATCTGCTGACCTCGTACAGCAGCGCGGCGATTGACTCGCGGGTGCGGAAATTCCGCGAGTTCAAGAAGCGCGCGGACGAGACCCTCTCCGACCAGACGCTTTCGGTTCCGGAGCGCATAGACCTTACCCTGATCGCGGGCAGCTGCGAGATACAGGTGCTGGAGGTCGAGAAGCTGCTGAAGCCCTGGACCGACCCCACGCTGTACATAGAGAACAGTCTCTTCGCGCTGTTTCTACTGACGTCGCGCGACGTAATGCCCATGGAAAAACGGGCGGAGGCCCTGGCCGCGCGGCTGAAAGAGTTCGTCCGCGTTCTGGTGGAGGCCCGGAAGAATCTGGAAAACCCTCCCCGGGTCTTCACAACGACTGCTCTGGGCATGCTCAAGGGCGCGACCATGTTCGTGAATGAAGTGGTGCCGTACTTCGGCGGGCAGGCGCCGCGCTTCCGGGCGGAGTTGGAGGCCAACGCCGACTCCTGTCTCAAGGCCATAGCCGGGTTCGAGTCTTTCGCTGAGGATGAGCTGCTGCCTCGCTCCAGCGGCGACTTCGCGATAGGGAGAGAGCTCTTTGAGACGAAGCTCAGGGTCGAGCACATGATTGACCACGACGCGAGAACGCTCGAGAAGATGGGGCGGGAAATCCTGGACAGGACCAGGGGTGAAATGGAACGATTGAGCGATCAGGTCGCCCCGGGGACTAACTGGAAAGCCGTGATAGACGAACGGAAGGGCAATCATCCTTCCGCGGAGGGGTTGAGGGGCGCTTACGAAGAGCACATGAAAAGGGCCAGAGACTTCGTAGTGGCGAAGAACCTGGTGCCGATTCCCCGCGGCGAGACGCTGCGTGTGGTGGACACTCCGGCCTTCATCAGGACGACCATACCGTACGCGGCTTATCTCAACCCTGGCGCCTTCGACGAGAAGCAGGAAGGGATCTTCGTTGTCACCCCGGTAGACCGCGGAGCCTCAGCCGAGATCCAGGAAGAACAGCTCAAAGGACACAGCTATCCGTCCATGGTTCTCACCGCGCTTCACGAGGCCTATCCGGGACACCACCTGCAGCTTGTATGGTCGAATCGCGTGCCCTCGAAGGTAAGGCAGATCTGCTTCGACTCGGTGTTCGCCGAAGGGTGGGCCCTCTACTGCGAAGAGATGATGAAGGAGGCGGGGTTCTACGAGAGCAAGGAAATCCAGATGTTCCAGCTCAAGGACATGCTGTGGCGCGCGGCCCGAGTCGTGATAGACGTCGGCCTTCACACTCGCACGATGAACTTTGACGAGGCGGTGGAGTTCCTGGTGTCTGAGGCGGTGGTCGAGCGCAGTAACGCGACGGCCGAAGTGAGAAGGTACACGAACTCACCGACTCAGCCTTCGAGCTATGCCATCGGGAAGACGGAGATTCTGAGGCTGCGCGGCGAAGAGGAACGCAGGCTGGGCCCGCGGTTCAACCTGTCGCAATTCCACGAGAGGCTTCTGAGCTCCGGGACGATCCCGTTCAAATTGATGAAGATGGAATTCGCGGCGGGGTAGGAGATTCGCGGTTCGTCAGGAGATTCGTGCCCGAGCGGGGCAGGGAGTTGGTGCCGGCGACGGCCGCCGCCGTTACGCCGGGACGCCTTCCTCTGCTTCTTCCGGTTCTCTGCTTACCAGGAGCCGGCTCAGCTCACTCCGCAGTAGGCCCTTGTCCAGCCGCCGCTTCAGCACGCCTCGAGAGGCGATCGAAATCGCGCCAGTCTCTTCAGACACCACTATGACGACCGCGTCGGTCTCCTCGGTGAGGCCGACGGCGGCACGATGTCTTGTTCCCAGGTCCGCGGGAAGAGACGGGTTCTGGCTGAGTGGCAGGATGCAGCCCGCGGCCACGGCCTCCAGACCCCGCACTATCACCGCCCCGTCGTGCAGCGGGGAATGCGGGGTGAACAGAGTCACCAAGAGCTCGGCCGTCACCTTCGCGTTCATGGGAGTGCCGGTCTCCTCGTAGTTCCTGAGACCCACGTCCCCCTCCATCGCGATCAGGGCGCCGATCTTCTCCTCGGACATCTTCTCCACCGCCTTCAGTATTTCTCCCAGGGCGCCGAACTCCTGCACCTTTATGAAGGGACGGAAGAGCCGGTTCTGTCCGATGAGGGCCAGTCCCTTTCTGAGCTCCGGCTGGAAGATGATGACGAACGCGATCACCCACACTGTCTTGAGGCTGTTCACGATCCAGTTGAGCGCGTTCAACTGAAACCACTGGGCGACGAGTGACGCGACGACGAGCAGAACGAGGCCGGCGAACATCTGTGAGGCGCGCGTGCCCTTCACCAGCATGAACATCTTGTAGAAGATGAACGTCACGATCGCGATGTCGATGACGTCCAGGTACCATCTTTCGCCGAAAAATTCCATGACGAGACTTCTACCACATCAGGCAGACTCTTGCATCAATTATGTGCGTCCAGCGCCGCGCCGCGCCGGATAGCGTCGGCCACCGCGACTGCCTCTTTCGCCTCCCCGACGTCGTGCACTCTGACTGCGGACGCGCCGTTGAGCGCGGAGGCGACGACCGCAGCGAGTGTGCCCGAAAGCCTCTCGTCCACGGGGCGGTTAGTGAGCAGTCCGATGAAGGACTTGCGGGAAGGGCCGACGAGCACGGGGCGTCTCAAGTCGGCCAGCTCAGAGAGATTTCGCAGAATCGTCAGGTTGTGCTCCAGCCTTTTCCCGAAGCCGATGCCGGGGTCCAGCATGATGTGCTCGAACCCTATTCCATGCGAGCGGGCTCTCTTGACGGCCGCCGACAGGAACACGCGTATCTCCGACATCACGTCTACGTACTCCGGATTTTCCTGCATGTTTCGAGGCGTACCCTTCATGTGCATCAGGATGACGCCGGCCTTGTGCTCGGCCGCGACGTCACCCACCCCGGCGTCGAAGCGCAGGGCGCTGATGTCGTTTATGACGCTGGCGCCCGCGTCGATGGCCGCGGCGGCGACGGAGGCCTTGCAGGTGTCGACGGACACGGGCGTGTCGAACCGCTTCACTATGGCCGAGATGACCGGCACGACCCTCCTCGTCTCGGTCAACTCGTCCACCGGTTCGGAGTACGGCCTTGTGCTCTCGCCGCCCACGTCTATCATGTCGGCTCCCTCCGCTATCATCTTCTCGGCGTGCCTCAGGGCGGAGTCCTGGTCCGTGAACCTGCCGCCGTCGGAGAAAGAGTCGGACGTGAGGTTGAGTATGCCGATGACGTGAGTCCTTGAGGAAAGGTCGAAGGCGCCGCCGCGGAATCGGAAAACGGCGTTGTCACTGGAAGCGGTCTTGTCAGTCATGTGTCAGTCACCCAGTTTTGGGTCTTCGGGTGCCGACGCGGGGTCTCCGGCGCTTGACGCGAGGCCTGCCGCGCCTTCCGACGGATCCTACACTCCTTGCGCCGGAACCTCCGCCGCTCAAGCGGGACTTCTCGCCCCGTTTAGTCCCCGCCGCCGGCAGGTTCATCATGAGAAGCGCCTCCCTTCGCCGCGGCAGAGCCAGCATCGCGCCTCTCGCCGCCGAGGAGACGGCCGTGGCTCCGCGCTTGCCGCCTTCGCTCAGGGACATGCACAGATGCTGGGCCTCGGTCACCACAAGAAGCCCCCGCGGCCTGAGACACTCCATGAGGGCGTCCGCGATGTCGTTGGTCAGCCGCTCCTGAAGCTGGGGCCTGCGCGACAACACCTCGGCGACCCGGGTGAGACTGTTCAGGCCGGTGACACGATTGTCCATGGGCAGGTAGGCGAGATGGATCTTGCCGAAAAACGGAAGGAGATGGTGCTCGCACATCGATTGGAAGGCGATGTCCCTGACCACCACGACACCGTCCTGGTGTCTGACGTTGAACAGTCTGAACTGTTTCCGCGGGTCTTCACCAAGCCCCGAGAACACCTTTCGGTACAGTCTGGCGACCCTGGCGGGTGTGTCCCTCAGCCCCTCTCTGTTCGGGTCCTCTCCGATGGCCTCCAGCATGGCGCGAACTGCCTGTTCCATCTTGCGGAGGGAGGCGAGCCGGCCGCTCGCACCCGAACCCGCGTCGACGGGCCGGGCGCCGGTCGCCCTGGCGGGAGCGCGCTTAACTGGCGGCCGCGCCGCTGTTCTGCGCGTCTCCTTCGTCCGGCTGCTTTTCCTGCGGCTGGGGCTTTTCGGCTTCGGGCTGGGGCGCCTTTTCACGTTCGGGCTGTCCTCGCTGTATTCGCGGTCGGGTCAGAGGGTCAAGCTTCTCTCCCCTCAGCACCTTCTCTATCTCGTCGCCGTCGAGGATCTCTCTCTCGAGGAGTGTGTTGGCCAGGTCGTGCAGCTTCTGGAGGTTCTCTTGAATCAGCTGCTTCGCCCTTTCGTGGGCGGCCCCCACGATGGACTTGATCTCCTCGTCGATGGCGATGGCGGTCTGCTCGCTGTAGTCCTTGTGCTGTGAGATCTCGCGTCCCAGGAAAATGAGCTCTTCTCTCTTTCCGAGGGTGATGGGACCCAGTCTGTCGCTCATTCCCCATTCGCAGACCATCTTGCGCGCGATCTCCGTCACGGTCTCGATGTCGTTCGCCGCGCCGTTCGTGACTTGACTGAACACCTGCTCCTCGGCCGCGCGGCCGCCCATGAGAGTTGTCAGAGTCATCAGGAGATAACTGGTGGTCCTGGTGTAGCGCTCGTCAACAGGAAGCAGGTGAGTGAGGCCGAGAGCGCGCCCCCTGGGTATGATGGTCACTTTATGTATCGGGTCGGAGCCGGGCTGCAGCCAGGATACGAGCGCGTGGCCGGCCTCGTGATACGAAGTGGTCTTCTTTTCCTCGTCGGTGATGATGAGACTTCTCCTCTCCACCCCCATCATGACCCTGTCCTTGGCCTCTTCGAAGTCGTCCATCACCACTTTCTTTCTGTTCTTCCGCGCGGCCAGGAGCGCGGCCTCGTTTACAAGGTTGGCCAGGTCGGCACCCGAAAGACCCGGAGTGGCCCTGGCGAGCACCTTGATCTCTACGTCTTCGGCCAGCGGAACGCCCCGCGTGTGGACTCTGATTATCCCTTCCCGGCCCCTCACGTCCGGCCTGTCCACGACAATCTGTCTGTCAAAACGGCCGGGTCTCAGCAAGGCCGGGTCCAGCACGTCGGGCCTGTTAGTGGCGGCCAGCAGGATGACGCCCTCGTTGGAATCGAAACCGTCCATCTCCACGAGTAGCTGGTTCAGAGTCTGCTCCCTTTCGTCGTGGCCGCCGCCCAATCCCGCGCCGCGCTGTCTGCCCACGGCGTCCAGCTCATCTATGAATACTATGCAGGGCGCGTGGCGCTTGCCCTGGTCGAAGAGGTCGCGCACCCGGGACGCACCGACGCCCACGAACATCTCCACGAAGTCAGAACCGCTCATGCTGAAAAACGGCACGCCCGCTTCCCCGGCCACTGCCTTGGCCAGGAGGGTCTTGCCCGTGCCCGGCGGCCCCACGAGGAGAGCGCCCTTGGGTATCTTGCCGCCGAGACGCTGGAATTTCTTCGGGTCCTTGAGGAACTCTATTATCTCCTGGAGCTCCTGCTTGGCCTCGTCGGCCCCGGCGACGTCTCTGAACGTGACCTTGGGCCTGTCCTCCAGAATCACCTTGGCCTTGCTGCGGCCGAACTTGAGGGCCGCGCTCCCGCCCGCCTGCATCTGGCGGATTATGAACAGCCAGAAAGCCACTATGAGCACGATCGGAAGCCAGGAGATGAGGATGCCGACCCAGTTCATCCCCTCGGGCTCGGACGCGATCTCCGCCTCCGGGTTCTTCTTCCAGATCTTATCCGGCAGCTCGGCGTCCTCGGTGGGGAGCCAGACTTTGAACTCCTTGAACGCCACCTTGCGGCCGCGCACGTCCAGCGAGGCCTGGGACCTGAGCGTTCCCTTCACTTCCTTCCCGCTGATGACCACGCCGGCGACGTTCGACGCCTGGATTTCCTTGAAGAACTTGGAATAAGAGATCTGTACTTCGCGCGTCCTCGAGGAAAAGTAGAATTCGAAGATGATGACAGTGAGCAGGATCAGCATGGCCCAGAAGGCCAGTGTCCTGAACGGCCTCAGGGGCGACAGAGGCACTCCCTTGCGCAGGCCGGGCCTCCGCGGTTTGGGCGCCGGAGGGGTGGGCGAGCCCTTGGGCTGGTTGTCGCCGCCCTGTCCGTTGCGGGCCGGGTCATCGGATTTCACGGGTTTCTTCCTGCCTTTCCGGCGGATGCTGCCGGCAAGTCGGTTACTGGGTGGCGAACGTTCTCAGAGCCAGAACGAGCTTTGTATCGTCTTTCACCGGCGCCGCCGAGCCCCTTCTCACGCCGACGAGCCAGAGCATTCCGCTGTTGTCGCAGAGAGCGGCCAGGCGTCGCCTTGCTTGGCGCGGCACCTTCATGTCCACCAGGATGTCCTGCACCTTTTTCGAGCCCTGCATGCCGAACGGGTTGAGCCTGTCGCCCGGGCGCAGGTTTCTGAGCACGAGGGGGAGCGACAGAGCCCCGAGGTCGAAGAACACTTCGCCTGTCCCCGCTGCGCCGTCCGGTCCCGCGCCGCCAGTCATCACAGCCGGGCATTCCTTCAGGTCTTCCTTCCTCAGCACCCGGCTTTCGATTCCGAGAGAGACTTCGCGCAACCATGTGCGGCCGCCGGGCTCGTGCTGCACGCTGAACTCGCACGGGGGCGCTTCATCGAACCGAAACGCCGCTCTCCGCCCCAGCACCAACTTTGTGCCTTCGAGCACCGCCGCCGCGCCGTGCGGCAGGTCCACCCGGTCCCCGGACCGACCCGCTGAAACGAGCCTGCACAGCGATTCGATGTGCGAAAACCCGACGTCCTTGAGAGTTCCGCAAAGCCTGAAATACGCCTCCCTGAGCACGTAGCGGCGCACGCAGACATGATAAGGGACGAGGGGCGGCAATTCAAGCTCAATGCGGTCGGCGGACTCCGCGGAGACACACTCTTCGTACGCCCTGCGCGCCGTCAGCGTCAAGTAGTCTTCGGCCTCATTCAAAAGCCCGGCCTGTGACCCCAGCACCTCCACGATTCCCGGATTGTATCTTTCCTTCAGCAGAGCCAGGAGCTCGTGCCGGACTCTGTTGCGGAAGAAGGTCAGGTCAAAGTTCGAGGCGTCCTCGACGCAGGGAATGTGCCTGGACTGCAGGAATTCCAGGATCTCCTGCCTGGTCGAGGACAGAAGCGGTCTGATCAACTGTGCGCCCGGAGCGGCCCCTCGGCGAGCGGGCATTCCGGACACTGGCTTCATCGCCGACAGGCCCCGCACTCCAGCGCCCCGGATGAGCCGCATCAGGACCGTCTCCGCCTGGTCGTCCAGCGTGTGCCCGAGCGCCACCCTGAGCCGTCCCGGCGCCGCCCCGCTCTCCGGCCGCCCCTTCATCTTCCCCGCCTGCTCCGCCAGAAACCTGTGCCTGAGTTCCCGGGCGGCCTCCTCGAGCGAGCACCCTGACTCCGCGGCGAAAGACCGTGCGTCCACTCTGCCCACCGCGCAGCCGAGCCCCAGTCTTTCGCACATGGCCAGCACGAACCGTTCCTCCTCCGTCGCCTCGGGCCTGAGCCCGTGGTTCACGTGAGCCGCGGAGACGGAAAACCCGAGCTCACTCGACAGGGAAACGAGCGTGTTCAGGAGGGCGACCGAATCCGGCCCGCCCGAGACTGCGGCCAGGACCGAGTCTCCGCTCGAAATGAGCCCGTTCGTCTGGATGAAATCTTTGACCTTGGCTACGAACATAGGGGGATTGGTGGCGGCGCAGGGATTCGAACCCCGGACACGTGGATTATGATTCCACTGCTCTGACCAACTGAGCTACGCCGCCGCAATCAACAGGAAGCAGGGGGCTTGTTAGAGCCAGGGCGGGAGTTACGCACTCTGACGCCGCAATCTCGGTGGAAAGGATAGCGCAGCCGTGCCTGCCCGTCAACACGAGATTGGGTGACTTGACAGGTGTTGACAAAGCTCGAAGCGTCCGTATATACTGTCCTGACCTTCTTGGTAATTGCGCCCTTCAAGGGGCCATTGTCGCTCGAAAGGAGAACCCAGAATATGAAGCAAGTCCGGTTGTTCGCCATTGCCGGCATTGTTTTCTGTTGCCTGAGCACGCCTTGTCTGTCGGCCGACGTGACGGGCCGGGCCTTCATCACGAGCGCGGTCGGGACCCTCACATTCATATCCGACGAGTACATGAACGGCAACGCCCTCGACAGCAGCGTGAAACCCAGGTTCTACGGCCAGATGGGATTCGGTTACATGTTCAAGCAGTACCTGGCTGCCACGGCCAACGCCGGATTCGGCTGGGAAGCCTATTCGTTTGATGACGACAGGCTGGTGACCATGGTTCCTGTCACGGTGGGGGCGGAGTACCGTCTGGGAACCGGCAAGTACGTGCCCAGGGCGGGAGCGGGGTTCGGTCTGTACCACTGGAGCGTGCTCCAGGACCGCAGAGTGCTCAAGGACGCGGTCACTAGGGAAGAGCTAACGCGAAATGACTTAGGCGTTTACGGCCTTGTGGGGGTGGACTATTTCGCCGTCCCGAGCATATCAGTCTCCTTTGACGTCACCGGGCACCGCATCTTCTCGGCTGACGAGGACGCTTTCCCTTCGGGTTACGGGCTCAACGACGACATGCTGATGTTCAGAGTGGGCGTCAGGTACTACTTCAGCTCTCAGAAGAAGGGTCTCTAAAACAGGGCGCTAGCCCGGGTGTAATGCTTTCGGAGCAACATCGGTTCAACCAGGCAGATCCAGGCAATTCGTCGTTCTTCCAACGTAGACATACAGGTAGAACCGGCCTTCTGGCCGGCCCGTCACCGGAGCGGCGGGCTCGGCGTGCGCCTATTCCCGCCGGCGCCTTGACGTTAGTCATGATTGCCACATATACGAATATATGGATATGAGTATATAAGGGGGCAGGCCATGCAGGACAAGTTCTCGGAGCTGGAAGGCATAACCTTTGATGATGTTCTCGTTCTACCCGCCCGTTCGTCCGTGCTCCCCGGGCAGGTCGACACCCGGACCCGACTGACCGGGAGCATTCAGCTCAACATCCCGCTGCTCAGCGCGGCCATGGACACCGTCACGGGGGCGGCACTGGCCATCGCCCTGGCGCGGGAGGGCGGCATCGGGACCATCCACAAGAACATGGGCATCGCGGAGCAGGCCGCAGAAGTGGACAGAGTCAAGAGGAGCGAGAGCGGGATGATAACCGACCCCATCACTCTCCCGCCGGACGCGCCCGTCCGTCAGGCTCTGGCACTGATGGAGAGGTTCAAGATATCCGGAGTCCCCATTACCCGGGACAGGAAGCTGGTGGGCATCCTCACCAACAGGGACCTCCGATTCGTGGAGAGCCTTGACAGCCCCATAGAGCGGGTGATGACCTCTGACAATCTGATTACCGCGCCGGCAGGCACCACGCTCGAGCAGGCCAGCAAGATCCTCCACAAGCACAGAATCGAGAAGCTTCCGGTCGTGGACGAAAGCTACGGCCTGGTGGGCCTCATCACGGTCAAGGACATCATGAAACGGATCCAGTTCCCGCGGGCCTGCAAGGACAAAGACGGGAGGCTTCGCGTGGCGGCGGCAGTGGGGGTCGGAGGCGACCTGGAGGAGAGAGTGACTGAGCTCGTGAAGGCGGGCGTGGACGTCATAGTCCTGGACAGCGCACACGGGCACACGGAGAACGTGCTGGCGGCCGGAGCGAGGACGAAGAAGGCAGCGCCGGGGGTCCAACTGGTATTGGGCAACGTCGGGACCGCCGACGGAGCGCGGGACCTGATCGCGGCCGGTGCCGACGCGGTGAAAGTGGGCATGGGACCCGGCGCGACGTGCACAACGAGGGTGATCGCCGGAGTCGGCGTTCCCCAGGTGACGGCCATCATGGAATGCGCCCGCATCGGGGACAAGGTGGACGTTCCGGTGATCGCGGACGGCGGTATACGGCACTCCGGAGACATAGTGAAGGCCATAGCGGCCGGCGCAAGCTCGGTCATGATAGGGAACCTGTTCGCCGGCACAGAAGAGAGCCCCGGCGAGACCATCCTGTACGAGGGCAGAAGCTACAAGGCCTACCGCGGCATGGGGGCCATAACGTCGATGAAGAAGGGCAGCGCCGACCGTTACCAGCAGGAGGCGAGGACCGAGGAGAGCAAGCTTGTGGCCGAAGGGATAGAGGGCCGGGTCCCCTACAAAGGCCCGCTGAGCCAGACGGTCTACCAGCTCGTCGGAGGCTTGAGGTCGGGCATGGGATACTGCGGCGCGAAGACGGTGGAGGAGCTCCGGGCCAACGCCCGCTTCATCCGTGTGAGCGGCGCCGCGCTCAGGGAGAGTCACCCGCATGACATCATCATCACGCGAGAAGCTCCGAACTACTGGCCGAGGTAGCGCACCGGGTCGGGCGGACGAGCTCACCGATATGCTGAGGGAAGTGGCCTTCTCGTGCTCCATGAGTCTTTTCGGCACGGCCTGCTTCCGGAACTGCGAAGACCTCGCGCCAGGCTCCCTTCCGTTCTCGCTCGCGGACCTGCCGTACGCAGTGTCCGTAGGATTCCGGCTGAGCGATCCGGTCATGGACGGCCTGGTGGACAGGCCGACGCGCACCTACCAGTACCACTACCGCCAGGTGAATCTTCTGATAGACCACACACTGCTCCTACTGCTGGGCAAGCTGCACGAGTTCGGCTACGAGGGCTTTCCGGTCCCGTCTTCTCAAATCGTGAACTGGGAGGACAGCACCGGACACCTGGCACATAAGATGGTCGCCTCCGTCGCGGGCCTCGGGTGGTTGGGCCGGAACAATCTCCTGGTTTCGCCGCTCTACGGGGCGAGGGTGCGGTACGGAAGTCTGTTCACGAACGCTCCTCTCCGGTTGACCGCGCAGGCGGAAGGAGCGCCCTGCGGCGCGGGCGGCAAGGGTGAGGGCGCGTACTCTTCCCGGTTTGAGTGCGGCAGCTGCTTCGCGTGCGTCTCCGCCTGTCCGGCAGGCGCAATCGGGAAGACGCGGGCAGAGTTCGACCTCGAGAAATGCCGACAGACGCTCAAGAGCTTCGAGAAGTCCGAGAACATCGGCTCCATGATATGCGGGCTTTGCATCAAGGCCTGCCGCGGGCGGCGGCTCGACTGAGCGCCGCCGCGTAGGAATTCAGCGGGGTTCACAGGCGATGTCGTCTTTTCCTCAAACACTGCCGAGAGTGAAGCTGATCGCGGCGGTCATGGCCAGCCGGGAAGACCTCATCGGAGAAGCGATTTCCGCTCTTTCCCCGTCTTACGGCCCGGTCGAGTCCAAGGGTCCCGTTTTCGCTTTCACGTACTCCGGGTATTACACGGCGGAGATGGGGGAGGGACTCGTCAAGGCCTTCTGCTCGTTCCGCGGTCTCGTGGAGCCGACGGAGATCGTGGCGCGCAAGCTGGAGGCAATGGTGTGCGAGAAGAAATTTCTCGTCGAAGGGGCTCGTTCGAGGCGGGTGAACGTGGACCCGGGCTACCTCGACCTGATGAAGCTGGTCCTGGCCACAACGAAGAACGCGTCACACAGGGTCTACATAGGGTCCGGAGTGCATGGGGACGTTGAGCTCATCTACAAGTCCGGCGCGTATGCTCCGCTGGAGTGGACGTATTCCGACTATCGTGAACCGGCGACTCTGGAGTTCTTCGGAAAGGTGAGACGGGAGTACCTGGCCGAGCTAAGACACCAAAGAGAACACCCCTTCCGCTGATGTTGTCTTACCCAGGCTGTGTGGAAGGGGTGAGTAACCTCGCCGGGGGTTAGGGTCGCGAGGTCAACTAATCCTGTTTTCTGATGGTGAACTCGAAGCTCGGGTCGAGCGCTTTTATTTCCTCCGCAAGCTTGTCCAACTTCGTTTTCGCCGCCTGTGCCCCGGTCTTCTTCCATTCCGAGTACACGTCCAGCAACAAGTTCTGCTTCTGCCTGATCAGCTCCTTCTTTCCCTCCAAATCCACGCTTCTCTCCAGGTGATAGACCTCCGCCCTGGCCAGTCGCGTCATGATGTCGGAGTACTCCCCCCTGAGGTGGGAAAGAATTCGCGAGTATCTTTCAAACCCGGTGGACAGTTTCTCGAGCACCTCGGAGATGGGCGGGTTCTTCCTGTGAACCTGCTGGCTGTATGTGTAGGCGAAGTGATAGTAAGCCTTGCCTCTTCCCATGGACGCTTCCTCCGCCGGCTGGCCCTTCGACCTTGGCCGTGACGTGAGTGTGGGAGGGTTGTCGAACAGGCCTATCGAGACAAGCAGGAAATCGGACTTCGTCTTGTAGATCGTGTACTTCAACCTCGCGTCCGTGGAGCTCGCCAATCTCTGGAAAACGTCGATGTCGTATTTGGAGAGAGAGTTCTTCACGCGTTCCACGTACTCAGGGTTGATGAACGAGCTGAGCAGTTGTGCCAGGTACACATTGACGTCTTCGTCGTAGTAATCCCGATTCGAAAGGAGCCCGGTCTGCACCTTCGAGTAGAGCAGGCAGTGCATGGTGAACAGATAGGTCGGCTGCACCTTCCTGCTCCTGTCGGTGAGATCCTTGCTGCGGGTCCTTCGATTCTCCATGTGTACCTCCGCGTGTCCCTCCGCGCGTCCAGTCGTCCCGGCTGGAGACTGGCGCGTCCACCAGCGTCTAAAAGCAACTAGCATGCCACGCAGGCCGGAACGGGTGCCGCGCATCGCATTGATAGACATGACGTTATGAGCGCGCCTGGAGACTGGAGGCGTTCATCGAACGTTTGGACGAGGAGAACGCGGAACTTTCATCTAATCAGTAGGCAAAACTCCGCAATCTGATGAGATTCGGAAACACCGGGCAGCCGATGCCGGCATACGCGGGGATTCTGCAAGCCCCGTTGCGAACTGCAATGGTCACGGCGGGCAGCCGGAAGACGCGCGCGCGTTCAACTCGGGCCGGCGGGGGACTAACTCTTTCGCTGCGCTGGAATTATCGTATTATGGCTCTTGCGCTGATGATGGCATGCTATCTGCTACTCGCTTCAGCGTTCAACTATGCCCAACTGAGATACCCGTTTAAGATACCCGTTCAAGAGAGGTTGCCGGGCGCCATGCAAAGCCAGGTAATGGACAGACCAATCTCAGCGCCGGAGACGAGCGGAACCGCGGGCGCGGAGCGCCTCCGCCGCAAGACCGTCGTCTCGACACATCGCGACGTGCTCGTCTGCCTTGACATGCGGCGCGTGGTAGGCTGCGTTCAGGTCGAGAAGCTGACCAGGTTACCGGGCTCGCACGATATGATAGCGGGCATTCTGCTTTTCAGGGGGAGGCCGGTACCGCTCGTATCCGTCAGGCGTCACTCAGGGAGGCGCCGAAATCACAAAAAAAGAACCGAGGAGCACGCACTTGTTGTGTCCGCGCGGGGTAGAGAGTTCGCTCTCAGGGTCGACGACGTCCCGAAGATAGTCGAGGGGCCTCTGCCGTACGAACTCTACTCCGGCAGACCGTGCGTGATGCGCACGAAACACGTAGAGAGGTTTCTCGAGCTTTGCGCTCTCTCGGGTAATGAACCGATAGACCGTTCGACAGTTCCAGGCTGCCGTCGCGCAGGCTGAGGAGGGTGAAATGCAAGAGGCACTGCGAAAGAAACTCGTTCTGCTGGTGTTCCTGCCGGCATTGATCGCGAGCGTGCTGCTCGCGGGCACGTTGTGCCTTTCCCTGGCGTGGGCCCCGTTCTCTCTGTGGGTCGCGGCCAGCGGCATGATGGCGCCTCTCGCAGTGGCCGCAATCCTGGTGGCCGCCGTTTCGCTGGTCTGCATGCTCGTGGCCATCATTCAGGCCTTCCGCATCGTGGGCCGCGGGACGAAGACGCTCCTCAAGACGACGGAGACCGGACGCATTTCCGAAAGGGACGTCCCGGAATCCCTGAGAGAAGACGTGGAGTTCAACGTGCTCGCGCGACGCATTGAGCAGCTGTCGCGCGGGGGCAAGGAAGCGCCGGAGGCCTCCAGGAAGATTGTTCAGATGGAAGACGAGTTGAGGAAAATCGCGCGAGCCCTGGAGGAGGTCTCCGTCGGCTCGCCCTACGTTCCGCTGCCGGAGAAGGAGGGCCTGACCGGCAGCGTCGTGTCGCTGTTGAACAAGGTGCTCCCGGAGTCCCTGGGACTGCGCGGCGCGGCGACGGAGAGCGTCCAGGGAATGGAAGCGGAGCTTCGCGAGACCCGCGAGGCCACCCAGGAGCTGGCCGCCACGGCCGAGAGGACCTTTCTGGAATCCACGGAGACCCTCGTGGCCGCCAGGGAGGCGAGCAGGTTGGCCGCGGAGGCAGAGCAGAAGTTACGGGCGATGGCGGCGGAAGAAGAGTCCAAAGTCGGACTCAGGTGCCAGAAGGAAGCGGTCCGCGAGGCAGTGACCAGGCTGATCGAGGCGGTGGCTCACGGAATCGAAGACCTCACCAACGGACTGTTGAAGGCTAGCGCGCTGTCCAGGAGCTCCGAAAGGATCGCAAACAGGGCGTCTGTCCTGGCTCTGAACATTTCCGTGGAATCCGCAAAGGCGTCGCTTCCGGGAATGAACGTGCTGGCCGACGAAATCATGAAGCTGGCGGACTTCGCCAGAGCGTGCAGCGACCAAAGCGAGTCGGTCACAAGAGAGATAGAAACGAAGGTGGATTCTGTGATCCGAGGGATGCACGTGGCTCAGGAAGAAGTCAGGCACAAGACCCGGCTCCTGGGTCTGGGCGCTCCAGTCGAGGAATCGCCTGGCCGCGAAACACGAGCGGAGCTCGAGAAAACCACCAAGAGACTGTGCGATTCCGTCGCCAGGCTTCTGACCAGGGTCCAAGAGCTCTCTAAACTCACCGAGAAGGCCTCCAGCGACGCCGACCGGATGAGCCGAAGAGCGGTGGCGGCGTGTGACCAGGCAAGGCTGCTTGCCGGAGGCGAACCCTGGAGGAGCCCGTCCTTGCTACCGGAGTCTCCAGAGATACAGACGCTTTCAGACGAGGATCTGTTGATGGAAGATCCGGCCGTCGGCGACAGAGAAGGAGAGTGAAGGTGGCGGACACAAACGTGGTTGCCCCGAAGGAAGGCGAAGGCGCGTCGCTCGACGCACGCGGTCCGGTGACGGCATTCCTGGTGCTGGAAACCCAGGGGGAACTGTACGCGGTGCGCTGGGCGCTGGTGAGGGAGGCGGGGATCGTTTCGGCCCAGGACCTCACGGTCTCGGCCGAACGGCCTGAGGTGCGGAGAAACGGCGATGTCTTCCCGCTCTACTACCTCTGGGAGCTTGTGGGCCAGAGCGAAGCCGGAAAGCGGCCCGAGGAAACCGCGGCAGTCTTTCTGGAGGAGAACGAGAAGCGGATGGTGCTTGCATCGGACAGGATTCTGTGGAAGCAGGAGGCGGACCTGCGCCGGTTGCCGCAGTGGATCAAGAAGGCTCCCGTTGTGGCCGGATTGATAGCGCTCGCCAGCGGAGTGGCCGTGGTCGTGGTCGAGCCGTTTCAGATGACGGAGCACGAATGTCTGTATGACCAGTACACACGATAGAACATCAGCTCCGAACGAGCCGAAAGTGCGGCGCAGGAGGGTCCTCATCGCCGACGACGACCCGAGGGTCGTCGAGCTGCTGCGGATAACTCTGTCCAACAGCGGCTACGAAGTCATGTCCGCGCAGGACGGCCGCGAGGCGCTCGAAGTAGCCGGCAAGCAGAAGCCCGACCTCGTGATACTGGACGTGAAGATGCCCAAGGCCACGGGGTTAGAGGTGTGCGAATCGCTCAAGGGGAATGACCCCGAGTACTGCCCGCCGGTCATACTTATCTCCGGCCAGGCCGACGCCGGCACCAGGCTGCAGGGTCTGGACAAGGGAGCGGACGACTTCCTGACGAAGCCCTTCTCGCCCAAGGAGCTCCTGGCGAAGATGGAGAAGATCTTCAAGGGATTCGAGAACAGCAAGCACCTGTCCGACGTCAGCGTGGAGTTCCAGCGCGAGATCAAACGGGGCGAGCAGGAGCTGGAGAAGGTCAACAACGAGCTCAAGAGGCTCCTCTACAGCAAGGACACGTTGATCGGCCTCAGCCAGCAGCTCAACAGCAGCCTCAGGCTCGAGACTCTTCTGGACACTTTCCTGCTGACGGTGGTCGGTCAGCTGCGCGTCGAGAGCGCGTGCTTCCTGCTGGTGAAGGGGTGGGATTCCAGGACGCTCGTGTACTGCGCCTCCAAGGGTGTGAAGAACGAGCTCGTGACGAACCTCGAGATCTCGTTCGACAGCCCGCTCGGCTCGGTACTTTCCTCGACCGAAAAACCCCTGGGCATGGAAGACCTCGAGAACTACCCGGGCCTGCCCCAGCAGCTTCAGCCGATAGCCGCGGCCGGCTTCATACTGTGCTGTCCTATCGTGGTCAAGTCCTGCTTCATAGGGCTGCTGCTCCTCGGCGAACGCGTGCACGGCAACGGGTTCACTCAGCTCGACATGGAAATGCTGGCGAGCCTCTCCAGCTCGGCGGGCATCGCCATCGAGAACGCCCGTCTGTACAACGAGCTTCAGGAAACCTACCTCGCGACGATCAAGGCCTTCGTGAACACCATCGAAGCCAAGGACCCGTACACCCGCGGCCACACCGAGCGAGTAGCCGAATACGCGACGTCCATCGCGGAAGGCATGGGGTTCACGCCGGAAGAAATCGAAACGGTGCGGTTCGGGGCGATCCTGCACGACATCGGGAAGCTGGGCGTGTATGAGCAAATTCTATGGAAGCCCACCGAGCTGGACGAAGAAGAATGGAAGATAGTTAAGAGCCATCCCGAAATGGGCGCCTCCATCCTGGGCGGCATCAGGTTTCTGGAGAAGGCGATAGACATCGTGCGGCATCATCACGAACGTCTGGACGGCAAGGGATACCCCGACTCGCTTCAAGGCGAAGCCCTCTCCCTCAACGCCCGGATAGTCTGCGTGGCTGACAGCTTCGACGCCATGACGAGCGACAGACCCTACCGGGACGCGCTCCCGGTGAGAGAGGCCGTGTCCCAGATGGAGAAGAAGGCCGGGACCCAGTTCGACCGCAGAGTCGTCGACACATTCAAGAAACTCATCACTGCCGGGTCGATGAACATCGGCTGATCCCCCACGTCCCCCCGACTCCACACTCCCGCCGTCTCTGTGCCCGCTCTGTGTCCCGTCGTGCCCGGAGCCGTGAACCAGGTTCACTCCCGCGATCGGCGGCCGGGCTCGTCTGTCCGGATTGGGAATGGGGCGCGGGGCCGGCCGCGGGCCGGCGCGCCGCTAATTGCTTGCGTCACAACCCGTCGCCACGCGCGGAATCGGGGCGCGGCGGGGCGACTGCGGCAGGCAGCCGGGGCACGGAACTTGCCTGTCATGAGTCGTTCGACCTGTGGGGCCGGGCTCCCGGCAGGGTGGATGCTGTGGATGTGGTTGGGTAGTGCCTCTGGATAAGGGAAAGCTCCGGCCCCGCCAACAACCTTTCTGTTTCGCTCGTCGCTCCAGCAGGCGGCCCCACCCCTCTGTTCCCGTCTCACGCTCGCGCACGCGGTGACGGCACTGCGCACGCCCCCTGTCCGGCCCTCGCAGCCGGCCAAAAACATGTTGACCTTGGTCCGCCGGGCCTGTAATCTTTCAATCTTCAGAACAAGGAAGCCCATCCCCCTCTGGCTACAACTTCAATGTTTCTAAAACGTTGTGGTTGGGACGAGTGTTTATGGGGAGCAAACCCGAAGAAAGGTACACCATGCTCAGGCAAGCCGGGCTGGTGACGCTCATTCCCTTCCTGCTTCTGGTTTCTCCTCTCGTAGGCTACTTTCTCGGCCGCTTTCTGGACAGAAAGCTCCATACCTCGTTCTTGTGGATAGTGTTCCTGGGACTGGGGTTCGTCGCCGGAGCGAGAGAGGTCTATAGGATAATCGTCAGAGTCAGCAAGGAGACCTGACCCCAAGCGCGGCCGGTCCGCGCCCGCGGGGCGCGGGTCCGTCGGAGCGAGACAGGTGGGAGCCGAATACACAGTCAGAATAATCAAGGCCACGGCCGCAGTCGCCCTTCTGACCGCCCTTTTCTGCGCGACTTACTTCTCTCCCGCGGCGGGTGTGGGTCTGCTCGCCGGCGCGGCGTGGGGCTGCCTGAACCTGTTGGTCACGGGTCACTTCGTCAGGACGCTCGTGGCCGCGGTAAAACCCCGCAAGCTCAGGGTTCTGGTGCTCTCTTTCATCAAGTTCCCGCTTCTCTATGGGGCGGGTTTTCTGCTTCTGCGCGTCGGGGTCTTTCCTCCGGAGAGTCTGGTTTCCGGGTTTTCCCTGGTTCTCCTGATAATCGTCCTCAAGGCGCTTGGCGCGAGCGTGGCTGAAAGCCTCGGCCGCGGCCATCTCACCCCGGCCGGCAGGCCGCAAGCAGGGCGGAGGTAGAGTGCGGCTTCTTCTCGACGTCTATCCACTGATTCTGACGGTAGCGGAAGGGGCGGGGGCCAAGCCGGAGGGCCCTCCGGAAGTTCCCAACATAGTCACTCTTCTGTACGACCGCTTCGGCTCGTACACGTTCGCGCAGTTCCTGCACCATTGGGAAAACGTGTTCTTCTCGGTCCTCATCGCGATCCTGCTGGGCACGGTGTCGTACGTGGCGTCCAGGAGGCCGGCGCTCGTGCCCAGGGGACTGCAGAATTTCATGGAGATGGTGATAGAGGGGCTGAACAACTTCGTCTGCGGAATCCTCGGGAAAGAAGGCAGCCACTACGTGCCGTTCCTGGGCACGCTCTTCATCTACGTCCTCTGCATGAACCTGTTCGGTCTGATCCCGGGGATGAAGTCGCCGTCTTCCAGCATAAACACCACGGCCGCGCTGGCCATCACCGTGTTCGCGTACGTGCAGTACACCGGCATACGGAAGCTGGGGGTGCTGGGATACCTGGACCATTTCGCGGGCAGGCCCCGCGACATGATCGGCATTCTGCTCGTCCCGCTCATGTTTCCCCTCCACGTCATAAGCGAGCTGGCGAAGCCGCTCAGCCTCTCGCTCCGACTTTTCGGGAACATCCTGGGCGAGGACGTGTTGATCGCGGTGTTCGTAGGACTGGGAGTGACGACGGTCGCGTTTCTGCACCTGCCCATTGGGATACCGCTCCATTTTCCGTTCATATTCCTGGCGATACTGACCAGCGCGGTCCAGGCGCTTGTCTTCGCTTCTCTGAGCACAATATACTTTCTGATGATGTTTCCGCACGAGGAACACTAACAGAGGAGGTTCTAGCATGCCGTTCCAGACTGCACTCGGTTTCGCGGTTCCGCTGGCCGTCGCGATAGCCGCGCTCGGCTCCGCCCTGGGTCTGGGAAAGATGGGCGCGTCCGCCATGGAGGCCATCGGAAGACAGCCCGAGGCTGCCGCGAAGATCCAGCTGGCGATGATCATCGGTTTCGCGTTCGTGGAAGCTCTGACGATCTACGCCCTGGTCACGATGTTCATCCTTCAGGGCAAAATCAGCTAGCGTTCAGTCCCTGCGCCACGGACGTGAGTCGCCGCGAGCGCGGCAAAGACGCGCTCGACGGTTCGGCTTCTGTCTCTGCGCGCGGTCTCAACAAGACGGATCAGTCCGTTCGAAGGCGTCTATGGAGCTCGACTACGGTCAAATAGTTGCTCAGATACTCGGGTTTCTAATAGTGCTCTGGATAATGAAGAGGTTGGCCTGGAAACCCTTCCTCAAGATACTGGACGACAGAAAGGCCAGGATTCAATCGGAACTGGCCGAGGCGGAGAACAAGCGTCTGGGCGCGGAGAAGCTTGAGCAACAGTACAGCGAGAGGCTCCGCGACATAGACGCCGAGGCCCGGACCCGCGTGCAGGCCGCGGTCAAGAACGCCGAGAAGATAGCGGCGGAGATAAAGGAGGAGGCCAGGCGGGACGGCAAGGACATCCTGGGAAGGGCCAGGGACGAGATCGAACGGGACAAGACGCAGGCCCTCGTCGAGCTCAGGAACGACGTCGTCAACATGGCCCTCAGGGCCTCCGAGAAGGTTCTCAGGGAGAACCTGGACGAGACCAGGCACAGAAAAGCCATCGCCGATTTCGTCAAGGACATGGAACACCTGGATGAGCAATCTTAGCGTCTCAAGAAACTACGCGTCCGCCCTCTTCCACATGGTGAAGAAGGCCGGCGCCACCGTCCGCGTTCGCGGAGACCTGGAAGGCCTCGTGCGGCTGCTGGACGAGTCGCCCGACTTCCTGTCCTTTCTCGAATCACCGGGCATCGCGCAGGAGGAGAAGACGAGACTACTCGAGCGCGCGCTCAGCGGGAAAGTGGACGATTCCCTGCTCACGTTCATGTTTCTCGTCCTGAAGCGCGACCGGGTCGCGCTGCTCCCCGGGATTCTGTCCGAGTTCGAGAAGCTCGATGAGGAAGAGCGCGGCGTCCGGCGCGCCGAGGTGGTGTCCGCGGTTCCGCTCAGCAAGTACGAAAGGGAACTCATCGTATCGAAACTCCAGAGAATCACTGGGAAAGAAATACTCCTTCGGGACAGGGTGGACCCCGAGATCATCGGGGGAGTCGTAGTCTACGTGAACGGTGACGTGATTGACGGGAGCATCCGCGCGCAGCTCGCGGAGCTCAGGGCGACGCTGCTCGCCGTGTCAGTGCCCTAGCAGCACAGGCAAAGGAGACACAATGGCATTCAAGCCGGAAGAGGTCAGCACCGTAATCGGCCAGGAGCTCGAAAAGTACCGCGGCAAGCTCGAGATGAAGAGCGTCGGCACCGTCATACAGGTCGGAGACGGGATAGCGCGGGTCTGGGGACTGGACGACGTGATGGCGGGCGAGCTGGTCAAGTTCCCGAACGACGTAATGGGCATGGTGCTCAACCTCGAAACCGACACCGTCGGCGTGGTCGTGTTCGGCTCCAACGAGGCCATCAGGGAAGGCGACGTCGTCAGCAGGACCGGCACGGTCGCGCAGGTTCCCGTGGGCGAGGTTCTCCTGGGAAGAGTCGTGAACGCGCTGGGACAGCCGGTAGACGGGAAGGGCGCGATAGCCGCATCCAAGTTCAGGCCGCTGGAGGGCAGAGCGCCGAACGTCATCGAGCGGCGGCCCGTCCAGCAGCCGGTGCAGACCGGCATAAAGGCCGTGGATTCGATGATCCCCATCGGGAGGGGACAGAGGGAGCTCATAATCGGCGACAGGCAGACCGGCAAGGGCGCCCTGGCCATAGACACGATAATCAATCAGAAGGGTCAGAACCTCTACTGCATCTACGTGGCAATAGGCCAGAAAGAATCTACCGTCGCGCGCGTGGTGAAGATCCTGGAAGACCACGGCGCCATGGAGCACACGACGGTCGTTGTGGCCACCGCCAGCGAGCCGGCGCCCATGCTGTACATAGCGCCGTACTCCGGCTGCGCGATGGGGGAGGAGTTCCTCTACAACGGAAAGGACGTGCTCTGCATATACGACGATCTCTCCAAGCACGCGCAGGCGTACAGACAGCTCTCTCTCCTGCTCCGAAGACCGCCCGGGAGAGAGGCCTATCCGGGTGACGTGTTCTACCTGCACTCCAGACTGCTCGAGCGCTCCGCCAAGCTGTCGGAGGAGCTCGGAGGAGGCTCGCTCACGGCGATCCCGATCATCGAGACCCAGGCGGGAGACGTGTCCGCGTACATACCCACGAATGTTATTTCAATCACGGACGGCCAGATCTACCTCGAAGGAGACCTTTTCTACGCCGGAATAAGGCCGGCCATCAACGTCGGCATCTCCGTGTCGCGAGTCGGCGGCAAGGCACAGACACAGGCCATGAGAAAAGTCGCGGGCCGTCTGCGTCTGGACCTCGCCCAGTACTACGAGCTGGCCGCCTTCGCCCAGTTCGGGTCCGACCTGGACAAGATCACTCTGGCCCAGCTCGCCAGAGGTCAGCGGGTGGTGGAGGTTCTCAAGCAGCCCCAGTACGAGCCCATGTCGCTGGAAAAACAGGTGGCGATAATCTACGCTGCGGTGTCGGGCTCCCTGGACGAGCTGCCGGTCGAGTCCGTGAGGCGTTTTGAGACGGAATTCCTGGCGTTTCTTGACAGCGAATACCCGGACGTTCTGCACGAGATAAGACAGACAAAGGACCTGCCGCAGTCCGCCGAGACAGAGTTGAAAAAGGCCCTCGGGGCTTTCGTAGAGAAATTCAAGAAGACGCTTGCCTAGAGGCAGGTCGTGCACCGGACACTCGGGGCCCTGCAGGGGCAACACGGGGAGACAGCGACGTGCTTTCGCTTCGGGACATAAGGCGACGGATAAAGAGCGTTCAGAGCACCAGGCAGATCGCCCGGGCCATGGAGATGGTGTCGGCCGCCCGTCTGAAGCGTTCGCAGGCGCGCCTCGCCGCAGCACGGCCTTATGCGGACAAGATGGACGCCGTGGTGAAGAGGATATCGCATTCCGGCGAATCGCAGGCGCACCCGTTCCTCGTCCCTCGGGCGCCGGTGGCGACCGGCGTGTGCGTGATCGCTTCGGACAGGGGGCTCTGCGGCGCGTTCAATTCGAACGTGATATCGAAGGCGGACGAACTGGCCGGAGAGCTCGCACGCAAGGAGGGCTGCGTCAGCGTACGGTTCTCGCCGGTGGGCAGAAAGGCCGCCAACCACTACAGAAGAAGAGGAGAAGACGTCCTCTGCCATTTTCCGGAGCTGGGGGCCTTCGCGGACGTGAGTCTCACGCACCAGCTCTCGGCACGACTGATGGAATATTTCCTGAACGGCGGGCTGGACGAGGTGTGGCTGGTGTACACGCATTTCGTGTCGTCCGGCTCGCGCAGGGTGGTTGCGGAGAGGCTCCTGCCGCTCGCCCAGGAGGAGGAAGACTCTACCGGTGAGGGGTACGGCTACATCTTCGAGCCGCCCGCCGCCCAACTGCTGGGCACCCTGCTTCCCAGGTACATAGAAATGAGAGTGTTCATGGCCGTTGCCGAATCGTGCGCCTCTGAGCACTCGGCCAGGATGGTCGCCATGAGTTTCGCGACTAAGAACGCCGACGACATGGGCTACGAGCTCACCCTGGCGCGAAACAGGGCGAGACAGAGCGCGATCACGAAGGAGATTGCGGACATAGTTGGAACGGCCGAGGCGGTGAGATAGCTTACCCCCGGGGCCGGCTTCCGCGCTTTGAAGTCAATCGGACTACGGAGGATTCATGGAAAAGGCCGCGACTGACGCTCGCGACGTGAAAAAACCCGGCCGTGTCGTGCAGGTAATCGGTCCGACAGTGGACGTCCAGTTCGAGGCCGAGGAACTGCCGGAAATATACAACGCGCTCAAGATAGTGGACGAAAAACGCGGCATTGAGCTCGTTGTCGAGGTGGCCCTGCACCTCGGAGACAACACCGTGCGCTGCGTGGCCATGGCCTCGACGGACGGGCTCGTGCGCGGCATGCGGGTCATCGATACCGGCGGGCCCATCACCGTTCCGGTGGGGGAGCAGACCCTCGGCCGGCTCTTCAACCTGGTTGGCGAGCCGATCGACAATCTCGGGCCCATCCCGCATCCCGAGAAGCGTTATCCCATCCACAGGTCTTCGCCGTCTTTTGAGGCGCAGGAGACCAAGACCACGATCTTCGAGACCGGCATAAAGGTCATAGACCTTCTCGCCCCGTACGCCACGGGCGGGAAGATAGGGCTCTTCGGCGGAGCCGGCCTGGGCAAGACCGTCATCCTGATGGAGCTCATCCGCAACATAGCCACGGAACACGGAGGGTATTCGGTGTTCGCGGGCGTAGGTGAGAGGACGAGGGAGGGAAACGACCTCTGGCTGGACATGCGGCAGTCCGGCGTCATCTCCAAGACGTGTCTGGTGTTCGGGCAGATGAACGAGCCGCCGGGCGCGAGGCTCAGGGTCGGTCTCACGGGCGTCACGATGGCCGAGTACTTCAGGGACGAAGAGAACCAGGACGTCCTTCTCTTTATAGACAACATATTCCGTTTTGTGCAGGCCGGCTCGGAGGTCTCGGCCCTCCTCGGGCGTATGCCTTCGGCGGTGGGCTACCAGCCCACGCTGGGGACGGAAATGGGCGAGCTCCAGGAGAGGATCACGTCCACAAAGACGGGCTCGATAACTTCCGTGCAGGCCATCTACGTCCCCGCGGACGACCTCACGGACCCCGCCCCGGCCACTGCGTTCTCGCATCTGGACGCAACCACGGTGCTCTCCCGGAAGATCTCGCAGCTGGGCATCTATCCGGCAGTCGACCCGCTCGATTCGACGTCCAGGATTCTCGACCCGAAGGTGGTGGGTGACAGGCACTACACCGTGGCCAGAAGCGTACAGAAGATCCTGCAGAGATACAAAGACCTCCAGGACATCATAGCGATCCTGGGAATAGACGAACTGTCGGAGGAAGACAAGCTGGTGGTCGCCCGCGCCAGAAAGATCCAGAAATTCCTGTCGCAGCCGTTCTTCGTGGCCGAGGCATTCACTGGCAGAAAGGGCCGCTACGTCAAGCTCGAGGACACGATACGAGCGTTCGAGGACATAGTGCGGGGCAAGCACGACGAAGTCCCCGAGGCCGCATTCTACATGGTGGGCACGATCGAAGAGGTGCACGAACAGGCGGAGCAGATGAGAAAGGCCGCGGCGTAACCCGAAGCGCTGCGCCGAGGACGGCCTACCGCTCCCGACGACGCCGTCGCGAGCGGTTCGCTTACAGGACGAATCAAGTGGCTGAACTTTTCAGACTGAAGATTCTCACGCTCGAGAAGAGCGCCTACGACGCCGACGTGACGTCCATCATAGTGCACGGCATGGAGGGTTACTTCGGCGTGCTGGCCCATCACGCGCCCCTGACCGCGGCGCTTCTGCCCGGTAAGCTCACGGTGATAGACGCCGAGGGCACGGAAAGCATCTACGCGGTGAGCGGCGGGTTCCTCGAAGTCTCCGGCAACGTGGCCACGCTACTCGCCGACGCCATCGAGCAGGCGTGCGACATCGACCTGGCCAGGGCGGAGGCGGCCAGGGAAAAGGCCTTCAAGATGCTGTGCTCCGTAGAGGCCAACCCCGACGCCGCCGGCGCGAGGTCCGCCTTCACGAGGGCCATCAACCGCATTCAGGTCTGCCGCCTCCAGAAGCCCGAATAGCGGAGAGCGGGCGTCGGGCGGGCGTTGGATACGGCGCGGCGCGCGGGACGCGCAGACGGGGACGCGGACTCTAGCGGCTGACCTCACGAGCCCCCCCGTTTCGCGGAGGAGATTCACCCCTGTGCTGGTCTTAGGAATCGAGACTTCCTGCGACGACACCGCGGCGGCGGTGCTCAGAGACGGGAAGGAGATCCTTTCGAACGTCGTCTCGTCGCAATCAGTGCACCAGCTGTACGGCGGCGTGGTGCCGGAGATAGCGTCCAGGTATCACATCACACTTGTGGTGCCTGTTGTGAAGGCCGCGCTAAGAGAAGCCGGCGTGACGCTGGAGGAGATCGACGGAATCGCGGCCACCATGGGCCCAGGCCTCATCGGCTCGCTCCTGGTGGGACTCTGCTTCGGCAAGGCGCTGGCGTTCGCGACGAGGAAACCCTGGGTGGGCGTGAATCACATCGAAGCGCACCTGTTCGCGGTCCTGGCGGAGGCCCGGGAGCTGGCCCCGCCGTTTCTGGGACTGTGCGTGTCTGGCGGACACACCGAGCTTGTGTACGTACGGGAGTTCGGACAATACGAGCTTGTCGGCTCGACCGTCGACGACGCAGCCGGTGAGGCGATAGACAAGGTCGCCAAGATGATGGGCCTGGGGTTTCCGGGCGGGCCGGAGATTGAAGCCCTCGCCGCCGCGGGCGACCCGGACCGGATCGCCTTCCCAAAGGCGAAGCTGAAGCGAGCGGGCATGGACATGAGCTTCAGCGGGCTCAAGACGGCGGTCAAGTACTACCTTGAAACCCATGCGCCGCTGACGGAGGAGTTGAAGCGTGACGTTGCCGCGTCCTTCCAGCGCACTGTCAACGAGGTGCTGGTTCAGAAGTTGGCGGAGGCCTGCGAGGTCAAAGACGTCCGCCAAGCCGTGCTGGCAGGCGGTGTCGCGTGCAACACTGCGTTGAGAAGAGCAGCGGCCGCCGCATGCGAAGAGCGCAGCGTGGAATTGCTGATACCGTCGCCGCCCCTTTGCTCGGACAACGCTGCCATGGTTGCCGTTGCGGGCACGCTCCGGCTCGAAGCCGGCGAGCGCTCACCCCTCGGACTCTGCGCGTGCTCGACGCTGGAGGAAGTACTTACTACTTGTTCCTCTGTATCGCGCCCGACTTCTCCTGTTTGATGCGGCGGACCGCGGCCTCGAGCTGAGAGTCCGCGCCTCTCAGGAGCATCTCACGGCTCAGCGCCACCTCGACGTCCGGGACGACACCGCTCCCTTCAAGTACGACGCCGTCAGGAGTACTGAGTTGGGCGACCGGATACATGAGAATGGCCCCGCCGGGTAGCATAGTGATGTCGGACTCCGTGACTGACCCTGGGCTGCGATCGCCGACCACCGTTGCACGCTTAGCACCCTGCAGACTGGCGGCAAGAAGCTCACTTGCCGAACCGCTTGTCACGTCGGTGAGCAAGACCATGGGGCCTCTGTAGGCGGTGTCGGAGGGAGCGGAGAAGACATCGGACTTGCCTTCCCTGGTTTTCCTTTGGAAAAGAAGTGTCTTCTCCACCAGAAAGAGGTCCGCCATTCCCTCTATCTCTCCTCCGGAATTTCCGCGCAGGTCGAAGACGAGCCCGGACAGGTCTCCCATGGACTTGATCGCGGCGGCAATCTGAGGAGCCAGCTGAGGCTGAAGAGTGTTCAGGCGCACGTAGCCGATTCCGTCGTCCAGCCGCTTCATCTCGAACTCTATGGCCATGAAGAGCCTGCCGCCCGGCCCCACCGCGACTCCCGTCCGCTTTGTCCTCGCGATTATGCTCTGGTGCGTCTCACCCCTCCCGTCCGTGTACGCGACGGCGACCTCGGCCCCCGGGGTGCCGTAGATGCGTCCCATGATTCCCTTGGTGACCTGGGCGATTCGGTTGCGGTCGTTGCGCGGGGGCATGTCCCGGCGTACCTCCTTTTCGATCTGCGCGACGGGAACGCTGTCCACGGCCTGAATGACGTACCCGGGCCGAAGACCGGCATCGTAGGCTGGCGACCGAAAATCCACCGACGTAATCACGGCCTCACCATCGAGCATTCTCAGACCTACCCCGATGCCGCCAGGTGCGAACACGGCCGGTTCGACCGCCTGAAGGAGCCCGGGCGGGACAAGGGCGGCGTGTGAGACGTTCAGCTCCCAGAGCATCTTGTTGACGAGAGCGTAGAATGTCTCGTCGTCTTCTGCCGAGGCAATCTGGGGCGAGTAGACGTCGTGGACCGTCCGCCAATCTAGGCCCCCAAAGGACGTGTCGAAATACGTCTCGTTGACCTTCTTCCATATTGCCTCGAACCCGGCGGCGTACCCCTCCTTGTTCGTCTGGGAGACTGCAACTCCTGAGCACGTAGATAGACAGGCAATCACGATGAGCGAGGTAACGATTCTGTGGGTCATGGCGGTTCCCTCCTGGCATGTCAGGCCGCAACGATAGTACTTCCTCTTGGTGCGCAATTCCAGCCTTCTTGTCGTGCTGGGTAGGCGCTGGAGTCCCGCGCGCTCCCGCCGGGGCCGGAGGCTGGACTTCGTTGCTCGGCGCGGAACACTCTGAAACTTAAACGAATTAGCCGTCCTGTTGCGCAATGCGAGTCGCTTCGCAAAGTGCAACGCCTCCAGCCCGCGAGTGGCCGCCGCCCGGCCAATCGTCCTACCGACCCACACCGCAATCTGTTTATTGACAATGCGTTATGCCCCCCGGCCCGCCGCCGCCGCCGGCCGGTCACTGGCACACTTATTGCGTTCCCCGAACACAGGCGTCCAACCGTCGCAGTGTCTTCATCGATTATTTCGGAAGGAGAAGTGCTTGAAGCAGAGAATCCTCGTCGCCGAGGACGACACCAACATCAGGCACGTGCTCAAGATTCAACTGGAAGGCGCGGGCTACGAAGTAGTCGCGGCCGAGGACGGCATCAAGGCGCTCGAGGAAGTCAGCCGGCAGGTGCCCGACTTGATACTTCTGGACATCATGATGCCCAAGATGGACGGCTACGAGCTCTGCAGGTATCTCAAAGCCGACTTCCGCACGAGCAAGGTCCCGATAATCATGCTGACCGCCAAGTCCACCGAGAACGACAAGGTGAACGGCCTGGAGCTAGGTGCCAACGACTACCTCACAAAGCCGTACAGCTCCAAGGAGCTCCTGGCCAGGGTGAAAGGCCTTCTCCAGTGGAGCAACTCAGAGCGGGAGGCCAACCCGCTCACCGGTCTTCCGGGCAACATCGCTATCGAAAAGGAGCTCAAGCGGAGAGTCGATTCCCGGAAGCCGTTTGTGTTTGCCATGTGCGACGTGGACTACTTCAAGGCGTACAACGACCGTTACGGCTACGCCAGGGGCGACCAGGGGATAAGGATGGCGGCCTCCGTCATCACCGACGCCGTGCACGAGCGCGGCGCCGCCGATGACTTCGTAGGCCACATAGGCGGGGACGACTTCGTGTTCATCAGCACCCCGAACAGGGCCGACCACATCGGAGAGCGCATCACGGCTGACTTCGAGCAGAGAGTGAACTTCCTCTATGACGAGGCCGACCGCAGGAGGGGATACATCGAAGTGCAGAACCGCAGGGGAGAGGCGGAACGGTTCGGTCCAATGACTATCACGATCGCCCTGGTGGACAGCCAGAGGCACAACATAGAGCACTTCGCGCAGGTGAGCGCGATCGCGGCGGAGCTCAAGTCGTACGGCAAGTCCCTGCCCGGCAGCGTCGTCGTGAAAGAACGGAGAACAGCACAGGAGCGGGTGCCGGACACAAAGACCGGCACGTAGAATAAATGCACAAGTTACCAGGAAGCGCAAAATGCTTGCACACTTAATCACAATCGCCGCACGGAGCGTACCCGCCGTCGAATGGCCGTCCGCCGCGTACGAATCATACGCGGCCGTGTCCGACCCCATGAACGCCGCGGGTGTGGTCATCTTCGCGCTCTCGGGCCTGCTGGTGGCGAGCGTCGCCGTCGTCCGGAGCAAGAACAAGAAGCTCGGGGAGACCCGTCGGGTGCTGGGACAGCGGTGCGAAAAGCTCCTCGGTCTGGCGGACGAGCTCGAGTGTGCGCGCGAGAGAGTCGCCGAGCTGTACCGCCACCAGCTCATGAGCAGCAAGAAGAGAGCGGAGAAGCTGACGAAGATCCTCGAGGTGGCCTCGGCCATCAACTCCAACCTGGACCTGGACACCGTGCTTAGCGGTGTCGCGTCGGCCGTCAGGGAAGCGCTGGGGTTCAGAATAGTCCTCCTGCGCATCCTGGACCCGCAGACCGGAAGGCTCGAGGCGAGAGCGTTCGCCGGCCTCGGCGTCGACGCAATCCGGAAGCTGGAGAGCAACGCGCTTCCCATCGGGGAATTCAAGAGCTGGTTGAAGCAGGAGTTCAGGATCAGCAGCTCCTACTTCATCAGCCACAAACACAATTTCTGGAACGACAAGGGAGACGACAGCTCCTACGTGCCGGACCTGGGGCCCAGGGAGGAGAACGAATGGCACGAGCAAGACGTGCTTTTCGTACCCCTCATGACGCGTGACGAGAAACTCATCGGCTACCTCTCGGTGGACGACCCGGCGGACAGGCGGATCCCGACGATCGAGACCATCGAGCTGCTTGAAATTTTCGGCTCGCAGGCGGTCGCCGGAATCGAGAACGCCAGGCTGTACCGGGAGCTGGCCGATCACACGAAGCAGGTCGAGGAAGCCGCGGAACGCATGAGGGAGCTGACCGAGCTCAAGTCCAATTTCGTGTCCACGGTCTCGCACGAGCTCCGCACTCCGCTGACCTCGATAAAGGCCTACGTCGAGACGCTGATCGAGAACGTCGGGGCAAAGAACGAAACGATGCAGAGGGAGTTCCTCACGATCATACACGAGGAGACGGAGAGACTGGCGCGCCTGATAGACGCCGTGCTGGACCTTTCGCAGCTGGAGTCGGGCACGTTCCGGATCAAGAAGGACGTGTTCGACATCGGGCAGGTCGTGAAGGACGTGGTCAACGTCCTGCGGCCGATGGCCGAGAAGAAGAGGCTCAAGGTGGAGGCGGACGTGCCGGAGTCCTCGCTCCTGCTGGAAGCCGACAAAGACTTGGTCAAACAGGTGATAGTCAATCTCGTGGGGAACGCGATCAAGTTCACGCCGGTAGACGGGAAAGTGACCCTCGTGGCCAGGCTGGAAGGCTCGATGGTGAAACTGAGCGTCCAGGACACGGGAGTCGGCATACCCAAGGAGCAGATGGACAAGATCTTCGACCGCTTCTACCAGGTGGACGGGTCGGCGGCGCGGGAGTACGGGGGCGCCGGGCTGGGGCTCACCATCTGCAAAAGCATCATGGAGTGGCACGGCGGCACGATCGACGTCGAGAGCGACGAGGGCAAGGGGTCCAAGTTCATCACGGTGTTCCCGCAGAAATCGCTCGAGACGAGGGCCTTCGCGAACAGTGGCGAAGAGGAAGACCGCACGTCTGAGAGCATCGCGAAGCTGACCGTCGAGATGATAGCGGAAGTGATGAACGCGAAGACGGCCTCGTTGATGCTGTTGGACGACGAGATGCAGGAGCTGACCATAAAAGCGGCGCTGGGACTCGAAGACCACATCGTGAAGAACACGGTGGTGAAGGTGGGCGACAGCGTGTCCGGATGGGTGGCCAAGCACGGGAAACCGCTCCTCATCACGAACATCGAACAGGACGAAAGGTTCACCAGGGAGAACCATCCGCAGTACGAAACCAAGTCGCTTCTGAGCGTGCCCATACGGAACGAGGGCAAGATAATCGGCGTTCTCAACATAAACAACAAGATCTCGTGCGCTCCGTTCACGGGCGACGACTCAATCTTGCTGTGCTGCCTGGCCGAGCGGGTCGGCGTCATCTGTAAGAACCTGGAATCGTACAGGGACGTCAGGCGCGTGGCCACGAGCACGGGCGAGGCGCTGAAGGCCCTTATTGTGAACATGAGGCGCAATCGCCTGAAGCTCTGCTCCGGCCAGTTCGTCAAGTACGCGGTGGAAGTCGCGCGGCGGATAGGAATGACCGGGCAGGACCTGGGCGTGATGGCCTACGTGGCCAGCATCCACGACGTCGGCATGGTCCGCATCGGGCGCCGGCTGGTGGAGAGCTCGTGCAGGTTCGGAGAGAAGGAGGTCGAGCTCCTGCACAGGCACCCGGAGGAAGGAATCGAGATAGTGCGGCCGATCGAGTTCATGGAACAGGTGAACGAGCTGATACTCTGCCACCACGAACGTGTGGACGGCACCGGCTACCCGCGGGGGGTGCGCGGCTATCAGATCCCGCTGGGCGGGAGGATTCTGGCAGTGGTGGACGCCTACGAATCCATGCGACTCGGAAGGCCCTACAGAGAGGCGCTCAACGACATCGATGCGATGGCCGAGCTCCGCCGCTGCGCGGGCAGCCAGTTCGACGAAGAGGTCGTGGAGACCCTCATAAAGATCATCGAAGACGAGAAGATAACCGCGGCCGTGGGGTTCAGGCCGCGCGCCGCCCGTGGAGTTGCGAACAATCAAGTAGGGACCCTGACGGAAGGAGGATAAGATTATGTCGAAGGGGAAGATCCTGGTAGTGGACGACGAGATATACATCGTCCATATACTGGACTTCAGCCTTGGCATGGAGGGCTACGAGGTGGTGACCGCCCTTGACGGCGAGCAGGCTCTTCACAAGGTGAAGAGCGACAAGCCTGACCTCGTTGTGCTCGACATCATGATGCCGAAGCTGGACGGATACGAGACCTGCAAGATACTGAAGAACGACCCCGAGACGAAGAACATTCCAGTCATACTGCTGTCCGCGAAGGGCAGAAACGTCGACCAAACGATGGGATTCCAGGTCGGCGCCGACGACTACATCACGAAACCTTTCAGTCCGCGGAAGCTGGTCGAGAGAATCAACATGATTCTCGGTCAGCCCAGCACCCAGCAGATTGCCAGTTAGGCGGGCAGGGGCGATATGAAGGGATTCCGGAAGAGAACTTCGGCTGTTTGGCCGGCACAGTCCGGCCCAGTCATGTTACGCGCGTACAAGGTTCTCTTCTCATCGATGGAATCGCAACCTGCGCCTCTGCCCGTTCTGATGTCGGATGTCCTGCCGCGGCCTCTGCCCGTTCTGTCCACAGAACAGCCGTCCTCGCTCCGTCCCTGAACCTCCCGCAGTGTGAGCTAGTTCCCGCTTCTCCGGCTTCACGTTCGCGCCTCCCACAACCACACTTGCCTTGTCCCTCAGCCGAATATAGACTCTCGGTCGGGCTGCAGTCCGGCAGCCGCGCCTTTCCGGCATGACGGCCGGTTCACAGTCGTTCTAGGGCTGCGCGCGGCCTTGACGCGCGCTCCGAGGCGGCGGTCGCGCATCCGAGGTGATTCCCTTGTCTCATACGCAGTACGCACAGGTGGCCTTTCCGATCCCGATCCAGAGTGTGTTCACTTATGTCGTGCCGGAGTCGCTGGCGGGGAAGGTGACGTTGGGGTCACACGTGCTGGCCTTTCTCGGAAGGCGAAAGCTGTCCGGGTTTGTCGTGGGCGATGAACCTCGACCGGATTTGAAGAGCGTGAGACCGCTGGAAGCACTGGTCCGGCCGGAGCCGGTCTTCGACGCGCGGATGCTCGAGCTCGCGCGTCTCGCGGCGGAGCACTACTTGAGCCCCCTGGGGGAGATCCTGGCGGCAGCGTATCCCGGTCACGCGGACAAGAGGCCTCGGCCGTCCAAGGGCGATGCGCCGGCCGGATCGTCCCGCGAAGATGACTCCGGCAGGAAGGACCCAGCCGGTCTGGAACTGGGCGCGGACGTGAGCTCCTGCTTCCTGCCGCTGCTTGAACAATCGGGCAGCGGAGGCCCCCGGGTGTTCGTGCTCAACGCGGCAGAGGCCGTCCGCGAGAGACAGTACCCCGGCCTCACTGACAAGGTCGTGGCCGGCGGCGGCAGCGTCCTCTTCCTCGTGCCCGAGGTCTCCACGTCATCGTCGCTGGCGGCGCTGCTTAAGGCCCGTTTCGGTCCGAGAATGGCCCTCTTCCACAGTATGCTCCGCATCTCCGAGAGAAAGAACATCTGGGAGGACTGCCGGGGCGGCCGCCTGCGGGTGGTACTCGGCACGCGCTCGGCAGTGTTTCTCCCGCTTCGCGGCCTCAGGCTTATCGTCGTGGAAGACGAGCACGCGCAGCCGTATAAACAGGAAGAGACGCCTCGATACAACGGACGAGACGTCGCCCTGATGAGGGCGCGACTCGAGGGTGTCCCGGTTGTGCTGGCCTCCGCCACGCCGTCAGTGGAAACGTACCTCGCGCTCAAGCGAAGCGAGTACCTACTCCTCGAGCCGGAGCCCCTGAACGAAGGGGCTCCGGAGGACGTGGAAGGAGGACCGCCGGAGACGGCGGTGCCGGGCACAGAGCCCGAGGTTGGGTCAGGCGGGCAGCCCGCAGCAGGATCCTCCAGGCCTGCCCGGCCGGCCGTAAGCATTGTGGACATGCGAAACTGGGACAACGTCGTGTCCGGAGGTGATGAATTCTCACGGCCCCTGGCCTCCGCCGTCCGGCAGTGTCTGGACGAAGGGCGAAGGGCACTCATCTTTCTCAACAGACGCGGCTTTTCGACGTACGTCCAATGCCAGGACTGCGGCGGAGTCGAGACGTGTCCGTCGTGCGAGCTTCCTCTCGTCCTGCATTCCGCAGACGGCGCGCTCCTCTGCCATCACTGCGGACACACGACGCACGCGCCGTCGTCGTGCCGGAAATGCAAGGGGGTCAGGTTCCGGTTCGGCGGAGCCGGCATAGAGAAAGTGGAGACGCAGCTCAAGAAGATCGCGCCTGCCGCCCGAGTCGGCCGGCTGGACCTGGACTCGGCCGGGACGCGGGCAGGGGCGCTGAGCGCCGCAGGCAGGTTCGCCGGAGGCGAGCTGGACGTACTTATAGGCACCCTGATGGTCATGAAGGGGTTTGACCTTGGTGAGATAGCCCTGGTCGGGGTCCTCCACGCCGAGACGCAGCTCAACATCCCGGACTTCCGTTCGGGCGAACGGGCGTTCGAGCTGCTCTCGGAAGTGGCCGCGCTGGCCGGGCGGGCGGGCGATACGAGCCAGCGCGAAGGCGCCGACGGCTCCGGTCCTGCCGGGGGCTCGGACATCGCCGAAGGCTCGGGCCCTCCCGGGCAGGTCATCATACAGACCTTGAACCCGGACCACCACAGCGTGGTCGCGGTGGCCGCCGGCGACCCCGGTGTGTTCTACGAGCAGGAGCTCAAGCAGCGGGAAGAGCTTGGCTACCCGCCGTTTTCCACGCTGGTCGCAGTGCACATCTCCGGGCCGAAGGAGCCGCAGGTCCTCAGAGTAGTCCAACAGGCCGGCTCCGCCGCCTCTTCGGTCGCGTCTTCGCTGGCAAGTCAGGGCCTGCCGGTCCGGGTGCTGGGGCCGTCGCCTGGCTACCCGGCCAGGTCGCGGGGTCAATTCCGGTGGCGCATGAGCATCAGGGCCGACAAACGGGAGGCCGCAAGCAGAGCGGCCAGAGACATTCTGGCCGAACTGGGCGGAAAGCATGACGTTGGCGGAGTCACCGTCAGCATGGACGTGGACCCCGTGGGGACTTGACAGCCCCGGGCGCCAGGGTGTAGCCTGACATACTGTTGTTTTGCGCCGTTTCCTGCAGTCGGCGGGGTGCCGGCTGTGTTTCATTAGGTGGTGTTTTTCAGATTTGATTACTCTGGAACAGGCAAAGGCTCACCCCACGGTGAGAGCCTTCATCGATAAGGCAGACCAGCAGCTCGGGGTCATCGGATACACCGAGCACGGCGAGCGCCATGCCAATCTGGTCAGCAGCATCTCCTGCAACATCCTCAAGCGTCTCGGCAAACCCGAGCGAGTGAGCGAGCTCGCCTCGATAGCGGGCTACCTCCACGACATAGGCAACGTCATCAACCGGGACTTTCACGCGCAGTCGGGAGCCATGCTCGCTTACGGCGTGCTCAAAGACATGGGGATGGGGGAGGACGAGTTGGCCGAGATAATCGCTGCAATCGGAAACCACCACGAGGACCAGGGCGAGTCCGTCAGCGACATAAGCGCCGCCATCATCCTGGCCGACAAGAGCGACGTCCATCGCTCCAGGGTCAGGAGCGCGGACATGATAAAGCTGGACATACACGACAGGGTAAACTACGCGGCGACCAATTCGTTTCTGAGAGTCGTCGAGAAGAAGAAGGTGAACTCTCTCGAGCTCACAATCGACACGAGCATTTCCCAGTTGATGGAGTACTTTGAGATTTTTCTTTCGCGCATGCTTGCCTCGAGGAAGGCCGCGAACTTTCTGTCTTGCTCCTTCGAGGTCATCATCAACGGTAACAAGATGTTGTAGCCGGCCGCGCTGCGACTCGCGCGGTCAATGGAATCAGTCCCCGCAGTGTTTTCGCTCAGCCCGCCGCGGCTGAAAGGAGGAAATATGCGACGCTTTCCGAGTTCTGTTCTGCTGTTCGGCTTGATCGGCGCCTTCGCCGTGACCGGCTGTGCGCAGAACCCGCACCTGTCCGGCGGACGGCTCTACCGCAGCCAGAAGATCTACGACAAGGCCCTGCGAGAGCTCGAGCTGGCCGTCCAGCAGGAGCCGAACAACCCGCTGGCCCATCTCGAGTTGGGCATGGTGTTCGCCGAGCTCGGAGAAACCAAGAAGGCGGGGCAGGAATTCGAGAAGACTCTGCAGCTGGACCCCAAGATGCAGAAGGACGTCGACGCCAACCGCCAGCATTACTGGGTGGAGCATTTCAACGCGGGCATCAGGCTCTCGAACGAAGAACAGAATTTCGCGGCGGCGGCGGAGGAATTCCAGAAGGCCGTCGACCTGGACCCCAAGGACGTCAGGGCCTACACGAACCTGGCGTTCTGTTTAAGGAAGACGGGGAGGCCGGATGAGGCGCTGGCCCTGTTCCAGAAGGCGCTCACTCTGAACCCGACTGACGCGAACGCCAGGAAGAACCTGGCCGCGAGCTACCTGGACATGGCCAGGAGCGAGTCGAGGGAAAAGCGCTACATCGACGCCATCATGCTGTACGAGAAGGCAGCCGAGCTGGACAGCACGTATACGGACGCGCAGTTCGAGCTGGCCAACGCATACTCGGAGGCCGCCCTGGCCGATAGCATCGAGGTGGCCAGGACTCAGTACTACGACAAGGCGGTGTCGCTGTACAACCGAGTGCTCGAAAGGACTCCGGACAACATAGACGCGACTTTCAACCTGGGTACGGCCTACCTGGCGATGGACAAGCTGGACGAGGCCATGCCGCTTCTGCAGAAAGCCGTCAACCTGGACCCCAAGGCCTACGACTTCCATTACAGACTCGGAAGAGCCTACGCCAGGTCCGGCAGTATAGAAATGGCCACTGCGGAGATAGTAATGTCCACGGCCCTTCAGAGGGGAACTGATCAGACCGACCTCGAAGCCTGGTTCGGCGCGGACGCCATGAAGGCCAGATATCCTGACGTCACCGCGCAGACAAAGGCCATGCAGACCAACGGGAGGCCCGAGCAGGTCTACGCGTACGACGAGTCCGGCGTGGTCGTGGAAGTGTGGTTCTACTGGACCAAGGGCCTGGGGCTTTACTTCGTGAACGGCACAGCGCCGGCCATCAGCAAGGTGGAATTCGCCCCGGTAGCAAGTCAGTGAAGTGACCCGATTCTTTGCAGAAGCCGACTGCCAACGTTCCTTCATCGAAGATAAGACTGTGAGCGTCGTGGGCTACGGCAACCAGGGCCGGGCCCACGCGCTCAATCTTCGCGACAGCGGAGTGCGCGTCGTAGTCGGACTGCGGCCGGGAAGCCCTTCCCTGAAGAGCGCCGCGTCCGAGGGTCTCGAAACCGCGCCCATGGCGGACGCGGTGTCGCGCGCCGACGTCGTCACCCTCCTTGTTCCCGACGAAGTCCACGGCAAGGTCTACGAGGAGCACGTGGCGCCCCGCATTAGGCCGGGAGCGTCGCTTTGCCTCGCGCACGGCCTGAGCGTCCGGTTCGGCATCCTAAAGCCGGAGCGTGGAGTGGACGTTTTCATGGTGGCCCCGCTGGGCGCGGGCAGCCTCCTCAGGCGGCTCTACACCGAGGGCGCCGGGCTGCCGTGCTACGTGGCGGTCCATCAGGATTCGAGCGGGAGCGCCCTGCAGACCGCGCTGGCTTACGCCTGGGCTCTCGGGTCCGCGCGTTCGGGGCTCGTCGAGACGACGTTCAAGGACGAGGCCGAGGTGGACCTTTTCGGCGAGCAGGCGGTCCTGTGCGGCGGGGTGTCGTTTCTTCTGCTCAAGGCGTTCAACGTCCTGGTGGAGAGCGGGTACGAGCCCGAGATGGCCTACATGGAATGCGTTAGCCAGCTCAAGGCGTCGGCCGACGTCATAGGCAAAGACGGTCTGGACGGGTTCGCGAAACGGGTCAGCACGCCCGCGCTGTACGGCCTGCTGACGCGGGGGACCCGCGTAGTAGGAGAGGAGGCCGAGCTCGCGATGAGGCGGCTTCTCAAGGACATTCAGTCGGGCGAGTTTGTGCGGGAGTGGCTCCGCGATGGCACGGCGGAAAAGGCGGCCGACGCGGGCTCTCGCTTTTCCCGGCTGCTGGCCGCCTGGAACGCTCTCAGGATCCACGGAGTGGGTCGCGGCCTGAGGGGAGCGTCCGGGGGGCGGCCTGCTGACGGCGGGCCCGACGGCGCTTGAAATGCCTCTTGACAGGTTTTCGACAATGGGGTAGCATACTATCGAAAGCGGAATTGACCTGTCGCGTTTCTTCTCGCCTGGCGCCCTCGTTGACTTTGTCTCAATGACATCATTATTGCGAAGGCCCTTTGCCGGGTTTGGATCCTTGTTCGCAGATTCCTCAGGTCGCGTTATGCCCGTCGAGTAACACTACAAAGAACTGGCATTTTCCTGCATGAACAAGCGTCCTGATTTACCAATCTGTATGTGAGATTCGTGCGTTCTTGACCTGACCCCCTGGGTTCAAGCGTGAGGAGTGTGAGTTATGGGCATTGCCGAAATGAAGGGTAAGACGGTTGCGGAGCTTGTGCAGCTGGCGCAGCAGCTCAACATCGCGGGCGCCAGCGGAATGCGCAAGCAGGACCTGATGTTCAAGATCCTGGAGGCGCAGACCCAGCAGAACGGCCTGATATTCGCCGAGGGGGTGCTGGAGATCCTGTCGGAGGGATACGGCTTCCTCAGGTCCACGGATTACAACTATCTGCCCGGCCCGGACGACATATACGTCTCACCATCACAAATCAAGAGGTTTGACCTCAGAACCGGGGACACCATCTCCGGCCAGGTCAGGCCGCCCAAGGACGGGGAGCGTTACTTCGCCCTTCTGCGAGTCGAGGCGGTCAACTTCGAGAGCCCGGAGGTGGCTAAGGACAAGATCCTGTTCGACAACCTGACTCCGCTCTACCCGCACGAGAAACTCAAACTCGAGGCGAAAAACCACGACATTTCGACTCGCATCATGGACCTGCTCAGTCCCATCGGAAAGGGACAGAGGGGTCTCATAGTGTCGCCGCCCAAGGCGGGAAAGACGATCCTCCTTCAGAAGATAGCAAACAGCATCACCGAGAACCATCCCGAGGTCATCCTGATAGTCCTCCTCATAGACGAGCGGCCCGAAGAGGTCACCGACATGGAAAGGTCCGTCAACGGAGAGGTCGTCAGCTCCACCTTCGACGAACCGGCCGAGCGGCACGTTCAGGTTGCCGAGATGGTGCTGGAGAAGGCGAAGCGTCTGGTCGAGCACAACCGGGACGTCGTGATACTTCTCGACAGCATCACGCGACTCGCCAGGGCGCACAACACGGTCGTGCCCCACAGCGGGAAGATCCTGTCTGGCGGCGTGGACGCCAACGCCCTTCAGAAGCCGAAGAGGTTCTTCGGCGCCGCCAGAAACATCGAGAACGGCGGAAGCCTGACGATCATCGCGACGGCGCTGGTCGACACCGGAAGCCGCATGGACGAGGTCATTTTTGAGGAGTTCAAGGGCACGGGCAACATGGAGCTCGTGCTTGACAGACGCATCAGCGATAGGAGAATATTTCCTGCGCTGGACATCAACAAGTCCAGCACCAGACACGAGGAGCTTCTGATGCCGCAGGACGAGCTCAACAAGGTCTGGATACTGAGGAAGTTCCTGGCCGAGCTCAATTCGGTCGAAGCCATGGAGTTTCTCATCGGGAAAATGGGTCAGGCCAAGACCAACAAGAAGTTCCTGGAATCCATGAACGCATAAGGGAGAGCGCTAATGAAGAAGGGCATTCATCCTAAGTACCACGAGACGAAGATAACCTGTGTCTGCGGGAACGTCATAGAGACACACTCCACGGTGAAAGACATCCACGTGGAAATCTGCTCGAACTGCCACCCGTTCTTCACCGGCAAGCAGAAGCTCATAGACACCGCGGGCCGCGTCGAGAGGTACAGGAGGAAATACGCCAAGGGCGCGAAGGCGGCCGGAAGCACAAAGCCGGCCGAATCGGGCGAGGCGAAGGCTTGAGTGGATCTCTCCACGCGCGGCGGCCTGCCATTCACCCCCCGCCCTCGGCGGTCTTGAGGGCGTGCGCGGCATTAGGGACCATGGTGTCTGCGGAAAAAATCTCAGTCGGCGGCCAGGCCGTAATAGAGGGCGTCATGATGCGCTCTCCGAAACTGGTCTCGACGGCGGTGCGCAGACCGGGCGGCGACATCACTGTCCGAACGACCCCCTACGTTTCCGTCTCGAAGAAGAACAAGGCTCTGGGGCTGCCGGTTTTGAGGGGCGCGGTCATCCTCATCGAGACGCTTTCCCTGGGAATCAGCTCGCTGGCATATTCCGCCGAGGAGGCGCTCAGGGAAGACGGGGACGAAGCGAAAGGCTCGGCCGACGGGAAAGACAAGAAGAGTCCCCGCGAGGCCATCACCAAGCTCAGTCTCACCCTCACCGTGATCGTGGCTCTCGTCCTGGGTTTCGGGCTCTTCTTCTACCTGCCGCTCTTCGTGGCCGAAGCGACCGGGCTTAAGAGCGGTTTCTGGTTTAACCTGGTTGACGGCGCGGTCCGGCTGACGATCTTCGTCCTCTACGTGTCTCTCATCGCGCTGTGGGGCGAGATGCGGAAGCTCTACCAGTACCACGGTGCCGAGCACAAATCCATACACGCATTCGAGGCCGGAGAAGACCTGACGCCCGACAATGCCATGAAGCACACGACCCTGCATCCCAGGTGCGGAACGAGCTTCCTGTTGATGGTTGTGCTCGTGAGTCTCGTCGTGTTCATCGCGCTGGGGAAGCCGGAGAGCTGGGGCGAGCGGGGGATAAGGTTTCTGATGGTGCCGCTGATTGCGGGAGTGGCGTTTGAGCTCACGAAGCTGTCGGGCAAGTACGCCAGGAGCGCCGTGGGCGCCGCGCTCATCGCCCCGGGGCTGTGGCTCCAGCGCATCACCACGAGGGAGCCCACAAGGGAGCAGGTCGAGGTGGCGCTGAAGGCGCTGAAGGAAGTGCTGTAGTCGCGCGACCCGCGGGGCAACGACCATGTTCGAACAAATCCAGAACATAATTTCCAGGTACGACGAGCTCACTCACAAGCTGGGGGACCCGGTGGTCCTGGGCGACCCGCAGAAGCTCAGGGAGATCGCCAAGGAGCGCGGCGGGTTGCAGCCGATAGTCGAGAAATGGAAGCAGTACAGCTCCGTCGCCCACAGCGTCGCGGAGGACGAGCAGATAATCGAGAGCTCCAAGGACCAGGAGCTCGTGAGCATGGCCCGGAGCGAGGTCGAGGAGCTGCGCGCGAAACTGAGCGTGCTGGACGGCGAGCTGAAAGAGCTCCTCAGGCCCAAGGACGCGAACGACGAGCGAAACGTGATAGTCGAGATAAGGGCGGGCACCGGCGGGGAAGAGGCCGCCCTGTTCGCGGCCGACTTGTCGAGAATGTACATGAAGTACGCCGAGTCCAGGGGCTGGAAGATAGAGCTGATGAATCGAAGCAACAGCGACGCGGGCGGGTTCAAGGAGATCATCTTCCTCGTGGAAGGCAAGGGCGCTTACAGCTTCCTCCGGTACGAGAGCGGAGTCCACAGAGTGCAGAGGGTTCCCGTCACCGAGGCCAGCGGCAGGATCCACACGTCCGCCGTCACGGTGGCCATACTGCCCGAGGCGGAAGACGTGGACATCCAGATCGACCCGAAGGACCTCGAGGTGGACGTGTTCCGCTCGTCGGGCCCGGGAGGCCAGAGCGTAAACACCGCCGATTCCGCGGTCAGGGTGAGGCACATTCCCTCCGGGCTCGTCGTGCAGTGCCAGGACGAGAGGTCACAACTCAAGAATAAGGCCAAGGCGCTCAAGGTCCTGAAGGCGCGCCTTCTTGCCGCCAAGCAGGAAGAACAGGAAATGAAGATAGCCAGGGAGAGAAAGGCCCAGGTCTCGACCGGAGACAGGAGCGCCAAAATCCGCACGTACAACTTCCCGCAAGGCCGCGTCACGGACCACAGAATCGGTCTCACCCTGTACCAGCTGGACCAGGTCCTGGACGGTAGAATGGACGAACTGGTGGAGGCGCTGAGGGCGGCGCGGGACAAACTGGAGATGGGTGCGGCCGCGGGCCCGGGCAAGAACTAGGGTCCGCGCGAGCCGGAAATCCTCCGCCCGGCCGGGCAAGAGCAAAACCCGCGCACGAACGGAACGCCGGTGAGAAACCCCACGACGCCGCTCGGCCTGAGCGTGAAAGCAGGTGCCACCGCAATTGACAGTGTCGCAGTTCCTCCAGGCCGCTTCGCTGAAACTCCATGAATCCGGCATAGACAACCCCAGAGTCGACGCAGAAGTACTCCTCAGTCTGGCTCTCGGCATCCGGAGAGACCGGCTGCTGCTTCGTTTTGACGCTCAGCTCGGGCAGGACGAGCTGGACCGGGCGACCGCACTCGTCGAGAAACGGGCCAGACGGGTGCCGTTGCAACACATCGTCGGGACTGTCGAGTTCATGGGCACGGAGTTCCTGGTCAGACCGGGAGTGTTCATACCCAGGCCGGAGACCGAGTTCGTGGTGGTCGAGGCGCTCAGGCTGCTCGAGCACGTCGCGGACCCACTCGTCATCGACCTGTGCGCAGCCAGCGGGGTCATCGGCGTCAGCATCGCTGTCGGGAAGCCCTCTGCGGTCGTACACGTTGCGGACATATCGGAACCGGCAATCGAGCTCGCGACGGCGAACGCGGCCGGCCACGGCGTACAGGAACGGGTGTTCCTCCATCTTGGCGACCTGTTTGCGGCCGACGGACTCGACCGGCTCGCGCGCAAGGCAGACTTGATCACGGCAAACCCGCCCTACATTCCCTCTTCGGAGATTCCTAACCTGGAGCCCGAGGTGAGCGAGCACGAGCCCATCCTGGCCCTCGACGGCGGAAGCGACGGGCTTGTCCTGCTGCGGCGCATCCTGAAGGAAGGGCCGCCATTCCTGAAAACGGGGGGTTGGTTTGTTGTCGAGATTGGCGCCGGTCAGGCCCAGCCCGCAATCGAGGCGGCCGGGTCCGCGCGGCTGACGGAGGTCCGTACCGTGCGCGACCTCGCCGGCATAGAACGGGTGCTCGTGGCCCGAAAACCCTAGGCCCGACGCCGTCCGGCCCCTGAGCCGACGTGCCAGTCTCGCGCCTTTCACCTGCGCTCCCAGTCGTGTATAATCCGGCCGGACAAGCAGACATCCGACCCGGTACCGAGGCACGTAATGAGTCTGAATCGCCGACGCGCAGACAAGACTGAAAGCCCGAAGCGCTGCGACGCAGCAGACCCGGGTCTTCCGCCCGAGCCGTCGTACAGTGAGGACGGCGTGGATTTGACTGTCATCCGCTGGATGCTCTCGATGACACCCAGAGAACGCCTGCAGACGCTTCAAAATCACGTCAGAGCCATACTGAGGATTCGCGGGTTGAACTCGCCGAGGCCGCCATGCAGAAAATAGTGATTGTCGGGGGAAACAGGCTGACCGGCAGGGTCGAGATCGCCGGGGCGAAGAACGCCACGCTGCCCGTGATGGCGGCCACAATCCTGGCTCCTGGCACGAGTGTTATCACCAACGTGCCGCGCCTCAGGGACGTCATCACGATGAGGCAGATGCTCGAAACGCTGGGCGCCAAGGTGTCCTTCGAGCAGGGCGTCCTGACGATTGACACGAGCGGGTGCGGCCCGCACGAGGCGCCGTACGAGCTCGTCAAGACCATGCGCGCTTCGGTCTACGTACTCGGCCCGCTGCTGGCCCGTTTCAAACGCGCGAGAGTCTCTCTGCCGGGAGGTTGCGCTTGGGGACCGCGGCCTGTCGACCTGCACATAAAGGCCATGGAGGCGCTCGGGGCGCGCGTCAACATAGACCACGGGTACATCGTGGCGGAGACGGATGAGCTCAAAGGCGCCAACGTGCACTTCGACATCTCGAGCGTCGGAGCCACCGGCAACGCAATGATGGCGGCGTGCCTGGCCAGGGGTAAGACGGTGCTGAGCAACGCCGCGTGCGAACCCGAGATAGACGCGCTCGCCCTGTTCCTGAACAAGATGGGAGCCAGGATCTCGGGCGTGGGCACGCAGGTCGTTGAGATCGAGGGCGTGGAGTCGCTGCGGCCGACCGAGGTCGCGGTGATTCCGGACAGAATCGAAGCCGGCACGTTCATGGCGGCCGCCGCGATCACGAGGGGCACGGTCAGAATCGCGAACTGCAGCCCGCCGCACTTGACGTCGGTGATTTCCAAGCTGAGCGAGGCGGGCGCGCACATAATGCAGGAGGGCTCTGAGCTGGTGGTGTCCGCCGTGGGGAGGCCGGGGGCGGTCAACGTGACCACCGCCCCGTATCCGGGGTTTCCGACTGACATGCAGGCGCAGATGATGGCCCTGATGTGCACGGCTCAGGGGACGAGTCTTTTCGTCGAGAACATTTACAGCGACCGGTTCACTCACGTGCCGGAACTGCGGAGGATGAACGCCGACATCAACGTCGAAGGGAATGTGGCCACGGTCAAGGGCCTGGAACGGTTGGGAGGGGCGCAGGTCATGGCCACCGACCTGCGGGCCAGCGCGGCCCTGATTCTGGCCGGGCTCGTGGCCGACGGGATGACTGAGGTGTCGCGGATATACCACATAGACCGCGGATACGAGTCCATCGAGAAGAAGCTGTCTGCGCTGGGCGCGGAAATCTGGCGTGAGGAGGAGTAGCTCCTTTATGCCGGCCAAAGGCGTCGTCATAGGCACAGCGGGGCACATAGACCACGGGAAGACTGCTCTAGTCAAACTGCTCACCGGAATCGACACCGATCGCCTCAAGGAAGAAAAAGAACGAGGCATCTCCATTGACCTCGGGTTTGCCCATCTTACGCTGCCGTCGGGCGAAAGAGCGGGTATCGTCGACGTGCCCGGTCACGAGCGCTTCGTCAGGAACATGCTTGCCGGCGCGTGCGGAATCGACCTCGTGCTGTTTGTCATCGCCGCCGACGAGGGTGTCATGCCTCAGACCACGGAACACTTGAACATCGTAAACATGCTTCGCGTGCACGGAGGTGTAGTGGCGCTGACAAAGACGGACCTCGTGGACGCGGCCTGGTTGGACATGGTGCGGGTGGACGTGGCCGCGGCCCTCGAGGGCACGGTCCTGGAGGGCGCCCCGATGATACCCGTTTCCGCGGTGTCGGGTCATGGTAAGGAGGCGCTGCTGGCCGCGCTGGATGAGGTCGTGGCCAAGATCCCGGAACGGACCCGAGCGGAGTTCGCGCGGCTTCCCGTCGACCGGGTGTTCACGGTCGAGGGCTTCGGCACGGTAGTTACCGGCACGCTGTGGAGCGGCAGAGTCAAGGTTGGCGACAACCTCGTGGTCCTGCCTCAGGGCAAGAGTGTCAGGGTCAGGAACGTTCAAGTGTTCGGCAAGGACGTGAGTGAGGCGGTGCCGGGAGAGCGGGTCGCGCTCGCAGTGCACGGAGTGTCCCGCGATGACGTCGGACGAGGCGACTGGCTTCTCTCCCCTGACGCGGCCAGGCCGAGCTCGATGGTGGACGCCAGGCTCGAGCTGCTTCCGGGTGCCCCTCGTTTTCTCAAGACGCGCGCCAGAATCCGATTCCATCTTGGCGCTAGTGAGGCCATAGGCAGAGTCCATCTGCTCGACGGGGAGCAGCTCAAGCCAGGAGAGAGCGCTCTGGTGCAGTTGAGGCTGGAATCCCCAACGGTGGCGCTCCAGGGCGACAGGTTTGTCGTACGCTCGTACTCGCCCCAGATGACAATCGGCGGTGGCAGCGTGCTGGTGGCCCACGCCGCCAAGCACAGGAAGAAGGACACCGACGTCGTCCAGACGCTGAACCTAGTGGAGAAGGGCTCCCCCAGCGAGAGGATTGCTCAGGCCGTGCGCGCGGCCGGCGGGAAGGGACTCGTGGCCTCCGAAGTCGCGCGCGCGGCCGGTGTGTCCGCCCCGGAAGCGACGGAGGCGGTCAAAGCGCTGCTCGATGAGGGGACCGTCGTTCGCGTGGGCAACGCTCTGCTTCACTCTGAGCATCTGAAGAAGGTGGCCGACGACCTGGCGCGGTCGCTGGCTGACTATCAAGCCAGATACCAGCTCAGGTGGGGGATGACTAAAGGCGAGCTCAGGAACAGGTTCTCGGGCACGCCGCAGGATGTGTTCGCCGCGGCCTCGGACTCTCTCACGAGGGCCGGACGCCTCTTCGCCAGGGAAGACCGATTGAGAATCGACTCGCCCGACATCTTACTCTCTCCCGAGGAGAGAAAGCTCAAAGAACGGGTCGAGGCTGGTCTGCTGAATGCCGGGCTTAACGTTCCGTACGTCAAGGAGCTTGCGCCGGGAACTCTCGAGGACAAGGTGAACGACGTGGTTCAGATGCTGGTGGAAGACGGCAAGGTCGTGAAGATAACGACGGACCTGTTCTTCCACGCCGACACACTGCGCGAGGCCGAATCCCTTGTGCGAAAGATGCTGTCCAAGAACGGCAAGTTCCAGGTGAGCGAGTTCAAGGATGCCGCGAAGACCTCCCGGAAGTACGCAGTGCCGCTTCTCGAGTACTTCGACCGGAAGGGAGTGACACGAAGACAGGGAGACGTGCGCGTGTCCGGAGGGAAATAGAGGGCGCCACAATGAACATACTAACCGAGCTTCCTTGGAAGCGCAGGAAGACGAACAAGGTCAGAATAGGCCCGTTCGAAATAGGCGGCGGTGCGCCGGTTGCAGTCGAGTCCATGACCAAGACGGACACTCGCGACGCGGCGGCGACCGTGAGGCAAATACGCGGCCTGGAGCGCGCAGGATGCGAGCTGGTGCGCGTGGCCGTACCAGACATTGCGGCGGCGAAGGTTCTTGGCAAGATCGCATCGCGAGTCAGAATCCCGGTGGTGGCCGACATTCACTTCGACCACCGGCTGGCGTTGATCGCGCTGGAGGAAGGGCTTCCGGGTATACGCCTCAACCCCGGGAACGTCAGGAATCCCAAGAAGGTCGAAGAAGTGGTGCGCGCCGCCGAAGAAAGGCGCGCGTGCATCAGGATAGGCGTGAACGCCGGGTCGGTCGCGCCCGACCTTCTGGCCAAACACGGGCCCGATGGACTCGACCGCGCCATGGTCGAGAGCGCGATGGGTCACGTCGCGATTCTGGAATCACTCGGTTTCCGGAGGATCGTGGTCTCGGTTAAGTCGTCCGAGATACCGGCCACCGTGCGCGCGTACAGAGAGCTCTCGCGCCGAGTGCGCTACCCGCTCCATATCGGAATGACCGAGGCTGGCACACTGCTCAGCGGTTCTGTTGTGTCCGCAGCCGGGATAGGCATCCTCTTGTCCGAGGGAATCGGCGACACCGTTAGAGTGTCGCTGGCCGCGAATCCCGTCAGGGAGGTCGAGGTTGCCTACCGGATACTGGACGCGCTCGGCGTCAGGCAGGCAGGCCCGAGGGTGATATGCTGCCCCACCTGCGGCAGATGCGAAATAGACGTGGCGCGGATTGCGCGACAGGTGGAGGCACGCCTCGCGGCCCTGCAGCGAAGATCCTCGCTCAGGATCCCGCTTCGCATCGCCGTCATGGGTTGCGGAGTGAACGGTCCGGGTGAAGCCAGGCACGCGGACGTCGGAATCGCCGGAGGAAAAGGCGAGGGGCTCCTGTTCATAAAGGGGAAGGTGGTCGGAAAGGTCACAGAGCGCGCCCTCGTGCGCGAGCTCATCCGTGCCGTCGAGCGCCTCGGCAACACATAACTGCAATGGTTACAGATTTACAGCTGCGCTCCATTGTGTTATGATTACGCAAGTTGGTGCGTCTCTTGGCGCAAACCGGTGTGGAGCAGCTGTGTCACCTCTCAACGTTCGTTCCAACTCTCTTTGTGTCTCCCCCCTCATCTTCCCCTTCGAACCGTCCGTCCGCGACATGCAAGTGTCCAGAGTGACTGCTCATCGCGCACTCGAGGAGGTTCTGCCATGGGTTGGAGTGTTCTGAGCATGAGTCTGTTCAGATGTCTGTGCCTCTTCTGCGGCCTTCTTGCCCTCTGCGGTTCGTTGCTCCTGGCGGCGCCCGCAGCCGCGGCGTGGCTTCCTGACGGGACGCCGATGTGCGTTCTGGCGGGCGACCAGTCAGGCACCCGAATCATCAGCGACGGCAGTCAGGGCGCGATCGTTGTTTGGATTGACTACCGGCATGGCAACGCCGACATCTACGCGCAGCGGGTGGACGGCAACGGCAACCCGATCTGGACACCCGAGGGTGTGCCCATCTGCACTGCCGCTGGTTCGACGTCCAGTCCCATAATCGCATCGGACGAGGCCGGCGGTGCAGTCATAGCCTGGGACGACTACCGCAACGGCAATCACGACATCTACGCACAGAGAATAACTGCTGACGGACAGGTGCTCTGGGCAGAAAACGGAATAGCCGTCTGCACTGCCGCGGGCTACCAGTTTGCGACCTCGATAATATCGGCTGGCGGCGGAGGAGTCATCGTCGCGTGGGAGGACAGCCGCGGTGGAGCGTACTACGACATCTATGCGCAGCGGATCAACGGCGCAAATGGAGCTTCCCTCTGGGCGGCCGACGGCAGGCAGATCTGCGGGGCGGCAAACAGCCAGTACTCACCGCAGGCCGTCTCCGACGGAGCTTTAGGCGCCATCATCACCTGGTACGACTTCCGCAACGGCAACTACGACGTGTACGCGCAGCGTGTGAACCTCGCGGGCACGCCGCAATGGACGAATGACGGGGTCGTGGTCAGCGCGGAGTCGAACCACCAGTCGGGTCCGATGGTTGCGACGGACGGCGCCGGCGGAGCCATCATCGTCTGGGAGGACTACCGCAGCGGAAGCAACTGGGACATCTATGCGCAACGACTGACTTCAGCGGGGACGGCGTCGTGGACTGCCGGGGGTGTGCAGGTTTGCAGCGCGGCCGGCAATCAGAACGAATCCCAGATCCTCTCTGACGCTTCGGGCAGCGCAATCATTGCCTGGACGGACTATCGGGGCGCAAACTCGGACATTTACAGCCAGCGTGTGAACTCGGCGGGCACGGTTCAGTGGACCGCCAACGGCGTGGTGGTCTGTGGAGCGATAGACAGCCAGGCCAGGCCGGAGCTCGCGTCGGACGGGAGCGGAGGAGCGATAATCACCTGGGACGACAGTCGACCTGGTGACAATTCCGACATCTATGCTCAGAAAGTCATCTCCAACGGAGCCATGTCGTGGGTCCAGAACGGCATTGCCATCTGCAGTGCGCGTGACTACCAGTGGTATCCGGCCATTGTGTTTGACGGCTTCGGTGGTGCAATTATCGCCTGGGAGGATTATCGCAGCGGAACGTCCACGGACGTTTTCGCGGGCCACGTGGACGGCGATGGGAACGCGGGGTGGACGAGCTGCGGCGTGCCGATAGCAGTGGCGCAAAATAACCAGGGAACCATCGCCGCGATATCGGATGCCGGCCAAGGCGCCATAATTGTCTGGGAGGACTATCGCGCTGGCAACACCAACCCGGGCATTTACGCTCAACGTGTCTTCTCAGACGGCTACAGACTGTGGTCAAAGAACGGAGTCGCCGTTTCCACGGCCGCATCCTACCAGACGTATCCGTCTGCTGCTCCTGACGGTAGCGGCGGGCTGCTCGCTGCATGGCAGGACTTGCGGAACGGCAATTACGACGTCTATGCCCAGCGAGTCAGTCCAATCCAGGCCATGCTGTGGAGGCCTGACGGCGCAGTAGTGTGCTCCACGACCGCCGGAACCTACTTCCCGCAGATAGCCCCGGACGGTTCAGGCGGTGCAATAGTGGTCTGGGAGAATCTGGTCCCTGCCGGTACCAGCGACATCTACGCGCAACGTCTGAACTCGAGCGGAAGCCAGACGTGGGCGGCGGCGGGCGTGTCCGTTTGCAGTGCCGCGAACCACCAGCAGGAGCCGCAGATAATCAGTGACGGGGCGTCCGGCGGTATCGTGGCGTGGACCGACTTGCGGGGCGCGACAGTCGACGTCTACGCACAGCGCGTCGACGCGAACGGGACTCCGCTATGGACGCCGAACGGTGTGGTCGTCAGCGGTGCGGCCAGCGCGCAGAATTACCCAAGAGTGGTTCCTGACGGTGCCGGCGGAGCCGTCATCTGCTGGAAGGACAGCCGAAGCGGCAACTATGACATCTACGCCCAGCGGCTGAACTCCGTCGGGGCCGCGCAGTGGACAGCAAACGGCGTTGTTGTCTGCGCAGAGGCCGGGCAGCAGCAGCTTCCAGCACTTCTGTCCGATGGCGCCGGCGGCGTGATAGTCTGTTGGGAAGATTACCGGAGCGGATCCGCAGACATATACGCACAGAGACTGAACTCGAGCGGCCAGGCGCAGTGGGCTGGCGGTGGCCGGATCGTGTGCGCTGCCGCGGACGCTCAAAGCGGGCCAAGCATTGTGACGGACGGAAACAGTGGTGCGATCATCTCCTGGCAGGATCGTCGCGGAGGGGTGACGTCAGACGTCTACGCGCAGCGGCTGGAGCCGGACGGCGACGTCATGTGGGGAACTGATGGTGTCGCCATCTGCGCGAGCGACCTTGACGACACGAGACCGGCGGTCGTTCCGAGTATGCCGGGGCAGGCAATCGTCGCGTGGACCTCTTACAGCACCACGACTGCCAATGACGTCTACGCTCTGTCGACGGACTACATTATAGCGGTGCACGAAGATCTCGTGCCGCCGCCGGTTGGTGCGCGATTGGCCGAGCTGGACCAGAACTTCCCCAACCCGTTCAACCCGGTGACGAAGATTGCGTTCACATTGAGAGAGGCAACGTGCGCGCGGTTGTGCGTGTATGACATCGCCGGCAGAGTCGTGCGAGTGCTTGAAGAGGGCGTTCGCGAGGCCGGCAGGCACGAGGTCGTTTGGGACGGCAGGGACAGCTCGGGCACCGTGGTCGCGAGCGGGGTGTATTTCTACGGATTGGAGCTGCCGGGACTCGCCGGCATCGTCGAGTCGAAGAAGATGGTGATTGTCAGATAGACGCGTGGTCCGTACGGGGGACTGCAGGTCCAAGAATCTGTGGGGGTGCGACATGATTCTTCGGGTGCGTGTAACAGCAGCAGTTCTAATTCTGTGCGGAGTCGGCTTCTGCGTTCCGTCAGTCGTCAGTGCTGCCTGGCAGGTGAACGGCACGCCGGTCTGCAGTGCGTCGGGCGCGCAGTTCTCTCCCGCGGCATTCTCTGATGGCGCACACGGTGCTGTCGTGAGCTGGGTTGACGGACCGGATCTCCAATGGCGCATCTTCTGCCAACGCGTAGATTCGGCGGGCGGCTCAGTCTGGGGCACGGGCGGCATCGAGGTCTTGTCCTTGGGGGAGTGGAACTTCTATCACGTCAATTCTGACGGCAGGGGAGGGCTCCTTTGCGGTTTTGGATGCGAAGGCGGCACGCCGTCCAACCCGTATGCGAGAGATGTCTGTATGAAACACGTGACATCCGCGGGAGTGCTGGAGACATGGCAGGCCGCGTGCACGGACACTAACGACCAGTACTACCCGTGGATTTGTCCGGCCAATGTCGGCTTCTATACGAATGCCTACGCCGCGTGGTACGACACCCGGAACAGTGACCTTCGTGTTTACCTGCAGGGCTGGAGCTCGGGTAACGTACTGTGGTCGGACGGACTGCTGGTCGGCGGATATCCGGGGGCCGACTTGCAGAACCTCATGGCCTTTGCCAGCGAGGATGACGCGGCCATCGTGGCATGGGGCGACGACAGAAACGGAGACCGGGACATCTTCGCTCAGTGCGTGCTGCCTTGGAGCGGGTCGCCGCTCTGGGGAGAGTACGGCACGCCGGTTTTCGAGGGCGCGGGGACACAAACGCTCACAAGACTGGTCACGGACGGCAACTCCGGGATGGTCGCACTCTGGTCCGACGCCTCGAAATATCTGTTCGCCCAGCGGCTGAACGCGTACGGCACGAAGATGTGGGGTGAGAACGGCGACACGATCTCTGCGACCGGCAGCGCCGCGCGGGGTCAGCTCATCGCGGACGGGAAGGACGGAGGCATCTACTCCTGGAGAGAAGGCGCAAGTCCCGGTCCATACACTCTGCGCGTTCAGCGCATTGACGCCGCCGGGACTGAGCTCTGGGGTACTGATGGGGTCGCTGTTGCCTCGGGTTCGTCTGCCCAGATACAGTACATCGCGAGTGATGGAGCGAGGGGTGTCATCGTCGCCTGGATTGAGCTTACCGGCAGCAACTATGTGGTCCGTGCCCAGCGCGTAGATTCGCTGGGTACATTAGCGTGGACTCCAGGCGTGGTGACAGTTCGCAGTCTGCCAAGCTTCGCGAACACGCCGTCTATTGTCTCGGACGGAAACCACGGCGCAATCATCGTATGGGAAGACCGTCGGAACGACGCCGGCGACATATATGCCGCGCGGATCGCAGCAGACGGCACCACGATCGACGTTGGTGCGAGTCCGGTCGGCGCCCCTCTCGTCACGCGCATCGAAGGAAACGTTCCCAACCCGTTCAATCCCGTGACCAAGATCGGGTTCACTCTGCGGGATGCCGGGCAGGCGCGGCTGTGCGTGTACGACATTTCGGGCAGGTTGGTGCGGGTGTTGAAGGAAGGCCTGCTTGACACAGGCAGACACGAGGTCGTGTGGGACGGCACTGACAGCGACGGCGGCCAAGTGGCCAGCGGAGTGTATATCTGTAGGTTGGAGGGGCCGCAGGTATCAAATGGGGCGCAGTCGAAGAAGGTGGTGGTAGTCCGATAGATCGCGGGACACGGGAAAACACGTCTGGGTAGGGGGTCGGCACTGCGCCGACCCTATTACTTTGACGGCCGTGGCGGTAATGCACAGCATTCTCCGTGTGTCGCTCGCAGGCCGTGTCGGTTCATGCCGGAGGTCGGAGTCGAACCGACACGGGCGCAGGGTAAGGAACGCAGGACGCCGCAAGCAGCAAGCCGCACACCGCAAGCCGCACGCAGAACCCCACATATCTCCCACAGTCAGGCGGCATGACCGCTGCTCGGGCGTAAGGCTCTCCTTCGTAGGGCGCCAAGACACCAATCGTATGCGGTAGTAGGGGTTATTGCGCCCAATCTCCTTCAAGCTGCGAATTGTGACGAATGACATTGACATAGAAGGTCACTAATGTTATAGTGCAATTAGTGCGCTTACTATCAGCTTTCCAACAAGTGATTAAACAGTCACATATATAGAAGATAAGGCCGGTCGCGCGCAACCGACCCTCCATGGAAGCATGTGAGAGGGCGGGGAATCACATCGGCCGCGGCATCTTGATTCACGGCTGGGACTATGTCGAAGGAGGAGGTGATGTTGTCCGCCTGGCATCGCTTTGAACCCGGGTGCCAGGATAGTTGTGAGAGGAGTTGGATTATCATTGCTTTGGGTCGTGTGGAGGAAGGAGGCTTCCTATGCGCAGAATGCTAATTGTGTTACTTATGCTTGCTCTTGTGGCGACTCTTCCGGGGTGGGCCGGGGCCACTCCCGTAACCGGCACGTACTATTCGGCCTTCCGTGGAGGCGCCGTGCTCAACGGTCACGTCTCGGTCTCACGGCAGTTCCCCAATTCGGGCAACCCTAAGGTATTTCATGGCCAGTCGTGGAACGGCTCCGCACTGGGCACCCAGTGGGAGATTCGGTGTGGCGTGGAAACTACCTCGGTTCCGCCGGACAGCACGAACTTCAACAAGATCACCGGCACAGGGGTGATCGTGTATCACCAGACCTTCCAGGGGGGAACATTCTCGCTCTATTACGATGCGGCGGTGGGCTGGGGTTCCGGGTCGGGGACGTTGTTCACTACCTTGGCCACAACGCAGGTCACGTTTGTCAACTTCTTCCCCGTCGCTTCGAGCTTCACTGCTTACACCAGCGGCACGTTTGGCCCGCCGGACGGCAACTGCGCGCTCACTTTTGCCATGTCCAACGGGTTCGGGGTGGGGGAAACGCCATATCTGCAGAAGCCGGCGACCTACCCGACGTTCCTTGCCGCCGACTGCTCACCCGCTGACGCAAACCACCAGTTTGGCATCTGGGCCGACGCCAATGACATCATCGCCAATATCTTCTGTTCAATTCCAGTGCAGGACGACACGTGGGGGAGGATAAAGGCACTTTACAGATAACCGACTTAGTGTTGTTTACCCCGGAGCTTCGTTGGTGAGGTTGGAGGGGCCGGCGTGACGCCGGCCCCTCTTGCCATTATGCCCTCTTCGACCGCCGGTGCGCCAGCCTGTCCATCAAGCTGTACACGCACGGGATCAGGAACAGGGTGAAGATGGTCGAGCAGAAGAGCCCGCCGATCGACGCGATGGCCATCGGCGCGCGGAACTCGGCAATCGCGCCGAAACCGAGGGCCAACGGCAGCATGGCGGCGATGGCGGCGATGTTCGTCATGACGATCGGGCGGAATCTGGTGGGGCAGGCCTCCAGCAATGCCTCGCGCAGGCCGCGGCCCCGTTTGCGTAGCGTGTTGGTGTAGTCTAGCATCAGGATTGCGTTGTTGACCACGATGCCCACCAGCATTATCAACGCCATTAGCGAGAATATGCTGACGGTCCGGCCCGTGACGAAGAGGCCCAGGAACACTCCGACCGCGCCCAGCGGAATCGTGAGCATTATCGTGAACGGGTGAACATAGGATTCCAGCATGGCGGCCATCAGCATGTAGGTGAGGACGATCGCCAGTATGAGGGCCTGGAAGAGCGAGCCGAATGACTCCTCCATCACCTCAGCCATTCCGCCGAAGTAGATTCTGTATCCGGACGGCACGTCGAGCTGGTCCGTCTTACCGCGTATCTGTCCCACCATCCCGCCGAGGCTGCCGCGAGCGATGTTCGCGCTCACAGTGACCATGCGCTGCCTGTTCTTCCGGACGACCTGCGTCGGCCCCTCGTCGTAGCTGACTGCGGCGAGCTCGGTCACCGGAACCATGTTGTCCCCGGCCTTGATCAGAAGAGCGCCCACCTTCTCCACGTTGCTTCTGTCGGCCTCGGCGAGCTTCACTCTGATGTCGTATTCTTCGTCCCTCTCCCTGTACTTGGAGGCGACCGTCCCGGTCAGAAAGCTGCGCGTCAGCATGGCCACCGTCGCGGTCGAGACTCCGTAGTCGGCGCACTTCTCGCGGTTCGGGATCACCTTTATCTCGGGTTTGCCCAGCCGCCAGCTTGTGTCCACGTCAACTGTGCCGGGGGTCTCCTCGACTATGGTGGCGACCCTGTTGGCCAGGTCGTTCAGGAGAGACATTTCGTTTCCCGTGACTTCTATCTGGATGTCCTTCTCTCCGCCTCCTCCCATCGTCGATGCAGTGTTCACGGTCAGCTTCGCCGACGGGATGTGAGTGAGCGCGGCCCTGAAGGCGTCGGCGATCTCCTTGTCGGTCCTGTGGCGCTCGGACTTGTTGACCAGGCGAACGAGCACGTCGCCAAGGTTCACGCCGCCCCCGACGCCCACCTCGCTCTCAGTGCTGCCGATGGACGAGAACACCGCGTCTGTTTCCGGAATCGACCTGACGACCTTCTCGACCTGCTCTATGGCCTTTTCTGTTTCAGTCAAGTTCGAGCCTACGGGCATCTCCAGAGTCACAGTTATCATGCCCTGGTCGGACTCGCCGAAGAACTCAGAACCGATGAGGGGGACCAGAGCCAGGCTCAGGACGAACAGTCCGGCGCAGATCCCGACGACCCGCCACCTGCGGTTCAGCGACCAGTCGAGCGCAGTTCTGTATCCATGAGCGACTCTGTCGTAAGACGCATCCCACGCATTGAAGAACCTCTCCAGGAATGGAATTCCGAAATGAGCCGGCCCGGCCGACTTGGACTTGAGCATCTTGGACGCAAGCATCGGAGTCAGCGTGAACGACACGATGAGCGAAACGAACGTGGCGAACGTCACCGTGAGGCCGAATTCCTTGAAGATCTGACCGATGATGCCGCGCATGAAGGCGATGGGCACGAACACCACGATGTTCGTCAGAGTGGAAGCGAGCACGGCGAGCGCGATCTCGGACGTGCCTTCCTCGGCGGCCTCGGCGGGACTCTTGCCCATGTCCCTGTACCGATATATGTTCTCCATGACCACGAGGGCGTTGGCCACCAGTATCCCTACGCACAACCCGAGTCCCATCAGTGTCATGGTGTTGATTGTGTAGCCCGCAAAATAGAGAAAGCTGTAGGTCGAGACGACCGACATGGGCATTGCGACGCCGGCTATCACGACGCCCTGCCAGCTGTGAACGAACAGGAAAAGCACGAGAGCGGTGAGAGCGATGCCCCAGACGATGCTGCTGTTCACGTCGGCCACGGAATCCTTGATGAAAGTCGACCTGTCCCTGGCCACTTCCATGCGCACGTCCGGCGGGAGCGTCTTCTTCAGCCGGTCTATCATCCGGTACACTTCGTTCGCGGCCTTGACTGTGTTGGCGTCGGAGCGCTTCTGAAGGGTGATGCCCACGGTCTCTTCGCCGTTGAACCGCGCCATCTCGCGGACCTCTTCGTAGGTGTCCTCGACCGAGGCGATGTCGCCGAGGCGTATGGGGGGGCCTCCTTCCCTCTGGACCAGCACGTTCCTTATCTCGTCTACATTGGCGAACTCTCCTTCGACCCTCACGCCGTATTCCTTGGCCTCCTGAACTATGTGGCCGCCCGGAATGTTCAGGTTCTCGGCGGCTATGGCGGCGACCACCTCCATTATCGAGAGGCCGTAGCCCTTGAGCTTTTCCTTGCCGACGGAGACCAGGATTTCGCGCTTCCTGCCGCCCACCACGCTTATCGCGGCCAGGCCCTCCACCTTGGACAGCTCGAGCTTTATGGTCCTGTCGGCGATTTCGTAGGTCTCCTGAAGAGGACGCTTGCTCGACACGGAGAGGTTCATGATGGGGTAAGCGCCGAAGTCGAACTTACTGATGGTGGGCGCCTCCACGTCCTCGGGTAGCTCTCCCAGGATCGCGTCCAGCTTCTCCTTCACGTCGATGGCCGCGAAGTCCACTTCGGTCTCGAGGGTGAATTCTATCAGGACGACCGAAACGCCCTCTTGCGAGTAAGACCAGATGTTCTTGAGGCCGGACGTGGCGCTGACCGCGTCTTCGATGGGCTTAGACACCAGAGTCTCTATTTCCTCGGGACCCGCCCCCGGGTACACGGTGACGACGCTCACGTAAGGGAACTCGATTTCGGGCATAAGGTCTATCGGAAGCCGGACGTATGAGAAAACGCCGATGACCACAAACAGCAGGAGCATCATTGTCACGAGGACTGGTTTTCGGACCGAAAGTTGTGCGAGGAACATTCTTCGATTACCTCATTCCGCTTCGACTATGTTCACTGTCTCCCCACCCCTGAGGAGCTCGTATCCCTTCACGACGATGCGGTCGCCGGGCTTGAGTCCTTCCACCACCTCGACTACTCGTGCGTTAGTGAGGCCCAGTGTCACGCGACGCAGCTCGGCCGTGCCGTTCGCGGCAACCATGAACACGCTGAGCCGGCCGTCCCTGGTAACGATGGCCTGTGTCGGCACGACTATGGCGTCCTTCCTGTGGGCCGCCTGAACGGCGACGGTCGCGAACGAGCCGGGCTTCAAAACCCGCGAGGTGTTGTCCGCCGTGACCTCGACCCTGAAAGTCCTGGTGTCCGGGTCGGCCGACGACGAGATCATAGTCACGGTTCCGGGGATTTCTCCGCCTTCGGCGGTGCGTACGAACGCCGGGGCGCCTGCGGAAAGTTCCTGAAGGTCCGCCCCGCTGGCCTTCACAATGACCTTCACCCTGTCGTACCTGGCCACCGTGCAAACGACCGCGCCGACTCCGACCGTCTCTCCTTCGGTCACGTTCACTGACGTGACCACGCCGTCAATGGGAGAGATGACTTCGACGATTGACCTGGCCGCCTCGAAATTCGCGCGGGCGACCTCGAGACCCGTCTGGGCCTTCTCGAACATCTGTTCGGAAATCGCTCCCTGCTCGAGCAGCGCCTGCATCCTGGCGAAGTCCTTCTCGGCGTCATCCAGGGCGGCCTTCGCCTGCCTGTACTGAGCAGTGGGGTTGCTGGTGTCGAACGCGACCAGGACCTGTCCCTTGCTGACGCGCTGCCCAACGGAAGCGCCCACCCGCACCACTCGCTCGGTGGTCTTGCTGATGAGGTCCGACTGGACGATGCCCTGAACGGTGCCGGTCAGCTCTATCGACTCGGATATGCCGCCAACGCCGACGGTGTCTATCGAGACCGGGATGCCCTGCTGGCTCTGGAGCTCCGCTATGCTCTTGGTCGCGGGTTTCCTGGCCTGCTGCCAGAATCGGTTCCCGACCACCACGGCCAGAACCGCGACTATAACCACGACGATTATCGTGTTTCTCTTTGACGTTCTTTTCATTTGTCGAGATCTCCTCCGGTTGTCATCAGTGCTGCGGCACCGGACGCCCCGTGGGCGCTCCGCGCATCACTCAAGCGTCGCGCCGGTGGCCCGTTCCATCTCGGCCACGGCCATGAAATGCTCGTACACAGCCATGAAATAGTTTGTGCGCGCCGTGGTCAGCGACACCTGCGCATCGAGCAGCTCGAGCTGAGTGCCGACGCCGTTCTTGTAACGGATGTCGGCGATGTCGAGGCCCTTCTGCGCCTGTTCCACGGACGCGACCTGTGAATCCATCAGTTTTCTTGCCTCGGCCAGCTTCGACACTGCCTGCTCGACCTCGAGCCGGACCCCGTCCAGGGTCTGGGCGGAGAGCAAGCGGGACTGTTCGTACTGCGCCTTCGTCTGCTTTATCTTGCCCTTGGTCCTCAGGCCGTCAAAAATCGGGAAGGAAAGGTCCACCGTGGCGGACCACATCTTTGTGCGCCACTCCCGGTCGTCGAACTTCGGCTCTTCGGTCTCCAGGAAGGCGCTTCCGACGAACGAGAGACTGGGATACCTGTCCGCTCTTGCCACGTCTAAAGCTGCCTTCATCCCGTCCACGCGGAGCCGGGCCGCGGCAAGCTCGTTGCGCTTCTGCTGGGCCCGCGCGAAGGCCTCTTCCACCGAGGTCTCAACGGGCTTTCGCTCGAGAGCCCCCTCGGGCCTGACCTTTTCGTCCGCGGACAGCCCCAGCGTGTTTCTGAACACTATGAGTGCGCGGTCGAGCTCGTTATCGGCCTTGATGCTGGCCGGCACGAGCTGCGCCACCTGGACTCTCGCGCGGATGAGCTCGTACTCGGACGCGACTCCCTGCTTGTACAGCTGCTCGACGTTCTTGAGGTGCGCTTCGGCAAGCTCGAGCGACTGCTTTGCCAGCCCGGACATCTCCTGCGCAAGCAGCACGCCCCCGAACGTCGCCTTCACGGCGAACGTCACTTCCTTGAAGGTGGCCTCGAGGTTCTCGCGGGCGTAGCCCCGCGCGGCCTTTGCAGCCCGCATGGCGGCGCCCACGCGGCCGGCCGTGTATATGGGCTGGAGAAGCGTGACTCCGGCTTTGTAGTACTTGTCGTCCAGGTCAAACGTGAACCCCTCGTTGCCACCGTAGTTCACCTTGCCCTCCGTAATCAGGTACTGCGTGTAGCCGCTAAGGTTCGGAAGCGCGGTGGAGCGCGCCTGGGTGACCTGGGCGTTCATGCTCTCGACTTCCTGTCTCTGGATGAGCACTGCCTTGTTGTTGGCCAGCGCCAGGTCGACGCTCTCCTGGAGGCTCAGTTTCTTTGTGCCGCTGTCTTCCGCGCCGTCTAGCGCGGCGGCCCACGCCCCGGACCGGCCGGGTGAGCAGACAACCATGAGCGCGCAGACCGCGACAAATGCCATCCGCCACATTCCCCCAAGTCGGCTCGTCTTGATTCGCGTTACGTTCATCCGGTGTGTCCCTTCGTGTGGTTGCTGAGACCGTGCATGCGAGAGCGTCCTCAGGCCTTCCCCAGTCCGTCGAAAAGTACGTCGCAGATCATTCGACCCTCTTGCTCGGGAGACGGCTTCACTCCGTAGAACTGCCAGTAGAGACTCACCGCGTGGAGTATGGCCACGAACACGTGGGCCACTTTTCGCGGGTCCACGCTCCTGATCAGCCCCTTTTCCGCGGCCAGCGCGAACGTCTCTTCCAGGAGCTCCGTGTACCTGGCGTACTTTTGCATCATCAAGGTGCGAATGCTGCCCCTCATTTCCTTGCTCTGAAACACGTCCTCGGCGGCGCAAACCCTGAGTAGATAACGGTGCTTCGCGAAATGCTTGAGCTGCTCAACGGCTATGGCCCTTATTCTCGCGCGGGGGTCGAGCTTGCCGGAGGTCGCGCGCACGACTATCAGGAGCTGCTCGTCTATAGCGTCCTCGAACACCGCCCTCATCAAGTCGGCCTTGCTGGCGAAATACGAGTACAGTGTGGCCTTACCCAACCCGGCTTCGACGGCAATCATGTTGAGGGACGCCTTGTGGAATCCCCTTCGCGAGAACACACTCCTCGCCGCGGCGAGAATCTGCTTCCTCGTCCTCGCACGTTCCCTTTCCCGCCAGGTGAGGCCGTCTGATTTCTTCATGTCATCCGCTCCATGCCCACTCGCCGCGTGGCGCTCCCGACAGGAATGCGCACGCGGCGGCCGCTGCCGCGCTCATACTTGTGACTGTTCCTCGACCGGTCGGTCGAGAATCGACCGCACGGTCCATAATTCTAGCGGCCAAACCGTGCGCACGTCAAGGCGTTTTTTCTGGGCCCGGCGATCGACGCCCTGGGTGCCGGCGGCTCGTGTTCTGCGCGGGGTCGACGGCGTCCGTAGCGCTGGGGATTCTGCCCGTGCTGTGCGGGACGCATCAGTCTCGGTTAACTCCTTAAGACTCGGCCTGATACGGCCCTCTCGCCGGTCGGACACGGGCGGATTACATCAGTATGGCGGGCGCCCGGCCGGGTCGGCCGGCGAGCAGTGCGACTGAAATTTGTTGTCTGACAGCAGGATGGCGGTCTTTGGTGGAATGTGGCACGTATGTTGTATTCACTCATCCCTGCTGCAAGCGCTAGCTTTAACTCGGAAAGGAGGTGACTCCCGGCGCCGGCGGGACCGGGCAGGCATCAAGACTTGGGGCCGGGGCCTCGGCGGAGAACCAAAGGATACGGGTGGTGGCTTGACGGGTCGCGTCTGACAGGATTGACCGTTTGAAGGAGACCGGGGAGGTCGAACATGAAAAAGATCATTGTGCTGTTTGCCGCGCTGACGTTCGTCGTGGCCTGGGCCGGGCTGGCCGCGGGAGACTGGCTGCCGGGGTGGGACGACTACAAGATGCACTATCCCCAGCTTCCGGACACGACGACCACGGGGTGGGACGTCCTCTCGTCCGGCGTGTGCGCTGAGCCGGGATGCCGGGTGGCGGACGATTTCATGTGCACCGAGACGGGCTGGGTGAAGGACATACACTTCTGGGGATCCTGGAAGAATGACCAGGTCGGGCAGATCCAGTACTTCCACTTCGAGATCTTCGAAGACAACGCCGGGCAGCCGGGCCAGAGAATATGGTGGTACGACGCGCCCATCGCCGGTGTCGGAATAGTGACCAAGAGCGCTCCCGGAGAGGGCTGGTGGAAACCGTGCACGCCGCCGGAAGTGCTGCCACTCAACCACGCGGCGTACTATCAGTATAACGTCAACGTTATACAGAACCGCTGGTTCTGCCAAGAGCAGGGGCACGTTTACTGGCTGAGCGTGTACGCGTGCCTTGCGGGACCCGGCCCGCAGTGGGGCTGGAAGACGAGCATTTCAGTGCAGTACGGGGAAGACGGCATGTACGGGAACACCGGGGGTCCCTGGGTTGGCTCGCTGGTCGACCCGACCACCCAGCTGAGCCGTGACCTCGCGTTCGTCATAACCGGCGACGCCGCTCCGCCGGCCCGCGTGCCGTCGTTGACGGAGTGGGGCGTGATAATTCTGGCAATGCTGATTGCCGCTGCAGGCGTGATTGCTGTCCTAAGGAGGCGCGCGACAGTCAGAGCGTGCTAGCGGGACCGCTCAGCCAAGCGTGTCCGCTGCCCGAGGTGCGATGAAATCCGCTGCGCCTCTTCTTGAACGGCCGGGTGGCCTTCGCTGCCCGGCCGTTCGGCTGTCCGGCCGGAAGGATTCACGTTGGAATGTTCGACTCCACGCGGTACTCTTCCGAACGGGGGAACGTGAACAACAAGGAGGAGCAATCATGAAGGAGGAGCA
>CAZMZP010000064.1:0-12910 GCA_964570935.1 uncultured bacterium
CCATGGCCCTCGGTGACTGGTTCCTTTGTTTGGCCATCCGATTCTCTTACCCGAGTCCCCTTGGAATCCCGCCTTTGTTCCAACCGGAAAAACCCTTCTTACTTCGCCCGGTAAATAATCCGCCCCCGGTTGAGGTCGTAAGGGGAAAGTTCCACTGTCACCTTATCACCAGCTAATATTTTTATGAAATGCATGCGCATCTTGCCGGAGATGTGCGCCAGCACAATGTGCCCGTTCTCCAGTTCGACCCTGAACATCGCGTTAGGAAGGGGCTCTACCACGGTGCCTTCTACTTGTATTCCCTCTTCCTTGGCCACCTCGGATTACCTCCTCAGAATGCCCGAACCAGCTTGAGTCAGCACCTGAGCCCGACCGTTCAACACGGCCACTGTGTGCTCAAAGTGCGCCGAGAGAGACTTGTCCTTCGTGACGACGGTCCAGTTGTCCGAAAGCGTCTGCACCTCCCAGCCGCCGGCGTTGACCATCGGCTCGATCGCAAGCACCATCCCTTCGATCAGGAGGGGACCGGTGCCCGGAGCGCCGAAATTGGGGATCTGCGGTTCCTCGTGCATCTGGGCGCCTATGCCGTGCCCGACCAGGTCCCTCACAACGGAAAAATGAAAACTCTCCGCGCACTCCTGAATGGCGTGTGACACGTCGCCCAGAAAACCGCCGACCGCCGCCTTCTCGATGCCCTTCATGAGGGCCAGTTGTGTCACCTCCAAGAGAGTCTGCGCCTCCTCGGAGACCTCCCCGACCGGGAACGTGGCCGCTCCGTCTCCGAAATAGCCGCTCTTGAGCACTCCGACGTCTATGCTGACTATGTCGCCTTCCGAAAGCCTTCTGGTCCCCGGAATCCCGTGCACCACTTCCTCGTTGACCGAGATGCACGTGTTGGCGGGAAACCCCCTGTAACCCTTGAACGCCGGGATCCCGCCGCGCAACTTTATAAAGTCGTGCGCCCAGCGGTCCAGCTCCGCGGTGGATATCCCGGGCTCCACGAGCTTCCCCAGCGCCTCCAGCGTCTCGGCCACCATCACGCAGCTCTCGCGGATCTTGTCTACTTCCTGTTTCGTCTTCAGCCTTATCACGCGCGTCTTTCCGAGTCCTTGCGCCTCTGCTCCAGGGCCGCCTGAATCCCGTCGAACACGTCGTCCGCGTCGCCCACGCCGTCCACGTCGATCAGCTTCGACTTCTTCCTGTAATAGTCCACCAGCGCCGACGTCTGGGCGTTGTACACCGCGATACGCTTCTTCACGGTCTCGACGTTGTCGTCCGGCCTGGTCACCACCGCGCTCCCGCACGCCGTGCAGCGCCCGTCACCGTCCGGGGGCCTGTGCTCCAGGTGGAACACCATCCCGCACGTGGGGCAGGTGCGCCTGAGCGCGAGTCTGGGTACAAGCACCTCCGTCGGTATGTTTATGTTTACGACGGCGTCGAGCTCCCAGCCTTGCTCGCGCAGGATCTCCTCTATGCCGACCGCCTGGGGCACCGTCCGGGGGAATCCGTCCAGAACGAAACCCTTACCGACGTCACTCTGCTTCAGGCGTTCTCTCACCAGGCCCACGGTGAGGTCGTCCGGGACGAGCGCGCCCGCTTCCAGGTACTTCGCGACCCGGGCGCCCAGTTCTGACTTCGCGGCGACGGCCTTCCTGAAGATGTCTCCGGTGGAGATCTGAGGTATCCCGAAGTGCCGTTCCAGCAGCTTCGCCTGTGTCCCCTTTCCGCTCCCCGGAGGGCCAAGGAGCACTATGCGCATCAAATTAGTAGAACCTTCTTCCCTTTATCTTTCCCTTCTTCATGAACCCTTCATAGTGCCTCATCAGAAGGTGCGACTCTATCTGCTGAAGGGTGTCCAGAGCCACTCCCACCACGATCAGGATCGACGTGCCGCCGAAGTAGAACGGCGCGTGGAACCTGTTTATCAGCACGTCGGGCAGAATGGCCACCGCGGCCAGGAACATGGCGCCCGGGAAAGTGATTCGCATCAGGACCCTATCAATATACTCCGCCGTCTTCCTGCCCGCACGGATACCCGGCACGAACCCTCCGTATTTCTGTATGTTCTCCGCCAGGTCAGTCGGGTTGAGCACGATGGCGGTGTAGAAGTAGGTAAAGAAGATGATGATCAGACCGTACAGGATCGAATACGTCAGGCCTCCTGGCGAGAAGAGCATCGAGATCTTCTCCATCGTCACGTTCTCTCGCGCGAACGCCGCCAGCGTGCCGGGGAACATGATCAGGGACTGCGCGAATATGATCGGTATGACGCCGGCCGTGTTGACACGCAGCGGGATGTGGGTGTTCTGGCCGCCGTACATCTTCCGGCCCACCACTCGTTTGGCGTACTGGACCGGGATCTTCCGCATTCCCTGCGTCATGACGATCACACCGGCTATCACCGCCACTATCAGGATGATCAGCCACGCCGCGTTGAGGATCTCGAGCGCGCCAAGCTGGATGGACCTGATCGTGGCCACGACGTCAGTCGGGAATCTGGCCACGATCCCGATGAATATGATGAGCGAGATGCCGTTGCCTATCCCCCTGTCCGTGATCTGCTCGCCGAGCCACATCACAAACACCGTTCCGCACGTGAGAGTCACCATCGTGAGCAGCCTGAAACCCAGCCCGGGGTTCGGAACGACCGGCCCGAGCTCGCTCCTCAGCGACTCGACGAAGAAGCTGACTCCGTACGCCTGGATGAGCCCCAGGAACACGGTCCCGTATCTCGTGTACTGCGTTATCTTCTTGCGCCCCTCTTCCCCCTCCTTCTGGAGCTTCTGGAAGTACGGAATCACCGCGCCCAGAAGCTGGAGGATGATGGAGGCGTTGATGTACGGCATGATGCCCATCGCGAAGATCGTGCAGTTCTTGAGCGAGCCGCCCGAGAACATGTCGTAGAGCCCGAAAAGCGTGCTCTCCTTGCCCTGGAAGAACGCCGCGAGCGCCTGCCCGTTGACGCCCGGGGTGGGGACGTGCCCCCCGAGTCTGTACACGACGAGGATGAGTATCGTGAAGAGTATCCTCTTCTTCAGCTCAGGTATTCTGAATATGCTCTGGAATTTGTCAAACATCAGCTAACCAGCTCCACTGCTCCACCGGCCTTCTCGAGTTTCTGTTTGGCCGTCTTGCTGACCGCGTGAACTCTGACCTTCAAGGGAACCGCCACCTCGCCCACGCCGAGCAATTTGACCGGCTTCCTGCGATTTCGCACCAGGCGCTTTTCGTAAAGAGCCTCCGGAGTGACCTCGACGGACGAGTCGAACTTCGACAGACTACTTAAGTTGACGACCTGGTACTCCACGTGCCACTTGCCCACGAACCCGCGCTTGGGCAGACGTCTCTGGAGGGGCATCTGTCCGCCTTCGAACCAGGCGGGCACCTTGCCACCCGTGCGCGCCTTGAGCCCCTTGTGTCCCTTTGTCGACGTCCCGCCGTGACCCGACCCGTCCCCGCAACCCAGTCTCTTCCGCCTCTTGCGGGACCCGCGCGAAGGACTGAGTTCTGTAAGCTTGCTCATTCTTGGATCTCCTCCACGCGGACGAGATGCCGCACCTTGTTGATCATTCCCCGAATCTGAGGAGTGTCGTTGTGCACGACAGAGTGATAAACTTTCGTGATCCCCAGGGTCCGAACTGTCACGCCCTGGTTCTTCTGCCTTCTGGATGCGCTGCGAATCTGTGTGATCTTAAGCTTCTTTGTCATCGCTTCTAGCCCCTGCAACACCGAAAAGCTCGGACACCGTCCTGCCCCGCCGACCGGCGATGTCGCGGGCCGTCCTGAGTTGTTGAAGCGCACATACGGTGGCCTTGGCGAGGTTGTGCGGATTGCTCGAACCGAGGCATTTCGTAAGAACGTCGTGAATGCCGGCGGAATCGAGAATCGCCCTCACCACACCGCCCGCCACAATCCCCGTCCCCGGGGACGCGGGCTTGAGTAGAACGCGGCAAGAACCGAAGTGCCCCAACACCGCGTGCGGAATCGTTCCCTTGAAAGAGGGCACGGCGAAGAAGGCCTTCTTGGCGGCCTCGCTGGCCTTCCGGATGGCGTCCGCCACCTCGTTGGCCTTGCCGAGGCCCACGCCCACGTTTCCGTTCTGGTCGCCCACCGCCACCAGCGCGTTGAAGCCGAATCGGCGACCTCCCTTGACCACCTTGGCGACGCGGTTCACGTGGATGACCTTTTCAAGAAGTTCAGCTCTTTCGGCTTCTCCGTTAGTCAAGAATCTCTCCTTTCATCCCGAAAATCCCGCAACGGGCTTTAGAACTTGAGGCCCCCCTCCCTCGCGCCTTCCGCGAGGGCCTTTACTCTTCCGTGGTAGAGGTAACCGCCTCTGTCGAACGTCACTGCCTCGATTCCCAGCGCCTTTGCCCTCTGCGCCAGCAGAACGCCGACGGCCTTGCCGACATTGGCCTTCGACCGTTTCTCGCCGGACTCCCGTATCTCCTTCGAGAGGCTCGAAGCCGTGACCAGCGTCCGACCCGAACTGTCGTCGATCACCTGCGCGGAGATGTGCTTCAGGCTTCTGAACACGCACAGCCTCGGCCGGTCGGGCGTGCCCGTCACCCTGGCTCTGACTCTGACGTGTCTTCTCTTCCTTCCCTGATCTCTCTTTGAAGTACGCGTTCTCATTCCTGTTTCCTGCCTCGTTAAGCGACCGCGTCACTTTCCACATACGGCCGGATCATCGCTGCGGGGCGACTGCCCGTCATCCGGACGCCGACCCGACGGCGGCCTTACCGGCCTTCTTGCGCACGTATTCTCCCTCGTACCGGATTCCCTTGCCCTTGTAAGGCTCCGGTTTCCTGAAGGCCCTTATGGAATGCGCCACCTCTCCCACCAGGACCCTGTCTATGCCGCTCACGACTATCTTGGTCGGTGACTCGACCGCGAGCTGGATGCCGGCGGGCGCCGTGTACTCCACGGGCTTCGCGTACCCGAGGAACAGAATCAGCTTCTGGCCGTCCATCTGCGCCCTGTATCCGGTCCCCACGATCTCCAGCGCTCTGGTGAATCCCTGCGTAACGCCGGTCACCAGGTTGGAGAGCACCGAGCGGACCATGCCGTGGATTGCCTTCATGCGAAGGCTGTCCGAATCCGGCGTGACCCTTACCTCGCCCCCGTCGATGGTGACCGCTATACCCACCGGGACCTTGAAGGAAAGCTCCCCCTTGGGACCCTTCACTCTGACCGTGTCCCCGGTCACCTCGACCGTGACGCCCGGGGGAATCGGCAGAGGTTTCTTGCCAACCCTTGACATACTGTTAAGACCTCCCGCAGCCTTCCTGCGTCTTCAATTCGCCGCTCACCAAATGAAGCAGAGGACCTCTCCGCCCACTCCCTGAGCCCTGGCCTCTTTGTCGGTCATGACCCCGCGGGAAGTGGAGATCAGCGCGGTGCCCATGCCTCCGAGCACGCGCGGGATCTTTCCCCTGTCCACGTATATCCTCCTGCCGGGTGTGCTCACGCGCTCAATCGCCGCTATGACGCTCTTGTTCTGCGTGTCGTACTTGAGGTAAATCCTCAGCACTCCCTGCTTCCGGTCGTCGATGGTCTTGAAGTTGTTGACGAACTTCTCGTTCAAGAGCGCCTTGGCAATCTCGATTTTCAGCTTGGACGACGGCACGTCGACTTTCTTGTGCCTGGCCTTGCATGCGTTCCTTATAGAGGTCAGCATGTCAGAGATGGGATCGGACACCGACATTTATTTTCCTCCACTCGATACCAACGCCGCTACCAACTCGACTTGACTACGCCTGGAATCTGACCCTGCAGGGCCAGCTCCCTGAAACAGATACGGCAGAGACCGAACTGCCGGAGATAGCCGCGCGGCCTGCCGCAGCGTCTGCACCGGTTGTACTTACGGACGTTGAACTTAGGTTCTCTCTTCCATTTCTCGATCAGAGATTTCTTAGCCACTTAACCTCCTAAGCAGGCTCAATCACGGCCCGGTCTCACGGCTTCGCCCGCGTGAACGGCATGTCCATCAACTTCAGGAGCTCGAACGCTTCCTCGTTGGTGCGGGCCGACGTCACGATGCTTATGTCCATTCCCCTGACCTTGAGCACCTTGTCGTAGTTGATCTCGGGGAAGATTATCTGCTCGAGTATTCCCATGGTGTAATTGCCCCGCCCGTCGAACGACTTGGCGGGCAGACCCCTGAAGTCCCTGATTCGCGGGACCGCCACGTTGACGAGCCTGTCGTAGAACTCATACATACGGGCCCCTCTGAGAGTCACGCAGCATCCCACCGGCACGCCGGCGCGCAGCTTGAAGTTCGCGATGGACTTCTTCGCCCGCCTGACGGACGGCTTCTGGCCCGTGATCGCGGTCATGTCGGCCACCGCGGCGTCCATCAGCTTTATGTCGGTGAGGGAGTCTCCGACTCCCATGTTCACCACGATCTTGGACAGCTTCGGCACCTGCATCTTGTTCCGGTAGCCGAACTTCTGCATCAGGAGAGGGATCACCTCTTTTTCGTATTTCACTCTAAGCCTGGGAACGATTTTCTGAGCCATTGTCAACTCCGGATTTTACTGAACACTCACGGCCGCGGGATCATCTCGCCGCACCGTCTGCAAACGCGAGCCTTGGAGCCGTCCGTCAGCGTCTTGATACCCACCCGGACGCCGGTGTCGCACTTAGGGCACACAAGCATCACGTTGGACACGTGCAGCGACGCCTCCTTCTCGAGGACTCCGCCCTGAATGCGCGTCCTGGTAGGCCGCGTGTGTCTCTTGACGAAGTTCACCTTCTCCACGATGATCCGGGACTTCTTGGGGAACACCTTGAGCACCTTTCCCGTCTTCCCCTTGTCGTTGCCCGCGACCACGAGCACTATGTCGTTCTTTCCGATTCTCATTGTTGACTCCGTGCTAGATAACCTCCGGGGCCAGCGAGATGATCTTCATGAACTCTTTGTCCCTGAGCTCCCTGGCAACCGGGCCGAATATTCGCGTGCCGCGCGGCTCCTTCGCGTCGTCTATGAGCACCGCCGCGTTCTGGTCGAACCTCACGTACGAGCCGTCCTTGCGCTTCAGCTCCTTCACCGTGCGGATGATGACGGCCTTGGCGACCTCACCCTTCTTGACCGTGCCGCCGGGCAGCGCGTCCTTGATAGAGACCACTATTATGTCACCTATGCGCCCGTAGCGTCGCCTGGTGCCCCCGAGCACCTTGATGCACTGAGCGACTCTGGCGCCAGTGTTATCCGAGATCGTCAACATTGTGCGCGGCTGAATCATTGGAAATCCTCACACGTCAGTTCGTAAGAACCAGCCCAATCTATGTGCTTCCCTCGAGAGGTGTCCCACGCCACATCTCGAGGACAACCGTTGCGCCACTCCGGAGCCCTACTTGGCCTTTTCCATGACTTCGACCAATCGCCAGCGCTTCATCTTGCTGATGGGGCGAGTCTCCATCACGCGGATCACGTCACCGACCTGGCACTCGTTCTTCTCGTCGTGCACGTGGAGCTTTTTCCTTCTCCGGATGTACTTGCCGTAGGTCGGGTGCTTCACGAGGCGTTCCAGCTCTATGACGGCTGACTTCTCGCCGCTGCGACTCACCACTCGTCCTGTTCTGACTTTTCTCTTCGCTCTTTCTGCCATGTCTCATCCTCTGTTGACCCGGACGGCGTCCAGGCCGTATTCGTCCCCGCCGCGCGCGGGGCCGGCCTCTCGTACTGCAGACGGCGTCCCGGGGAACTGACCGTCGCCCGGTCGTCGCTACGACCCGGAGGCCATCTTTCTGATGCCGAGTTGGTGTTCTCTCAGCACCGTCCTGATCCGCGCCAGGTCCCTCTTGACTGTCCTTATCCTCAGAGCGTCGTCTAGCTGCTTCATGGCGTTCCGGAAACGGAGGTTGAAAAGCTCCTCCTCGAGGTCGACCAACTTCGCGTTGATCTCCGCCATGGTCATCTCGCGAATCTCTCGCGTCTTCAGCGGCTTCGCCATCAGTGTCTCAGAACTCCTTTCTCGCCACAAATTTCGTCTTGAGCGGCAGCTTCGAGGCGCCGAGGGCGAAAGCCTCTTTCGCTAGTTGCTCGGTGATGCCCTGAAGCTCGAAGAGTATTCTCCCTGGCTTTACGACGGCCACCCAGAACTCGGGGGTACCCTTGCCCTTGCCCATTCTCGTCTCGGCGGGCTTCACGGTGACCGGTTTGTCGGGGAAGATGCGAATCCACATCTTCGCGCCCCTCTTCACCTTCCTCGTTATGGCCACTCTCGCGGCCTCTATCTGCTTGTTGGTGATCCAGGCCGGCTCCATCGCCTTGAGCCCGTACTCTCCGAACTGCATGTCGGCACCGCGCGTGCACTTGCCCTTTCTTCGCCCTCTCTGCTGCTTACGGAACTTGACTCTCTTCGGCATCAACATGACGTAAACCTCACGCGGTGGCCGGCGCCGTATCGACAGACGGCCTCTCCAGAACCTCGCCGTGGAACACCCACACCTTCACCCCCACGCACCCGTACGTGGTGTGCGCGGTCGCGGTGGCGTAGTCTATGTCCGCCCTCAACGTGTGAAGCGGCACTCTTCCTTCCTTGTAAGTCTCGTGACGCGCCATCTCGGCGCCGCCCAACCTGCCGGAGCAGCCGATCTTAACCCCGAGGGCCCCGCCCCGCATGGCCGACGTGATGGCGCGTTTCATCGCGCGGCGGAACGACACTCTCTGCTCCAGCTGCCTGGCCACGTGCTCGGCCACGAGCTGCGCGTCCAGGTCCGGCTTCTTCACCTCTTCTATGTTCAGGAGGACTTCCTTCTTGGTGACGTGCTGAAGCTCGTCCTTCAGCTGGTCCACCTGCGCGCCCCTCCTGCCTATGACGAGGCCCGGCCTGGCCGTGCGTATGGTCACGGTGACCTTTCCGGCGGCTCGCTGTATTATGATCTTCGATATGCCTGCCTGGCTGAGACGCTTCTTTAGATAGCGCCGCAGCATTATGTCTTCCTGAAGCAGGTCGGCGAAGCCCTTCTGAGCGAACCAACGGGAATCCCACGTCTTGATTATCCCGAGTCTCAGTCCGACCGGATTCGTCTTCTGACCCAATTCGACTCTCCTTTCTCTGGACTTACTCCTTAGCGGGCAAGTGTCCTGGAGCCGTGACTATGACCGTCACGTGACTGGTCCGCTTAAGTATTGGCGTGGCCCTGCCGAGAGCCCTCGGCATGAAGCGCTTCATGGTAGGGCCTGGACCGACCCTGATTTCCTTGATCTTCAACGTGTCGACGTCGATTTTGCCCTCGATGTTGACCGCGTTGGAGACCGCCGACTTGAGCACCTTCTCGACGACCCTCGCCGCCCCCTTGTGCGTGAACTGGAGTATGCGAAGGGCCTCGTCGACGTTCTTACCCCTCACGAGGTGAGAAACCTGCCCTATCTTGCGCGGCGTAATTCTCACGAATCTTGCCGTTGCTTTCGCGTCCAAAGTAAACCTCCGTAATTCAATCTCTCAGCGCACGGTCCCCTTCAGGGGCTACTTAGCAGGGGCCGGAGCCTTCGCTGGAGCCTTCTCCGCGGCCATACCGTGCCCCCTGAAGATCCTGGTCGGCGCGAACTCGCCGAGCTTGTGACCGACCATGTTCTCCGAGACGTAGATCGGTATGAACTTGTTGCCGTTGTGAACGGCCAGAGTGTGACCGACGAAGTCCGGGGCTATGGTCGAGCGCCTGGCCCAGGTCTTGATCACTTTCTTGTCTCCGGAAGCGTTCATCTGATTGATCTTCTTCTGAAGCTTTTCGTCGATGTAAGGACCCTTTCGGATAGAACGTGCCATCGATGTCCTCCACTCCTCACGGCCGAGGCGCTCCGGCGTCCGCCGGCCGAACCGACCGGACTACTTTCTCCTTCTCACTATCAGCTTGTCAGACAGTTTCTTCTTCCTGGTCTTGTATCCCTTCGTGGGCTTGCCCCAAGGCGTGCACGGATGCCGGCCGCCGGACGACTTCCCCTCGCCTCCGCCCATCGGGTGGTCTATCGGATTCATGGCCACGCCTCGGACCGACGGACGCACGCCCAGCCAGCGCTGCTTGCCGGCCTTGCCGATGACCACGTTCTCGTGGTCGACGTTGCCCACCTGGCCGATGGTACAGCGGCAGCTGAGACTCACCATCCTGACTTCCCCGGAGGGCAGCCTCAGCTGGACGTAGTTGCCCTCCTTGGCCAGGACCTGGCAAAAATTCCCGGCGCCCCTGGCAAGCTGGGCTCCCCTGCCTGGCACCATCTCCACGTTGTGGACCTGCGTGCCCAGCGGCACGCTCTTCAGCGGGAGGTTGTTTCCGGTCTTTATGTCCGCGTCCTCGCCGGACACGATAACGTCTCCGACCGACAGCCCGACGGGGGCCACGATGTATCTCTTTTCCCCGTCCGCGTAGTTGAGGAGTGCGATCCTGGCCGAGCGGTTGGGGTCATACTCGATGGCCGCCACCTTGGCCGGCACGCCGTCCTTCTCGCGCTTGAAGTCCACGATTCTGTAGCGTCTCCTGTGCCCGCCGCCCTTGTGCCGGCAGGAAATGTTTCCCTTGTTGTTCCTGCCGCCCGTGCCGCGGAGCGACTTCACCAGACTCTTCTCCGGCTCGGTCTTGGTTATCTCCTTGAAATCCGGGAGAGTCTTGTACCTCAGTGTCGGCGTCATCGGCCTGAATTTCTTGAGTCCCATTATCGTTCACCCATTGCCATGGCGCGCTCGGTACGCGGACGACGTGCGGTCTGTCGACCGCCGCGCCGCGCCGGCGGCGCCGGCGCTATACTTGTTCGAACAGCTCTATGGTCTGCCCTTCCTTGAGTCTCACAATGGCCTTTTTCCAGTGAGGCCTCCTACCGCTGAACACACCCATCCTCTTGGTCTTGCCCTTCATCATCACGGTCCGCACGTCCTCCACTTTCACCGAGAAGATGGTCTCTATCGCCTTCTTTATCTCGAGCTTATTGGCCGCGGGATCCACCTCGAAGATGTACTGGTTGGCCTGCTCGCGTATCTGAGTCCCCTTCTCAGTGATGAGCGCCCTCCTGACTATGCGTCTCGGTTCCTTCATTTCGAGAACACCTCCTTCATCCTCTGAAGAGCGTCAGGAGTGATGAGTATCCTGTCACAGTTCAGAAGCTCGTAGGCGCTCAGCTGAGCCGAAAGCGCCGTCCGCACGTTGGGGATGTTCCGCAGGGACTTGAGCAGCCTGTCTTCGGGAACGGCCATCACGAACAGGCACTTCTTGTCGGCCACGCCCAGTTTCTCCAGATACTTGGCCATCTCGGAGGTCTTGGGCGCTTCCAGCGCTGGCGGCTCCACCACCATGACGGCGTCCTCTTTCGCCTTGAGCGAAAGCGCTGATTTGAGCGCGATCCTCTTCACTTTCTTGGGCATGTCGAAGCCGTAGTCGCGGGGCGTGGGGCCGAACACGCAGCCGCCCCTGACCCAGAGAGGAGAAGAGTTGGAGCCGCTTCTCGCGCGGCCAGTCCCCTTCTGTCTCCATGGCTTCCTGCCTCCCCCGCTAACCTCGCCTTTGCTCTTGGCCTTGGCCGTGCCCTGTCTCTGGTTGCCGAGGTAGCTCTGGACGGCATCGAACAGCACTGATTCGTTCACCCGGGCGCCGAACAGGTGCTCCGGGAGCTCCGCGGTGCCGCGCTCAACGCCTTCTGGCGAAAACACCTTTGCCGAAATCATCAACCTTCTCCTAAGAATCCAACCCTTCCGAGATCGCGTTTGAATCTATCCGTTACTTCTTCTTCTCCGGCGCCTTCTTCTGTTCCGCGGAAGCCGCGGGAGCCTTCTTCACCGGGGCGTCGGCGACTTTCTTCACTTTCAGGTAGCCGTTGGGCGCGCCCGGCACCGCACCCCTCAAAAGAAGCAGGTGCCGTTCCTTGTCCACGCCAACCACCACCAGGTTCTTGATAGTTACCTGCGCTCCGCCCATCCTGCCGGGAAGCTTCTGTCCCTTCCACGGCCGCGAAGGGTATGCGCTCGCGCCTATCGAACCGGGCAACCTGTGAGTCGTGCATCCGTGAGTGTCGTCCCCGCCGTGGAACTTGTGGCGCTTCACGACACCCTGGAAGCCCTTGCCCTTGGACGTTCCGGTCACGTTGACCATGGAGCCCACTTCGAACATCTCCACGGTGGTCACGGAGCCGACCGGGTATCCCGTCACGTCCGTCACTTTGAACTCCCTGAGTATCCTCTTGGGAGAGACCCCGGCCTTCTTGAAATGACCCGCCTCCGGCTTGTTGGCGCGCTTCTCCTTGATGTCCTCAAAACCTATCTGTACGGCCGCGTAGCCGTCCTTGTCCTTCGTCTTCGCCTGCACGACGGGGCAGGGCCCGGCCTGGATGACGCTGATCGGCACGACCTGGCCGGCCTCGTCGAAGAGCTGGGTCATACCGACTTTTTTACCAATGAGTCCTGGCATCGCCGCTTCCCACCTTTCTTACAGCTTTATCTCTATGTCGACCCCGACCGGCAGATCGAGCTTCATCAGCGCGTCGATCGTCTGCGGCGTGGAGCGGACTATGTCGATCAGCCGCTTGTGCACCCTTATCTCGAACTGCTCCCTGGACTTCTTGTCCACGTGCGGAGATCTCAACACCGTGTAGACCGTCTTCCTCGTGGGAAGAGGCACGGGTCCGGAGATCATGGCGCCCGTCTTCTTCGCAGTCTGCACTATCTGGCCGGCGGACTGATCCAGCATCGCATGATCGTAGGAACGCAGCTTTATTCTGATTCTCTGACTCGCCACTTGTCCTCCTTAGCCCTTCTAGAGTCCCTCGAGAAGCCAGGGGCGTCTCTTACAGATCCAGTATTTCGGCGACCACGCCGGCTCCAACCGTGCGGCCACCCTCGCGGATAGCAAACCGCAACTCCTTCTCCAACGCGATCGGCGTGTGAAGCTCTATCTCCATCGTCACGTTGTCTCCAGGCAT
>CAZMZP010000065.1:0-13362 GCA_964570935.1 uncultured bacterium
CGAGGGGCCCGCCGCTGTTCCCCGGATTGATGGCGGCGTCTGTCTGTATCATGTCCTTGTAGATGCCGGTGCTCCCTCCCACGCTCTCGGACTTGACGTCGCGCCTGAGCGCGCTAATCACACCCGCCGTGACGGAGGGACTCGGGTCGTTGAGCAAGAACCCGAACGGATTGCCTATCGCGACCGCCCACTCGCCCACGACCAGGTCGTCCGAATCGCCCATTGCCGCCGCCTTGAGCCCCTTCGCGTCCACCTTGAGGACGGCGATGTCGTACACCGCGTTCGACCCCGCCACCCTGGCGTCGAGCTGCCGGCCGTCGGGCAGGGTCACCTTTATCTCTTCAGCGTTGCGGATGACGTGCTCGTTCGTGATGACGTACCCGTCCTCGGTAATCACGAACCCGGAGCCCAGGCTCGGAACGCGCTGGCGGTACACCGTCGGCGGGAACATGTCGCCGAAGAACTGCTGGAAGAAGTCGTCGCCGACGAACGGGCTCCTCCTCGCGACCACGGTCTGCGTCACGCTCACGCTCACCACTGAAGGGCCGCCTATCTGGGACGCCCGCACTATCGCGTTCATCCTGGAGTCGTCCAGCGAACGCCCGATGGCGCTCGTATCCAGCGTGTCTCTTGATTTCGGGTGCTTCCCTTCCTCTCTCAACCACTCCGGCTCGTCGGAAGATCCGAACACGCCGGCGATGGAATCAGGTTTGCCCCGCCCCACGAAGAAGCCCAGGGTGAGCATCAGAATCATCAGAACAATGATGGCCGGCACGCGCGACCTGCGCCCGGGCGGTCTGCCCGTTCCGGTTTCGTGAACTGTCCCCGTGTCCATGCGTGTCACTCCCGTTGTGTCTCGTTTCTCCGGCGCGTCACTCTACCCCTGGCATCTCTTCTTTATCTTGTCCCAGTCCTCCAGGAACTTCTTGATGCCGGCGTCGGTGAGCGGATGCTTGAACATCAGCTCGATCACGTTGAGCGGACACGTCACTATCGGCGCGCCCGCGATTGCGGCGTCCACGACGTGAAGGGCGTTCCTCACGCTCGCAACTATTACCTCGGTCTCGAAGCCGTAGTTCCCGTATATCGTCACGATCTCGCGTACCAGGTCCATGCCCACGTGTCCGGCGTCATCCAGGCGGCCTATGAAGGGACTCACGAAACTGGCGCCAGCCTTGGCCGCCAGCAGCGCCTGGTTGGACGAGAACACGAGAGTGGCGTTGGTGCGGATACCCTTCTGGCCGAGCTCCCGGATGGCCTTGACTCCGTCCTTGGTGAGCGGGACCTTTATCACGATGTTGGGATGAATCTTCGCGAGGTCGATGGCTTCCTTCACCATCCCGTCCTTGTCCAGCGCGACGACCTCCGCGCTGACCGGCCCGTCCACTATCGTGCAGATCTCCTTGAGGATGGCCAGCGGCTCACCCTGCTCCTTGCACAGAAGCGACGGGTTGGTCGTCACGCCGTCCAGTATCCCGTAGCTGGCGGCTTCGCGGATTTCCTTCACGCTGGCGGTGTCGATGAAGAATTTCATGTGAACCTCCGTGTTGGGGTAATGCGTCTAGTACGTCACTTCCTCGAGACAGAGCCCGTGCGCGGGTGCGGTGTATGCAAGCCTGTGCCTCACCCTGCTCTCGAGGCCCCGGGCAAGCTCGGCCGGCTCGAGCCGGCCCTCGCCGATCCTGACTGTCGTGCCTGCCAGGGTCCTGACCATGTACCTCACGAACCTGTCCGCCACTATTTCGAACAAGTAGCCCTTGTTGCCGCTTTCGTCCCAATCGCGCCAGCCGCACGCGGTGACCGTGCACAGCGTGCTGTCGTTCTGTTCGACCCCCGCCGAGAAAGCCCGGAAGTCCCGGACTCCCAACGCGGCCGGGCAGGCCGCCTGCATGGCCGGGAGGTCGAGCGAGCGTCTCACGGACCAGGCTCTCTCTCGCCAGAGGGCCGAAGGGCCGACCACGACTCTGTAAGTATACCTCCTGCTCTTCGCGCTCCGACGGGCGTTGAACTCCAGCGCGGCGTCACAGGCTTCCCTGACGACCACGTCTTCGGGCAGAATCGCGTTCAGCGCCATCAGAATCCGCGTTGCCGGGAGTTGACTCCTGGTGTGGAAACTCACGACTTGACCCCGGGCGTGGGCGCCCGAATCCGTCCGGCTGGCGGCGACCACCCTGTGCTGGCAGCCCAGAAGCTCGCCCAGAGCGCCCTCCAGAACTCCCTGAGCGGTGCGTGCGCTCGGCTGTATCTGCCATCCGCAAAAACCGCTTCCGTCGTATTCCAGCGTAAGCCTGATGTTCCTCAGCTCATCCAACAAGTCTCACCAGCCCCAACACACAAACCGAGCAAACCAGCGCCGACGCGTCTGCCCAGCCGAAACGCCTTCCGAAGGCGCTCCGCCTGAATTGATAAGGGTCGAAGCACCTCACTTCGAGCGCGAGCGAGAGCTCGTCCGCTCTCCTCAGCACGCTCCTGAAGAGAGGCACGACCAGGGGTCTCAGCTCTCTGACCCGTCCGGCCAGTCTCTTCCCGGAGACCATTCCGCGCGAGCGCTGGGCCGCCTGTATCCGGTTGCCCTCGGTCACGACGAGAGGAATGAACCTCAGCGCTATCATGACCACGAGGGGCACGGCGGCGACGCCGCGCGCGATTCGCCTCAACGGGTACACGAAGAACGTCACTGCCTCGCCGCATTCGCCCGGCGGCGTCGAAAGCAGAAACAGGTTGACGAAGCTCACCATCAACACAAGACGCAGCCCGACGAAGATTCCGTGGCCCAGCCCCGCCAGCCGCGGCTGAGGCATCAGCACAAAGGGACTCGCCGCGCCGGCGCCTTCCGGCCGCCAGAATAAAAAGTTGAGCAAGGCCGCAAGTGCGACCAGGAAAAGCGCCAGTCTAATGCTTCCAACCGCAACACTCAAGCGTGTCTTTGCGGACGCCACCGCGAGGAGGAAGAAGGTCACGACCATGGCCAGGGACCAGGCAGAGCGGATTGACAGGCACGCGACGATGGCCAGCAGCACGCACACGCTCTTGGTGCGGGCGTCGAGCGAGTGCACCGCCGAGTCGGTCTCGATGTATCTTCCGATCGGACTGACAGGAAGCACGTGATTCCTCCGTGCCGCGACAACGACGCCGTGGCCGCAACTTGCCAATATACCAACGGGAAGCCGGCCTGTCAAACGCGCCGGGTGCGCGGGGTAATGCAGCGCCCGGCGCAAGCACAGCACGAGAAGCGCCGGCCGAAACCCGTCAGCAGTTCAAGCCGACTTCCGCCGCAGGAGCGCCAGAACGACCTCAAGCCCCGCCATTCCCACGAGCGGCCACAGGAGCAGGAACCCGTGTCTGGTGAAGAAGGTCTCTGAAGGCACGAGTCTGATCGTCCCGACGAGCGCCTCCCGCGTGAACAGGCCGCTCTGGAGCGTGATGCGGCCCCACGGGTCGATGAGCATGGAGACGCCCGTGTTGGCGCAGCGGGCTATGCTGGAGCGAGTCTCCACGGCCCTGAAGACGGCCATGTAGGCGTGCTGGTACGGAGCGGCCGTCCTCCCGAACCACTCGTCGTTTGTGATGTTGACCAGAAACTGCGCGTCGTGCTGCTTAAACGAGCGGATGAGCTCCGGAAAGATCGACTCGAAGCAGACGAGGACGCTGAACGTGGTTCCTTGAAGCTCGGGCCTCACTGCGCTCCCGGGCTCGGTTCCCAGCTTGAACACCGTGTAGGTGTCCCCCCGCTCGAAATCGCCCTCGCCGAAGTCCACTTTCTTCAGGAAGGTGAACACGTCGTCGTACGGAATGCGCTCGCCGAAAGGCACCAGGTGCACTTTGTTGTACTTCTCGACGAGACCCCACCGGGGCACGATAAGCCCGGCGGAATTGTAGTAGACGTAGCCGCCGTCCCTGGGCAAGGCGTCGGGAAACCCGATGAGGAGCGGGATGTCGAGGCGGTTGACGGTGCGGAGCAGAAGCTCCAGGTAAGCCGGTTCATAGCGAATGTGGAAAGGGGTCGCCGTCTCCGGCCAGATGATGAGGTCGGGCCGTTCGCGTCCAATCTTTTCGGTGAGCTCGAGCAGAACTTGAAGGTTGTGGCCCCTGAACCGTTCGTCCCACTTGATGCTGCTCGACATGTTCGGCTGCACGAGACCGACCTTGAGCTCCCTCGCTGCGGGAGCGGCTCCGGTGGCGCCCTTCCCAGAGACACCCTCTCCGGCGGGCGGCGAGCCTGCGGCGCCGCGCATCATCAGGGAGCCAGAAATCCCGGCCGCGGCGACTATGCAGCAGGCGACGACGAGGCCCGTGAGCTTCCTCATCCTCTTCGACACGAACGAGTCGTAGAGGACTGCGTTGACGACGACTAGGACAAAACTCACGCCGTAGACAGAGCCGAATGACGCAAACTGGATGAAGCGCGTGTACTCATACAGAGCGTACCCGAGACTGGCCCACGGGAAGCCCAGTGTGCCCCTGGCCCTCAAGAGCTCTACTACCAGCCAGATGAAGGGTGCGACGAGCACAACCCTGGTCGTAACTCTGGCGTGGACAAGCCTCAGAAGCGCGCCGAACAGCCCCATGTACAGAGCCAGGTAAGCCGTCATGATGAGGTAAGCCGGGAGCATCAGGAAAGGCACAGTCACGGCTTCCATCGGCAAAAACGGGATCCAGTAGAACGTGATGCCGAAGAAGAACACGCCCGCGACCCAACCGCACCAGAACCCCTGCCTGAGCTCGCGCCACGCACCGCGGCGGGCAGAGATTGGGGCGTCGCTCCGCGCAGCACTGCCCGGTGACGGGTCACGCAGCACGGCGCTGAACAAAGGAACGAGCGCCACAAGGGCAAGAAAACCCACATGAAGCTGAAAGAAGCAGAGCGATGCCAGGACCCCGAAGAGAGCCGAGAAGAAAACCAAATTCAGCATCCGTCAATTGACTCCAGGCGCCAATGGGACTCGCGCAAACTCACTTCACCACCGAAACTGTCTTCACCTGCTTCTGGCCCAGCGCTTCTACACTCACAAGATACAACCCTTCCGCAACAACCGCTCCACCCTCGTCGCGGCCGTCCCACCGTACCACGTTTGTACCAGCTCCCAGATACTGGCCAGAAACGACCTCCCGCACCAGGCGCCCCGCACGGTTATACACCCTCACCGTCACTTCACCTGACCGCCCCAGCACAAAGCTGACCGCAGCTTGCGAATTCGCGAACGATCCCCCGGGCGAAAACACACGCGGAGTCAACGCCAGCCCCCCAATGCCACCCGAGCCCGAGACTTCAGCGCCCTCGGCGAAGACCGCATACCTACCGGCTTCGCTCACCGCCGACGAAATGCTCTGGCCCGAAGCTTCAACAGTCCCGCCCAACCGCTCCCAGCTCGAACCGGCCCCGAGGAAGTACAAGACCAGCCTCTCATTCTCAGAAGAAGACCCCGCTCCTGCCAGCGACAGCTCCAGCGTCGCCGCCTTCTCCAGCGTCGAGCTCCCCCAGGAGATTTCGTAACCCGCCAGTATGCGCCGCACGCCACCCGACAGCGTGTCGGGCACATCTGCGTCCGCAAGCGGAGAAATCCCAACCTCTGCATCCCGAGCGAATGCGTGAGGAGGAAAGTACAGATGCGCCTCGCCGTTTGTGGTGTAAATGTGGCCTCCCAGAGCCGCGGCCACCGTGGCCGGTGCGGTTTCGTGAGCCCACGGCGCGTGGTTGTCTACAATCACCCTGACGAGCGCACTGCCGGCCAGTCCCAGCGTGTCCGTAACAGAGAGGCGCAGCTCGTAGCTTCCGTCTGTCAAAGCCGCAGTATTCCAGCCACAAAGTGTGTCCTCCACCACCGGAAACAACGACTGAGACAGAGTATCCCACGAGACAGCGTCCGTGGAACGTACATCCAAACGATGACTCCTATAGCGAAGATCCGTGGCCGTGCCAATGACAACGAACGAATCGCGCACCGCTTGCCCGGATGCCGGCAGCGTGATCACCGGTGTGGGCGGGGTCGCATCAATCTCAAAACCACTAACCGCTGGGGTTCGATCCACATTGCCGAACTTATCGCGTGCTCTCACTTTGAAAACGTGCTGCCCATCAGACAGGTCCTTACCGTGCCAGGAATTGTTCAGCGACCAGTCCGACCACGACGCCCCGTCAAACGAACAGGAGAACCAGGTCCCGTCGTTCACACCGAACGCGGGAGTGAAGGCTATGGTCTGAGTCCTGTATCCAGAGAGTCCCGGAGGTTGTGGCCAGATTACTGTCTGCGGAGCGACTCGGTCAGGTTCGTGGCAGGTAGCCTCGAACCAGAGGTCTCCGTGACGATCCTCCAGCATCGCCGATATAGCGCTGGTCCCCAGCGCCTCTTCAGTCTGGAAACTCACCCCGTCATACTTGCCCACGCCTGACGCTGTCCCGAACCAAAGATTCCCTGCACTGTCCTCCAGGATAGAGAGGATTGCGCCGTTGGGCAGCCCACCGGCTCCACCGCCAGTATTCCAACTCGTCCCGTCGAATCGGCTGACGCCAGCGTCTGTGCCGAACCAGAGATTACCGCTGCTGTCCTCCGCGATCGCCCGCACGTTATCGCCACCCAACCCGTCGGCACCGGTGTACGTGTGCCAGTTCACGCCGTCATACCGGCTCACACCACCGTAGTATGTGCCGAACCAGAGAGTTCCACTACGATCCTCCAGAATGGCCCAAACATGATCCTGCGCGAGGCCGTCCGCAGTTCTAAATGTGTGCCAGCTCACTCCATCGTATCGACTCACGCCATCAGTCGTCCCGAACCACAGATTCCCGCTGTGGTCCTTCACAATCGCGTTAACGTAGTTGCCGGCCAATCCGTCGGCAGTCGTGTAGGTACTCCACAGGGCACCCGTAAAACGACTCACTCCACCGCCCCACGTTCCAAACCACATATGTCCGTTCCGATCCTCTTGAGCCGCAGTCACGGCATTGCTCGCCAACCCGTCCGCAGTCGTGTACGTGCGCCAGCCTCCGCCAAAGTGCAGACTCACACCAGAGTATGTCCCGAACCAGAGTCCACCGTTACGATCCTCCACGACCGCAGTGAGCAGGGTGCTTCCAGCCAGTCCGTCGGCGGACGTGTATGTGCGCCAGCTCACTCCATCAAAGCGAGTCACACCAGCATCCGTCGCGAACCAGAGATTGCCGTTGTGATCCTCCACCACTTGGTTCACGGGCACGCCCACACTTGCCGATCTCCCCGGCTCCGTGTACGTGCGCCACCTCGCGCCGTCGTACCGATTGGCAAGCCCGCTCATTGTCCCGAACCAGAGATCCCCATCGCTCTCTTTCAACATCGCGTAGACTGTGCCGCCTGCCATGACCTCGTAGGTAGTCCAGATGCCGCCGTCAAATCGACTCACTGCTCCGGTAAGCATGTCAGGGTATTCTGCTGTCCCGAACCAAAGCGCTCCATCGTCATCTTGCATGATGGAGAACACGCAGTCGCCTGCCAGTCCGTGCGCCGTCGTGTATGTGTCCCATCCCACGCCGTCGAATCGACTGACACCCCCGTCGTACGTATCGCCAAACGTGCCGAACCAGATGTTCCCGTCACGGTCTTCGAGCATCGACAGAACGTAATTACTCCCAAGACCAGTCGCCCGGGTGTATGTTCGCCAGCTCGCCCCGTCGAAGCAGCTCACACCGCCGTAAGCTGTCCCGAACCACAGATTCCCGTTGCGATCCTCCAAGATCGCCGTCACACAGTTGTCGGCCAGACCGTCCGCGGTCGTGTATGTCCGCCAGCTGACGCCATCGTAGCGGCTCACCCCGCCGTCCCATGTCCCAAACCAGAGGTTACCGTGACGATCCTCAAGAGCTGCCTGAACGTAATCGCTTGCGAGGCCATCCTCTGTCGTGAATGTGTGCCAGTTCAGCCCGTCATACCTGCTCACTCCCCCACCGCCTGTCCCGAACCAGAGCTGCTCATGACTGTCTTCCACAATTGCAGACACCTCGCCCGCCGCAAGACCGCCGGCATGGGCGGTGAAGTACTGCCACGCAGACTGGGCAGTTCCCGCAGCGCAGACGATGCCAACACACAACATCAGCGCTGCACGGATGCTGCGTTTGCTGAGATGACTGCCTCCCGCTTTCACACTGCAACTCCTCCCGATGTGCCCCGCTGCAGCACCCCTGGCCTCTCACTCTGGTGCCAAGGGGGCGTGTACAGACTCATTTCACCACCGACACCGTCTTCACCTGTTTCTGTCCCAGCGCCTCAACACTCACAAGATACAACCCCTCGCCCACTACGGCCCCACTCCCGTCGCGGCCGTCCCACCGGACCAAGTTGGTGCCGGCGTCCAGATGCTCTCCAGACATAACCTCACGCACCAAACGTCCGGCGCGATTGTACACCCTCACAGTCACTGCGCCCGAACGCCCTAGCACAAAGCTGACCGCCGTTTCCGAATTCGCGAACGACCCCCCGGGCGAGAACACGCGAGGAGTGAGTGAAATGGCCGTCAGTGTGCCCTCCCCTGATTCGTCGACACCCTCTGCGTACACCGCGTACTTTCCGGGCTCAGTCAGGAGCAAAGAGATGCGCTGACCGGAAGCATCCACGGTCCCACCCAGACGCTGCCAGCTCGAACCGGCACCAACGAAGTACAAAGCCAGCCTCTCGGATTCAGAGGCAGACCCTGCCAGCGAAAGCTCCAGCGTGGCGGGCTTCTCCAGGGTCGAGCTCCCCCACGAGATCTCATAGCCCGCCAGCACCCGACGTGCACCACCAACCAGGGTGTCGGGCACATCTGCGTCCCCAAGCGGAGAGATCTCGACCTCGGCGTCCCGCGCGAACGCATGGGGAGGAAAGTAAAGATGGGCCTCACCGTTTGTGGTGTATATGTGGCCCCCAGTGGCCGCAGTCACCGCGGCCGGCGCGGTCTCGTACGCCCACGGCTCATGGTTGTCTACTGTCACCCGCACGAGCGCCACCCCTGTCAAACCCAGCGTGTCCGTGACAGCAAGACGCAGCTCATAGCCGCCATCCTGCAACCCCGCCGTGTTCCAGCCGCAGAGCACACCCTCCTCCACCGGAGAAGTGGACTCGAACAGACAGTCCCAGGTGGTGGCTCCCAGCGGTCGCAGTTCGACACGGTAGGACTTGAACCGCGAATCTGCGGCAGTTCCTCGAATCACAATCGAATCCCGCACCGCCTCCCCTGACGCAGGCAGAGTAATGAAAGGGGCGGGCGATGTCGCATCGATCTCAAACTCACAGACTGCGGGCGTAGGGTCAACGTTGCCGATCTTGTCGCGTGCCCGCACCCTGAAGACGTGCTGGCCGTCAACGAGATCTCTTCCCACCCAGAGGTTCGTCGTGGACCAGTCCGACCACGACGACTCGTCGAAAGAATAGGAAAGCTCCGTCCACTTGACTTCTCGAAAACCCACAGCGAAACCGATTGTCTGGACGGGGCTCACGGAGACCCGCGGAGGCGGCGACCAGATTACTGCCTGCGGGGCGACCAAATCGGGCTCGTGACACACTACTGCCTCGCCAGCAGAGAACCAAATGTTGCCTTTGCCGTCCTCTTCAATCGCCCGGACGTAACCCGCCGGCATGCCATCTTGCACCGTACACACTCCGAAGTTCTCGCCGTCATAACGAGTCAGCCCGCCCGACGTCCCGAACCACAGATTGCCGAGACTGTCCTCTACAATGGAATAGACTCCGTTTCCTGACAAGCCGTCCGCCACCGTGTACGTTCTCCAGCTCACGCCGTCATAACGGCTCACGCCAGCCCACGTACCAAACCAGACGTTCCCCTGACTGTCTCCCTCAATATCCCAAACAGTGTTGCCCGCCAGGCCGTCAGCTGCCGTGTACGTCCTCCAGTTCGTTCCGTCATAGCGACACGCGCCGCTATCGGCCGTCCCGAACCAGACGTTCCCGGCAAGGTCCTCCCCTATAGATCTCACGGAGCCCCCTACCAAGCCGTCCGTAGTCCTGAACGTTCGCCAACCACCAAAACGGGTCACACGCGTGACTCCAGCGTCCGTGCCGAACCAGACACTCCCGTTACGATCCCGAAAAACGGAATATACGTGATTGCCGGCCAGCCCGTTGGCAATCGTGTACATATTCCAGCTATTTCCGTCGTACTTTTCGACCCCGGCATCAGTACCGAACCACATGTTGCCGCTGCCATCCTGACCAATGGCGTGAACGTCGCCATACTCGTAGTTGGCAACCTCGTTGAATAGGCGCCAACTCACGCCGTCAAACCGACTAATGATGCCCAAGCTTGATCCAAACCACAGACTCGAGTCCCGGTCCCTGAATATCGACCAGATGGGGCTACCTAACGGACCATCTGGGTAAGTGTACGTGCGCAAGCTCGAGCAGTCATAGCGACTGGCCCCCGCCTGGGTGGCGAACCAGATAGCGCCGCACGTGTCCTGCAGTATGGTAGATACTTCATTGTACGCGAGGCCGTCGGCAGTCGTGTATGTGCGCCAGGTCGAGCCGTCGAATCGACTCACGCCGACGTCAGTGGCGAACCAGAGATTCCCGCTGCGGTCCTCAAAAATCGCGGCCACCCAGTTACCCATCGGATACGCCTGCCAGCTCACGCCGTCATACCTGGTCACGCCGAAGTCAGTGCCGAACCAGAGATTGCCACTCCGGTCCTCATATATGGCCATGACATAGTTGCTGAGGAGGCCGTCGTCCATCGTGTATGTCTGCCAGCTCACTCCGTCATAACGGCTCACGCCATCCCACGTACCAAACCAGAGGTTGCCGTTATTGTCCGCAAGAGCCGATATGATGTTGTTGCCCACGAGACCGTCCGCCGTCGTGTAAGTACGGAAACTCACGCCGTCGAAGCGAGTCAAGCCGTTCCACGACGATCCGACCCACAGGTTTCCCGAGTTGTCCTCCACGATCGCGGAGACGGTGTTGCTCGCGAGCCCATCTGACCTCGTGTACGTTCGCCAGGTCTCACCGTCATAGCGGATCAAGCCGTTATCCCATCCGCCGCACCACAGATTCCCGGAATGATCCTCCCGAATGGACGCTATCCCGCGGGCGTTGAAGCCGTCTGCGGACGTGTACGTGCGCCAGTTGGCACCGTCACAGCGACTCAACCCCTCGGCCGTCGCGAACCAGAGGTTCCCCTTGCTGTCCTGTAACATGGTATAAATCCAAGAGTCGGCCATGCCGTCGCTGGAGCCAAAGGTCTGCCACTCTGACCAGGCGGTCGCAGTCGCGCCGACAATACCTGCGAGCAACGTCACGACAACGACGGCGGCGAACCTCGGCCCGACCAGGCGAATCACTCGAACGACGCGCTCTCCGATTCGCACATCGCACCTCCTGGTTGCTGCTGCATTCACACTGCCTCCACTACAACTAATTACAGGCCAGCACTCACAAAGTTGGCATCCGCGTCGCGTCCGTCCCAGCGCACGAGATTGCCACAGGGCCAAGGTCTGTCAGGCGCCGCCTCGCGCAAAAGGCGCGTGACGCGGAGAGAGTCAGCGGACCGGCCGCCTACGCCGTCTTCAGCCGCCGAATATATCACCAAATTGACCTTAGGGCAACGTGGAGCGCCGTCACAAACCGCACAAGACCCGTGACGCTGCCGGCCGTCACAAGTCGGTGGCAGGCCGTGAGCCGCTATCGATCGGCGGGTCCATTCGATGGCGCCTACCGGTTCGTTATCCCGAACCTCCGCATCTTCTTGAGCAGGCCCTGCCTGCTCAAACCCAGGACCTGCGACGCGTGCGTCTTGTTCCAAAGGCAGGAATCCAGCGCCTCAAGAATCTTCTTCCGCTCGACGCGTTCCGTCTCGTACCTGAGCGTGCCAGCAGCCCTGTTGCTGCAGACGAGAGAGGACTTCGTACTTCGAACCGCCTCCGAAAGCAGGTACACGGATATCCGCGCGGCGGGCAGGGCCAGTGCGACGGCCCTCTCGAGCTCGTTCTCCAGCTCCCTCACGTTGCCGGGCCAGTCGTAGCCGACCAGCGCCTCCATTGCTTCGCTCTCAACGCGGATCTCGTCCAGGCCCAGCTTCCTGGCCTGGTTAAGAAGGAACCGCTCCGCCAGAACTGGGACGTCCTCCCTTCTCTCGCGGAGCGGCGGGAGCCTGAGCTTTATCACGCTCAAACGGTAATAGAGGTCTCTTCTGAAGCGCCCCGCATCGACCTCGCGTAGAAGGTCCCGGTTGGTGGCAGCGACTATCCGGACGTTTATCTTGCGGGCATGCGTCTCGCCGACTCTCCTGAACTCGCGTTCCTGGAGCACTCGCAGAAGCTTCATCTGCATCATCGGGCTCACGTCCGCGATCTCGTCCAGAAAGAACGTGCCCTGGTCGGCCGCCTCGAAGAGCCCCTTCTTGTCCTCGACTGCTCCGGTGAAGGCGCCCTTGACGTGGCCGAACAGCTCGCTTTCGATGAGAGTGTCCGGAGTCGCGCCGCAGTTGTGGGCCAGGAATCTCTTCGCCCCGCGCGGGCTCAAGAGATGAACGGCCCTGGCGACGAGCTCTTTCCCGGTTCCGGTCTCACCCTCCACCAGGACGGTCGCCTCGGACAGAGCCACTTTTCCGACCAGCTCTCTGATGTGCTGAATCTGGCGACTCCGTCCCGCGAGGTCGGCGAGTGGGCTCGAGGCAGACGAGGTTTTCGCGCCGGGACGGACTTCGGGCAGGCTGGCTACGTCAGTGCGTGAAACGTCGTTCAGGTCGGTCGCGTTAGAAGTCTCGGGGTCTGCGGTTACTTTCCTGCTCCCCTGCCGGAACTCACCCATCACGTCCTCCTCTCCCCTCCGGGCAACGAGCAAGGTCTATTTCAAACGAACAGCTTTTGCTCCGCTCCTCACTTTTCCTATCACGTACGCCTTTTCACCGACGGCCCGGAGCTCGGCCATAGCGTCGTCCACGAAGTTCGGCCGGACGAACACCACAAATCCGATGCCCATGTTGAAGACCCGGTGCGCCTCCGCCTCGTCCACTTCACCCTGCCTTATGATTAGCGTGAAGATCGGCGGCACCGGCCAGCTTCCCATCTCTATCACGGCTTCGAGTCCGTCGGGAAGAACCCTCACGATGTTGTCGAAGAAGCCGCCGCCGGTCACGTGGGCCAGTCCCTTGACGTAACCCTTCGACACAAGATGAAGAATCGGCTTCTGGTAACCCCTGTGCGGCGCCAGCAGTGCTTCTTCGAGCGTAGCGCCCAGTCCGGCCGGTGCGTCCTGAAGCGAGAACTTCGCCTTCTCCAGCAAGACCTTGCGCGCCAGAGAGTAGCCGTTCGTGTGAAGGCCGGTGGAAGGAAGCCCGATCACGATGTCATTGTCGGCGATCTTGGCATCGAGCGGCAGATACTGCACCAACAGCGAT
>CAZMZP010000066.1:0-23118 GCA_964570935.1 uncultured bacterium
GGCACACCAGGCCGCGCAACGGACCAGATAATGGGAAGCGGCTCCCTTCTATAAGCAAGTGACCTCGTTCAAATGCCTGCTGGTGATTGCTTCCACATAAAGCCGCTTCCCATCTTCTTTTCCCCTCCTCTTGGGCTTTTCCCCTCTCCCGGGCGTTCCTCCGGGCACAGTACGGCGTAGTTGCGATGGCCACTGTTGTTGACGATCGCCCAGTCTGCCGAGCCCTGGTGTTCCTCCATCCGTTTACTACCGGCTACACCTGTTAACGCAGCGCAATTGCTGCACTGCCGGAACACGCCCGGAGCGCCTGCCGCGTAACGTCCCGGCGCCGGAATCCGCTCCCTTCTCGACAGCGCCATCCCGGATTCCGCCCCCGCAATCCCTTTCCAGGAGTCCTGTTACCGTCCTTGCGCGCTGAACCTCCGAATGAGCCTGTCACACTCCGACAGTAACGCGTCCTGCGTGGCACGCGGGTTGCTTCTCATGGCCTGTGGAGGTGAAAGCCATGACCAGACCAGCACTCAGAACTTTGTTTCTCGCGCTAACGGCCCTCGCCCTGTTCCTCGTTTCCGGGTGTCACGACGAGGACAATAATTACTACGTCGACCGCACCCCTCCCGTAGAGCCACGCGGGCTCTTCAGTGTGACGGGAGATGGTCAGGTGGACCTTTACTGGATCGGGAACACCGAGGAGGACCTGGCAGGCTACAGGGTGTACTGGAACGACACGCCCACCGGGACCTACGAGTACATGGCGACGACGGCCAACGCTCACTACGCGGACTACGACGTGACGAACGGCACGACTTACTACTATGCCGTTACGGCGTACGACCGAGACGGCAACGAGAGTGATCTCAGCTTCGAGACCGTCTCCGACACGCCCAGGCCGGAAGGGTTCGACCTGGTGCTCTACGACTACAACGGCTCCAGTTACATGCTAAGCGGGTACGACTTCAGCACGTACCAGAGGCAGCAGTACGGCCTGCCTTCCACGGACATCTTCTACGGCTACGTTGACGGCATGCACGTCATGTACGCCTGGAATCCCGACCCCGACTGGCCGTCCACGGACATCCAGGACGCCGGTTACAGGGACCTGGACGAGGCCGACGACGCTCCGCCCGACGGCTGGACGGAAGACCACCTCGTCATACTTACTGAAGGGCACAGCTACTTCGTATGGACCAGGACCAACAACTACGCCAAGTTCTACGTGAAGGAGATCGGGGCCGGCTACGTCGTCCTGGATTGGGCCTATCAGACTGCCCCGGAGAACCCCGAGCTTGCTCCGAGAAAGCTCGCTAAGGGCGGTGGCACAGTGCCGGAACCGACCAAGCTGAGCGAGAATGGAGGTGTGGTGAGATGAACCGCATCAAGACACTTGTGAAGGGTGGGGTTGTTACGAGGGCGGCGGCCGAGGTGAAGACACGGCTTCACCTGAAGGGAAGACTTCAGAGAGTGCTCCTGCTGGCGGCCTGCGTCGTGGCGCTGCCTGCCGTGGTGGGCTGCGTGGCCTACGTGCACGGCGGCTTCCCGATAGTCATCGGCAGCTCGCATCCTTACTACCATGACCGCGGGTATCATGCGCGGCCGCATTCGAGCTACTACTGTTACGACTGCCACGGGTACACGTACTTCGACCCGTACTACGACTACTGCATGAACTTCGGGTTCAGGATCGACTGGCGTCATCACACGTCGCTCTGGAGGTACTACTCCCGCCACCACGACACAATCGTGATCAAGAGGGGGTTTCCGCAGTACAGGTACAAGTACGACTACAGGGAAGGGCCCCGGTACAAGGGCCCGGTCAACTACGAGAAGTGGAAAAGAACGGACGGCAGGACTTACTACTCCACGAAGGAGAAGTCCACCGAGGTCAAGAAGTCCGGTGACGTGAAGAAGTCCACCACCGAGAAGAGCACGAAGACCAAGACCAAGACGACCACGAAGACCAAGAGCTCTTCCGGTAAGAAGTAGACCGCCGGCAAACGAGGCGCCGCCGAGGCGCCCGCGACGGTGAGGCAATGAGCGCGAACACAGCGACACACACAGCCGAGAAGGCAAGACCGGACCGGCAGAGAGGGGAGGAGAGAGACATGAGGCGCAAGACGACGTTGGTCAGAGCGGTGCTGGGCCTGACCGGAGTGCTCCTGCTCTCGGCCGCGGCATCGCTCTGCTTTGCGATTGAGCCTGAGCGGTCGCAGTCACTGGAGAGAGAGCAGAGAGAAGACTACATCTACAGAGAGCCGCACTATCGGGCGCCTCTGGTCGTCGACGTCTGGACGAACAAGGGAGAGGGCGCGGTGTACCGTCCCGGCGAGAGGATCAGAGTCTACTTCAGAGCGTCGGCCGACTGCTACGTGACGCTGTACAACGTGGACACTGATGGGTACGTGCACCTGCTGTATCCGGCCAGGTCCCTGGACCAGCATTCTATTCAGGGCGGGATTACGTACAGGATCCCGGGGCGCCGCGACCCGTACGACCTGACCATCTCAGGACCGTCGGGCATCGAGTACATCGAGGCGGTTGCCTCGGCCGCTCCTTTCCGCCAGGAGCTTCCGTGGTACCTAGACCCCGAGTATTCGGAGTGGGAGAACAACGAGAACCCCTGGACGGTCTTCGATGACGAGTACGAATACTACGGCGACGACTACGATTACTACGCCGAGATCGGAATGGTGCGCGGAGACCCGTACCTGGGCATCCAGCGGATAAACAGGCGGGTGATTCCAGAACACTATCCGACGACCGACTACGCCACGGCGGTCACTTCGTTCTACGTCAGCTCGAGGGTCTCCTATCCTCGCTACGTGTGCTACGACTGCCACGGGCGGCAGCCTTACTTCGACCCGTACGGGCCCGGATGCATCGTGTTCGACATTAGAGTCGACAGGACCTGGGTCTACAGCCCGCGCATATACGTGCCGGACTACAGGCCGAAGTACTACTACGGGGTCAAACCGACGGCGCCGGTGGTTTACAGGAACAAGCGCCACTTCTGGTCCTCGCGCGACGGGCTCGGGACGCTGAAGAAGGAGTTCTCGGTCGGGAGGCCCACCGTTGATAGACCCGGAACAAAGCCCCTTCCCGAAACCTGGCGGCCGAAGGCCGGACCGGGCGGGGAGATTCAGTGGAAGAAGGAGTCCGGTCCTTCAAACTTGAAGACGTGGAAGCCGGGCCAGGTTCAACCTCAGTCCCGGAAGATGGAGACCCTCAAGCAGAAGCTCGAGAGCCAGGGGCTCCTGAGGTCCAAGTCGTACGAGGGGGCCCCCTCGAAGAAGTGGGGCACGTCCGAGGAACGGAAGCGCGAGACGCCGAAGCCGAGCGTCATGCCGACTCAGAACGAAAAGGCCAAGTCCCAGCAGCCGGCCGAAAAGCCGAAGAGCACGAAGCAGACTGAGGAGAAGGCCAAGAAGAGCGGCAAGACGAAGGCCAAGTCGGACGAGGACAAGCAGCAGACGCAGGAACAGTCGAGCAAGAAGAAAGGGACCGCTCGCGGAGGTCCGTAGAGCTACATCACGACCCAGAGAACATATTGAGGGCAGCAGTCCAGAGCCGTCCCGGCAGGGACAGGGTTAAATTGCACGGGATGATTGCTGCCCTCGTTCTATTGACTGCCGACGCTTCCTCACGTAGAATCGGGTGCAGAAAGCCAACTTCCGGGGTATCAAGGCATGCGACCTCGGCCGCCGGACAGGCGAGCCGTCGCCCGCGTTTTGGGGGATGATGGGCGGCTCACGGGTGACGGGGATCAGCTCAACACAGGGGACTAATTGAATAAGACCGCGTTCCTGTCGAGAACTTCCGCTGCCACAATGAATTACCCGCGTTATCTGGTTTCCCTTCTTGTGGCACTTTTCGCCGCGTCTCTGTTCGGTTCCGTCATGCCGGCGGGCGCTGCGCCGAGTGGTTCGCTCTGTGCGCCCAGCCCTCGGCTGTCCTTCGCACCTTCGCCCTCCTTCGCGCCGGGTTTTCCGGGTAAGAAGGGTCCCAAGTTCGCCGACGAGAGGCACAGCTTCAAGCCCAGACTGCTTCTTCCGCCGCAGGGCGTGCTCGGAGTGAGCGGTATTCCGGTGAGACCGGACACGGTCCGCATGAAGCTCCTGGCCATTCGCGTCGACTTCCCCGAGACGCAGTTCGCAAACCCAAAGCCCTGGGTGGAGCGGCATCTGCTATTCCTGTCGCAGTACTTCTACGGCTCCTCTGGGGGCCTTCTGCAGGTCGAAACCTCGGTGACCGACACCGTTTTCACCATGCCCAGGGCAATGGCGCACTACGGCCAGGACGACGACCTGGGGCTCCGGCTGGTTGAGCTGGCGGTGGACGCCGTGGCCGCGTGCGACAGCGTCATAGACTTCACGCAGTACGATGAGATATTTGTGATTCACGCCGGTCTGGGTCAGGAGGCGGACGTTTTCGGGAACAGCCCCGAACAGATCTGGTCGGCGTCGCTGGGCCCCGCGGAATTCGAATACTACCTCCCCGACACGACGGGCCACGTGGGCATCGCCACGAACGACACGCTGTCTGGCGGCGCGGTCAAGTACGTCCGGCAGCTCGTCATCGCGCCCGAGGACGAATCCCAGGACTCCTGGACCTTCAGCCCGCTCGGAGTGTACGTCCACGAGTTCGGCCACCTGCTGGGCCTGCCGGACCTTTACGACACCGAGTCCGAGGAGGACGGCGGGTCGCAGGGAATAGGAAACTGGGGGTTGATGGGCACCGGGCTCTGGAACTTCAACGGCTACTGTCCGGCCGAGCCCGAGGCCTGGACAAAGGCGGTGCTCGGCTGGAAGGCGGTTCGGGTCCTGTCCGGCCCGGGCGAGTATGTGCTTTCATACTCGGAGGGGAAGAACAAGGCCGGTGAGGTCGCGCTCGTGCCGCTGGGAGGGAGGGAATACTACCTCATCGAAAACCGCCTCCAAGACACGAACGGGAATTACGTTTTTGACTTCGACGACGCCGACTCCAACCGCGTATTCGACATATACGTCGACTCGTACGCCGGCGCCGAGTTCGATTTCTTCCTGCCCGGGTCGGGCACGGGCTCCGGTCTGCTGATGTGGCACATTGACGAACAGCAGGTCGAGGCCAGGGCGCCTTACAACAAGGTCAACGCGGACAAGTATCACAAGGGCGTAGACCTTGAAGAGGCCGACGGAATACAGGACATGGACGTGGCCGCCTATTCGGCCGAGAACTACGGCAGTCCGTTCGACAGCTTCAGGGAGGACAACAACGCCAGCTTCACGCCCTCCACCAACCCCAACACGGACGGCAGCTACGGCGGGAAGAGCTACGTCTACATAGAGGACGTGAGCGCCGCAGGCACGTTGATGAGCTTCAGCCTGGATTTCGGGCGGAGGGACGGGTCGTGGCCGGTAGTGGCCGAGTCGCCGTTCGGCGCCAACCATCCGAACGTGGCGGACCTGGACGGCAACAACATCTGTGAAACAATAGCGTGCGACCAGGGCGGTCACCTCTACGTGCTGAGCGGGAACGGCACTCCGTATCCGCCTCTCGGGGCGGCGATGAAGTCTCTCGGCGACAGTGTGTTCTCCTCCCCGGCCGTGGGCGACATTGACGGCGACGGCCTGAGCGAGCTCGTGGTCGTCACTGCGACGGGCACGGTCTTCGCCTGGAACGCCGAGGACATGACCGAGGTCAGGGACGGAGACGGGAATCCTTCCACAGACGGCGTGCTGGTCAACCTCTTCGACGTGGGGCGGACAGCAGTGGTCCTGGCCGATCACGACGGTGACGGCGCTGACGACATCATCTTCGGAGCATCCGTGCCCGACACGACACTCTACGCAGGGCCCGCCGGCTTCGAGGACAGCACGCAGACGGGGCGTGGCGACGACGCCTACCGGTTTGCCGTCCAGCCCGCTGACGCCGATTCGCTTTTTCCCCACTACCGAATCAAAGTCCTTCCCGGTTCCATAGATGTGATGAGAATCTTCTACCCGCTGCCTGTGGGTCGCGCGCCGCTTGTGACTGACCTGGACGGTGACGGGCAGGCCGACTGCCTGATCCCGATGGGTTCTGGCGACGGCGCCGGTCGCCTCAACGTCTGGGGGCTCGCGGCCTGCCTCGGTGACGTCTGTCGCTGCGTCAAGTGTCAGGTGGGTGGCTTGGAGGTGGAGGTCGTTGAGGTGGTGGCAGGAGACCTGGACAAGGACGGACAGGTGGACCTCGTGGCGGCCGACGTCGCGGGCTACGTGCACGCGCTCAGCATGTCGGCGGCGACCGGGGAAGTACATGAGCTGCCCGGCTGGCCGGTCCAGCTGGCGGACAGCGCAATAGCGGGACTTTCCCTGGGAGAGATAGACGGCGACGGCCGGCTGGAAGTCCTGGCCACGTGCGACGGCAGAGCGTTCGCGCTCAACTACAACGGCACTCTCTTGCCCGGCTGGCCTCCGGAGTTCCCGATGAGACCGTACGGCTTCGGCGCGGCGCACGGGCCTCTCTGCGCGGACGTCAGCGGCGACCACTGTGCCGAGTACGTGGGCACCATTTGTGACTCGAGACTCCTGGCCATCGGGAGCGACGGCCGGACTCTGGACGGCTGGCCAATCATGGCCGGCTCATTCTACGGTACGTCTCCGGCGCTGGCCGACGTTGACTACGACGGCCTGACGGAGCTCGTCCTCGTGCGGGACGTGGGCGTGAACGATTCGCTGCGCGGCGAGATAGACGCGATTGACCTTGGCTTCGAACCCGGCCCTCAGGCGGCCTGGTGGCCTTCGTACCGGCGCGACCCGGCTCACACCGGCGTGATACCCGATTCCGTGACGCTCCCCGCTCGGACGGCGCAGCGGCTGGTCAGCAAAGTTTACGCCATGCCCAACCCCGTGAAGGGGGAAACGGCGCAGCTGCACTTCGAGCTGGCCGGCGAAGTTGACAGGGTGCGGCTCAAAATCTATGATTTGTCCGGCAGACTCGTTCATTCGGCGTCCCCGGCCGTGTTCGCGTCAAGCGACAATGTCTACACGCTCAACGTGGGAGCGTTCGCTCCCGCGGTTTACCTGTTCAGCGTCGAGGCGCTCGGGCGCGACGGCACGACGGAAAAGAAGTTCGCGCGAATGGCGGTAATCAGATAAGAGAAATCAATTCCAGGAGGATAACCTAATGCGTCAAGCTCCAAGAACCCGTGTATTGTCGGCCCTCGCTGCGTTGGCCCTGGCTGCTCTCGTCTGCGCTGCGCAGGTCTCGGCCGAAGACGAAATCACCGGGCTCACGTTCCTCAAGATTGGAATCGGCGCCCGGGCCGTGGCGATGGGTTCGGCTCAGGCGGCGGTCGCGGCGGACGCCACCTCCCTCTACTGGAATCCGGCGGGCCTCGCGCTCGTGGACGGATGGGACTTCCACGTGAGTCACAACGAGTGGTTCCAGGACATACGGCAGGAGTACGTCGGCGTGGCCAAGAGGTGGGGAAATCACGGATTCGGAGCCGCGTTCTCCGGCCTTTACATGAGCGAGCTGGAGAGGTATGACGACGTCGGCAATTTTCTGGGTCATTTCGGATTCTACGACGTGGCCGCGACCGGCGGCTGGGGCATGAGTGTCAAGCCGGGAGTCTTCGTCGGGGCCTCGGGCAAGTTCCTGCTGGAACAGATCGACGACGAGACCGCGAGCGGATACGCGTTCGACTTCGCGGGCAGGTACGACACGCCGGTCGCGGGGCTGTCGCTGGGCGCGGGCGTGTACAACGTAGGACCCGACATGAAGTTCGTGGCCGAGGAGTTCGCCATCCCGATGACCGTGAGAGGCGGCGCGGCCTACGCGTTTCCTCTGGAGCAATGGCAGAGTGTCGTTCTCGTGGCCGCGGACGTTGTGTCCTACAAGGGCGAGGACGTCAAGGTTCACGCGGGCGCGGAATACACTTACAGGGAAATGGTGTCCGTGGCGGCCGGCTACAAGTCCGGCTACGACGTCGAGGGCGTATCGGCGGGCGCGGGTTTCCGCCTGGGAGCGCTTTCCCTCAACTACGCTTACTCGATGATAGACTCCGACCTCGGAGACGCGCACAGAGTGTCGTTGAGCTACCGGCTGAAGTAGCCGGGGCGGGGGCGGCTTCGGCGGCCGGTCGCGCGACGGCCTGCGGGTGATTGCGCGGGGGGCAGCGCGGCAGGGCGGCGCGGAACCGGCCATGACGGCGCGGTGCGGCGGGACCGACGGCGGACGGCGCGGGCCGTGGCGTTGCGGGTCTAAGCCTGGTTCCAGAGCTTACTGGTGATGCGGCCGCCTTCCATCACGAGATAGGACAGGTTCTCGATCCAGTCGCCCACTATGAAGAACTGATTCTCTCCCTGGGTTCTTTCGTACGGCATGTGCACGTGGCCCAGTATCACGACGTCGAACCCCTCCTCGAATTTCCTGAGCGCCACCTCATTGAAAAGCTTGTCGGCTATCCGCGTCATCTGAGACACGGAAGTCTTCCTGCTTGCACGGGAACACGCCAGGGCGAACGGAACGCCGATGCTGGCCGGGAGCATTCTGTACAGGGCGATGTTGACGGGTGACCGGAGTATCTTCTTGAGTATCTTGTACCCGGTGTCGCCGCTCCTCAGCCCGTCGCCGTGGGCCATGCACATCTTCTTCCCCTGAAGCTCGCGCTCTATCCAGCCGTCCGAGGCCACGGCGCCGACCTGCCGTCTCAGGAAGTCCAGCATCCAGAAATCATGATTACCGCCGGCGAAACCCAGCTGGCAGTCCGCGGCGGCCAGCTCATACAGCTTGGCGATCACGGCCGGGTGAATGTTCGGGACCGAGTTCCTGAACTCGAACCAGAAGTCGAAGAGGTCTCCCAGGACGAACAAAGCCGACTTCTCACGCTTCACCTCGTCCATGAGGCGGAGCAGAGCCGGCACCGTCTTTCTCTCGACGGCGGCGTTCGCGCCCAGGTGCGCGTCGGCGATGAAGTAGACCTTGCGTGGGACCTTCACGGTTTTCCCTCCTTGCGATGGCATGACATCCGGGCCGCAGTATACCAGAGCCGGCGGCCACGGCAAATGACGGGTTGACATCACTCGGCCGACACCCTAACCTCGCACTAAACTCGGGGTAGTCCAGCCAAGTCCGGGGTACCATTAATGAAGAGGGACGCGGAAATGCCTTCACTCTGGGAATCGATCAAGAAGAACGTGGCCGAGTTCTATTCGTCCGCGGCCGACAGGACGGACGAGCTCGCGAAGGTCGGGGTGCGGAAGCTCGACATCGTGGGCATCAGGCGGAACATCGCGCACGGGATGGCCGACCTTGGCGGTCGGGTTCATCACATGCTCACGGAAGAAAAGAACACCGATGTGGCCGGGGACGCGGAGGTGGCCAAGCATCTCAAGTCGATTGACATGCTCCGGGCCCTGCTCGTTGACAAAGAGAAGGAAATAGAGGCCATCAAGACGACCGCGAAACAGAAACGGGGGCAGGATTGAGACGAAGGCACGTAACGGTCATACTCGTGCCCGACGGGAGCTCGAAGGTCCACAGTTTTCGACTGCCCGTCAAGCTGCTGAAGTCGGTCGCCGCGGCCCTTCCGCTGGCGCTCTTCGCGGCCTTTTTCCTGCTTGGAGACTCGCTCGACCCGGTTTTCGACAAGAACAGTTTCCCGGCTCTCAAGGCGGAGAACCTGGTCCTGCGGAAGAAACTGGACAAAATATCGCTGGCCGTGGACGAGCTCAGGCACGTTGTGTTGAGGAACTTCGACCTCGAAAGGCAGGCCCGCCTGCTCGCTGGCCTCGAGCCCACGGACGACGACGTCAAGAGGATGGGGGTCGGAGGACCGGAGTCCTTTGAGGAGAGCCCCCTCGCGGAGTTCGACGGGGGCCTGGCCAGGTCCGTGAGCGGCACGCAGCGCGAGCTGGACCAGCTCATAAGGCAGGCGCAGCTCCAGAGGGAGAGTTTTTCGGAAGTAGTGACGAAGCTGGAGGACAGGCGCGAGCTGTGGAAACGCACCCCTTCGGTCAGTCCCGTGCCCGGAGGGTTCAAGTCGAGTGAATTCGGCGACAGGGTGGATCCTTTCACCGGCGCGAACTCCTTCCACGAGGGCGTCGACCTCTGCGCTCCGCGCGGGACGCCCGTAATCTCGCCCGCCGACGGCGTCGTGAGGTTCGCGTCCACCCGTGCCGGGTACGGTCTCACGATCGCGATTGACCACGGAAACGGCATAACCACGTGGTTCGCGCACGTGGGCTCCATCAAGGTCTCGAACGGACAGTCGGTCAAGCGAGGCCAGACAATCGCCACCGTCGGGACCTCGGGCCGCGCCACCGCTCCGCACGTTCACTACGAAGTGCGCGACGGCGGCAAGGCATTGGACCCGGTCCCGTACATGCTGCCGTCCAACGTCGTTGTTGACTGAGGGCCGTCGAGGTGAAGACTCCCATGAACGCGGCGCCCGCAGCCTTGATTTCCGCTGCAATTTTCTTCCTGGCTCTGATGCTGCCCTGCGAAGCCGGCGCCGCGCTGACCGTCCAGAGCGTCAGGCACTGGACCGCTCCCGACCACACGCGGATTGTGATAGACGTCTCGGGTTCACCCAAGTTCCGGCATTCGGAATTGGGTTCCCCTCCCAGAATCGTGATCGAGATCTCCAAGGCCAAGCTCCATTCTTCGGTGCGCGAGCTCGCCGTTTCGGACGGAGTGGTGGACAAGGTCAGGTTCAACATCCTCTCGGGCGGAGTCGTGCAAATCGTGGTGGACCTGCCCAGGCGGGCCGAGTCCGAGGTCTTCCATCTAACAAAGCTGGACGGCAAGCCGCATCGGATAGTCGTTGACGTGAAGAAGTCAGTGGCGCCGCAGGAGCCCGTGCCGGTCGGAGAACCGTCCCTGCTCCCCAAAGAGAAGAAGACGCGGGTCGTCGTGATAGACGCCGGCCACGGAGGAGAAGACCCAGGCGCAGTCGGAAGGGGCGGCCTCAGGGAAAAGGACATCTGTCTCAAGCTGGCCAGGAAACTCAAGGAAAAACTGGACTCCGTGCCGGGCATCAAAGCGTACCTCACGAGGAACGGAGACTACTTCATCCCGTTGAGAAAGAGGACCAAGATCGCGAAGGACCTGGGCGCCGACGTCTTCATGAGCATCCACATGAACGCCTCGCGGAGCAGGGGAGCGTTCGGGACGGAGGTCTTCTTCCTGTCGCTGACCGGGGCCACGGACGAGGCGGCAAGGGAGCTCGCGAAGATGGAGAACGAGGCCGACCTCGTGGGTGGAGTGCCGCTGGAGGCCGAGGAAGACATCGTGTCCATACTGACTGATTTGAAACAGTCAAACGCCATCGCCAGGAGCTCCGAGCTGGCTGAAGAGGTCATAGACTCGCTCGGCCGTCACAGGAGTCTGGTCACGAGAGGCGTCAAACAGGCGGGCTTCACGGTGCTCAAGTCGGCCGACTTTCCGTGCGTGCTGGTGGAGGTGGCCTTCATCTCCAACAGCTCGGAGGCCTCCCTGATGCGGTCGGACGACTTCCACGACGAAGTGGCCGGCCTGCTGACCAACGCCGTCAAGCAGTACTGCGGCGTGTACGCGTCCGCGGGCGATGCCTCGGCTGCGCAGGGGGCGCAGTAGCCGCGGGCGCCCGCGCGGCCTCGGCGGCAGAGTAGCCTCCGCCCTCCCGCACCTCTGACCACAGGAGACCGTTTGAACCTGATTCTGCGATGGGACACGTGGCTCTTCTATCTCATCAACGTCAGGACCGCCAACCCGGTCTTCGACGTCGTGATGCCGTTTATCACGGAGAAAGAACCTCTCATCTATGTTTTGGGCGCGCTGTGGCTCGTGCTGTTCTGGCGGGCACGGCGAAGGGGCAGGATCGTGGCGCTCGCAACGCTGGTCGTGATCGCGATAAGCGACCAAGCCTCGGCCAATCTTTTCAAGTCGGTGTTCTCGAGAACGAGGCCGCCGTACGCTCTGGATTCGGTGAGGCTTCTCGTGGACACCACGCGTTCCTTCTCGTTTCCGTCCGCCCACGCCTCGAATTTCTTCGCGGTGGCTTCCTTCGTCTCCAGCTTCTACCGCCGCCCGAGAGTCTGGCTGTACTTCGTAGCCGCCCTCGTGGCTTACTCGCGCGTGTACGTGGGCGTGCATTATCCCACTGACGTGCTGGCCGGCGCGGCGCTGGGGCTGGCCGTGGGCTTTGCTGCCGCGTATCTTCTCAGGCGACTCCTCGGGCCTTACCTGTCGCCGGCCGTGGGAGGATTTCATGACTGACAGGTTGCGACTTCTGCCGGCGCTCTTCCTGCTGACGTTCTTTGCAGTGACCGGGGCCGGGTGTGAGAAACCGCGCGTTTACGGTGAGTGGGTCGTTGTCGGCCATGTCGTTGACGTTGAGACCGCCGCGCCGATCGACGGCGCGCGGGTCTACGCAACCTCCTACCTTTCTTTCCCTGTTGCCTGGGGAAAACGCCATTTTCAATGTTACAGCGATGAGAACGGAGAGTTTAAGCTGGTGTACGGCTCCGGCGAACTCCGATTGTTCGAAGTGGAGAAGGATGGGTACCTGCCGGCCGCGCAGACTCTCGAAGGTTCGGGCGAACTGTATTTTACTCTTGAGAAGGCAGTCCCGTGACCCGCGTTCGGCGCACGGCCGCCCCGCGTTCTCGCTTGCGCCAACCCGCTTGCCCTGCTATAGTTGCATAACATCCTGGAACTCACCTAGCCTTTTGCCAGTGTTACCGCCCTCGGCTGGAAAAGGAGTAAACATTGGAGAAAGTCAACCTCATCACGGCGTTTGGCGCGGGTCTCTTTTCGTTTATCTCTCCGTGCGTGCTTCCGCTCGTTCCCGGCTACATCTCGTTCGTTTCGGGCGTGTCGCTCGAGAACATGAAGGACGGGACGCGGACGAAATCGTCACTGGGGAAGATCGCGGTCAACTGCCTCCTCTTCATCCTGGGTTTCTCCGCGCTGTTCATCAGCCTCGGCGCCTCCGCGACCTACATCGGGCAGTTCCTTAACGACAAGCTGCCGCTCTTCTCGAAAATCGCCGGCGTCGTAGTCATAGTCTTCGGCCTCCACGTCATGGGCGTGTTCAGGATTCCATTCCTGAACTACGAGAAGCGCTTTCACGCCACCAGCAAACGGCTTGGGCTCTTCGGCTCGTTCCTGGTGGGCGTGGCGTTCGCGTTCGGCTGGACTCCGTGCATAGGCCCGATCCTGGGCGCTATCCTGGCGTTCGCGAGCACGCAGGAGACAGTCTCGGAGGGCGTGCTCCTCCTGTCGGCGTATTCACTCGGCCTGGGCATCCCGTTCTTCGCGGCGGGAATCGGCATGAACGCCGCGATGGGCCTCATGCGAGGCATGAGGAAGCACTACAGGAAGGTCGAAATCGTGAGCGGGCTTCTGCTCATCGCCGTGGGCATACTGATTCTGACGAACAGCCTCCAGAGGCTGGCTTTCATGTTCCAGGGAATGGAATAGGGGCGCGGGCCGGGTGACCCCGCTTCGGCAGCCCCGGCGCCGGCGCGGGAGCGTGCCGCGAGGACCCACTCTTACACACGAAGGGACGCGCACGACATGAGGAAACGCACAACGACTCACCGCCGCCTGGTCACGCACCGCCGCTTAGTCACGGCCGCCAGGGTCGCCACGACGGCCACGCTGGCCGCCGCCTTACTGCTGCTGCTCACGCTTTCCTGCTCCTCCGACAAAGGGTCGAAGGAAGGCGGAGGCGCCCCCGACTTCGTGCTGACGAGTCTCGACGGCAGGGAGGTGCGGCTCTCCCAGTTTAAGGGCAAGGTCGTGATCCTGGATTTCTGGGCCACGTGGTGCCCTCCCTGCAAGCTGGAGCTCCCGCACTTCATCGAGCTCCACCAGGAGTTCCAGGACGACGGCCTCGTCATCATCGGCGTCTCGCTGGACAGGACCGGCATCCGCGAGGTGGCCGCGTTCGTGAAAGAATGGAAGATTCCGTACGTCGTGGTGATGGGTACGGGCGAGGTCGTCAAGAACTACGGCGGCATCAGGGGAATCCCCACCACGTTCGTGATCGGCAAGGACGGAAAGATCTATCGCAAGTACGTCGGCTACAGAAAGAAGGAAGTGTTCCAGAACGACGTTACGAGGTTGCTCAAGGAAATCTGAGGAGCAGGTGGCCATGAAAACGAAGCTCAAGGACGTCAGCAAGAAGATCAAGGAACCCTGGAAGCCGCAGGAGGTGGCCTGCATCGACGGTCACCACGTGTATCTCTGTCTTTTCAAGGGTGAGTTCGTGTCCCACAAGCACCCCGGAGACGAGTTTTTCCTGTGCCTGGACGGGCAGCTCGAGATAGAGACTCCCGACGGCACGATCGTCCTCAAAGAGGGGGAGGGCACTCTCATAAAGAAGGGTACTCCGCACAAGAGCAGGGCCAAGAAGAAAGCTCTGCTCCTGATGTTCGAGAGAATCGGGCTTCAGAGGCAGCCGACTGAGACCCAGAAGCCGGGGAGCGGCGGCCAGGGCCGCAAGTAGCACGTGGCGCGACCCCAACCCGTCTCGGCTCTCGTCGGAAACCCCAACGTCGGCAAGAGCGTCATCTTCGGACTCCTCACCGGCCGCTACGTCACAGTTTCCAACTACCCGGGCACGACGGTCGAAGTGACGACCGGACACGCGAAGCTCTGCAAGGAAAAGTGCCTCCTGGTCGACACTCCGGGCGTCAACAGCCTCGTACCGATGTCGGAGGACGAGCAAGTCACGCGAGACCTCCTTCTTGACTCCGCCCTGCGGGTCGTCATTCAGGTCGCCGACGCCAAGAATCTGAAGAGAGGGCTCCTCGTGACGCTCCAGCTCGCGGAGATGGGATTGCCGGTCGTGCTCGCGCTCAACATGTACGACGAGGCCAGAAGCAGGGGCATTTCCATCGATTCGGACGGCCTTTCGCAGCTTCTTGGAATCCACGTGATACCGACCGTAGCCACTCAGAAGCGCGGCGTGGACAAGATCGCGCACGTCGCGCTGTCCGCCCGTGTGCCCACGCTTCGCGTCAGGTACGCCGACAGCATAGAGGAAGCGGTGACGGAGATAGAGGGCCTGCTGCCCGAGGCGAGGATATCGAAGAGGTCTCTGGCCCTCATGCTTCTGTCCGGCGACAGCTCGATCGAGGAGAAGCTCCTTGGGCTCTCGCACGAGGCAAGGTCGCGCATCAGGCAGATCGCGGACGGGCTTCAGAAGGGCTACGGAGAGCCGCTCAATTACTTTATCAACCGCACGCGTCTCTCGGTGATAGACACCGTACTGAGCCAGGTGATGTCGTCGCGCGGAGGCGCGGCGCGCGGATGGCTGGCCAGGCTGGGCCTCCTCATGATGCATCCTCTCTGGGGGATTCCGTTCCTGGCGGTTGTGCTGTGGCTGACTTATCAGTTTGTGGGGCGCCTTGGCGCGGGCACGTTCGTGGATTTTATGGAAGGCACCGTCTTCGGCAGGTACATCAACCCGTTCTTCGTGTACGTCGCCGAAAGGACGCTCCCGTCGGGCTTCGTCAGGGAGCTTTTCGTCGGCGAGTACGGCGTCGTCACGATGGGGCTCACCTACGCGTTCGGCATAATCCTCCCCATTGTGGGGACCTTCTTCGTGGCCTTCGGGATGCTGGAGGACTCTGGCTACCTCCCGCGGCTCGCCATCATGACTGACAGGGTGTTCAAGAAGATGGGCTTGAGCGGAAAGGCCGTGCTTCCGATAGTGCTGGGTCTGGGCTGCGACACGATGGCCACGCTCACCGCGCGGGTGATGGAGACGCGCAAGGAGAGGATAATCGTGACGCTCCTGCTCGCCCTGGCCGTGCCCTGCTCGGCTCAACTGGGCGTCATACTCGGGATGCTGGGGGGGCTCTCTCCCGTCGCGGCGGTCGTCTGGCTGGGTACGCTCATCGGCGTGATGTTCCTGGCGGGCGCGATGGCGGCGAAAGTGCTCCCCGGGAAGAAGTCTGACTTCCTGCTCGAGATCCCGCCGCTCCGGCTGCCGCAGCTGTCCAACATACTGATAAAGACGGGCACCAGAATCGAATGGTACCTGAAGGAGGCCGTCTGGCTCTTCGTCGCGGGCACGCTCATCCTTTTCCTGCTGGACAAGTCGGGGGCGCTCAAGGCGGTCGAGAGAGCGGCCGCTCCGCTCATCGTGGGCTGGCTCTCGCTACCCCGGGAGGCGACGCAGGCCTTCATCATCGGCTTCCTGAGACGCGACTACGGCGCGGCGGGGCTCTTCGTCCTGGCCAAGAGGGGACAGCTGGACCCGGTGCAGATAGTCGTGAGTCTTGTGACCATCACACTTTTCATACCATGCTTCGCCAATTTCCTGATGATACTCAAGGAGAGAGGGCCCAAGGTTACGCTCTGGATCGTGGGGTTCGTGCTTCCGTTCGCGTTCCTGGTGGGAGGTCTTCTCAACCTTGCGCTGAGACACTTCAAGATACTGTAGCCCGGCCGGCGGCCGTTCAGGGGACGCCGGGCGCGCGTCGCGCCGCCGCGGCGTCGAAGATCACAGCCCGGCCACGGAGGAACAATGGAGAAGGAAAGAATGGAGGAGATGCTGGAGCTCCTCTGGACGCTCCGGGAGCGCGGGGACGAGCTCCTGAGCAGGGCCGTGAAGGCGAGCAAGGACGAGAACCCGACTGAAGTCATAAGGGCTCTGGCTTCGGAGAAGCTCGTCGCGACCCGGAACGACACGGTCGCGCTCACGCGCGGGGGCGAGGAGACCGCCAGGGAGATTGTCAGGCGGCACCGGCTGGCGGAGGTGCTGCTGGCGCAGGTGCTCCGGCTGGAGGACGCCGAAATCGCGGACGCGGCGTGCAGGTTCGAGCACGTGTTGAGCCCCCGGGTGACCGAAAGCATCTGCACGTTTCTGGGGCACCCGCCGGTCTGCCCGCACGGCATGCCGATACCCAGGGGCGCGTGCTGCGCAAGGGTGGAGACGAAGATGCAGCCCCTGGTGGGGAGACTCACGGACGTGGAGGTCGGCTCCGACGTCGCCGTCGTGTTCGTCGTCCCGGCCCTGCACGCGACTCTTGACCGGCTGGCCGGGTTCGGCGTCGTGCCTGGCAGCACGATGCACCTGCATCAGAAGACGCCGTCCTACGTGGTGCAGGTCGGGGAGACCACAGTCGGGCTGGACGAGGAGATCGCGAAGGGGATCTACGTGAAGAGGGTGTAGGCGGGGACGGCGGCCCCGCTTCGAGGGCGGTGTGCCGGAAGCGTTCGGCAGCCGGCCCGGGGCAAAAAATCTTGACACGCTCTTTTTTGCGTTTGTATACTGCCGCTCGTCTTCGAGTCATTGATCCCTCTGGTGGGCCGTTCCCTTCGTTTTACTGAGGACTTCCCCCGAAGAAGCCCTGGAACAAGAGATGCAGGAGTTCGACCTTCTTGTAATCGGCGCCGGACCGGCCGGGTACGTTGGAGCCATCCGCGCAGCGCAGCTCGGCGGCAGAGTCTGTCTGGTCGAGAAGGCCGAGGTGGGCGGCGTGTGCATGAACCGCGGCTGCATCCCCACGAAGAGCCTGGTCGCGTTCGCGGACCTGTACGAGAAGACGAAGTCTTCCGCGTCGCTCGGCGTCCGTGTTGACGGACGGGTCACCGCGGACCTGGCCGCGGCCGTGCAGAGGAAGCGGGAGGTCGTGGCCACGCTCGTGAAGGGCGTGAGGAGCCTCCTGGCAAAGCGCGGTGTCACTGTCGTCAGCGGAGAGGCGCGCTTCGTGAACGAGCGCACGGTCGAGGTGGCGGGGGCAGAAACGGCGGGCGGCGCGGCGCCGCCGGCCGCGGCCGGACTTGAGCGACTGTCCGCGAGGAAAATCCTGATCGCCACCGGCTCCGAGACGGCGGAGCTTCCCGGCTTGCCGTTCGACGGCTCGAGAGTGCTTTCGAGCACCGAGGCGCTGGAGCTCGAGGCCGCCCCCAGGAGCATGCTCATCGTCGGAGCGGGCGCGATAGGGTGCGAGTTCGCGTTCATCTTCAGCGCTCTGGGAACCTGCGTTACGGTGGTGGAAATCCTGGACAGAGCCCTCCCGACCGAGGACAGCGACGTCTCGTCGGTCATGGGAAGGGAGCTCAGGAAGCGAAAGATAGACCTCGTGACGCAGGACAGCGTTCTCAAGTGCGTCGTGAACCCAGCATCGGTCAAGTCCACCCTCAGGAGCGGGAACGAGGTTGAGACGGAGAGAGTCCTCGTGTCCGTGGGCCGGCGGTTCAACACTGCCGGGCTTTCGCTGGACAAGGCCGGAGTGATGTGCGGGGCAAGGGGCGAGATCCAGACGGACGAACACATGGAGACGAGCTCGGCCGGAATTTACGCGGCCGGCGACGTCGTGGGAAAGAAGATGTACGCGCACTCGGCCTCAAGGGAGGCGATAGTGGCGGTCGAGAATGCCCTGACGGCCGCCGGAAAGACCATGGACTACTCGGCGGTTCCGTCGTGCACGTTCACGCGGCCGGAGGTGGGCAGCGTGGGCCTCACGGAGGCCCAGGCCGTGGAGAGGGGCCTCAAAGTGAACGTCGGAAGCTTCAACTTTCGGGCGCTCGGCAGGGCGCAGGTGCTGGGCGAAATCGCCGGCATGGTCAAGGTCGTCGCGGACGCCGCGACGGACGTCGTGCTGGGCGTTCACATAATAGGCCCCCACGCCACGGAGCTCGTGCACGAGGGCGTCCTGGCCGTGGCTCAGCGCTTGACTGCGAGGGCGCTCGGCGAGACAATACACGCCCACCCGACACTCTCGGAGGCCGTGATGGAAGCGGCCGAGGGGGTGCACGGGCTTTCGATTCACTCCCAATAGGAAAGGGTCGCAACAGGAAGCGAGCCGTAGAATGAACGCACTTGGACGCGTGTTCCGTGAAAACCTGGGCATAAAGCTCGCGGCGATCGCGCTGGCGCTCCTGGTCTACTTCCACGTGAGGACGGAGCGGGAGGACGAGCTCACGTTCCGCGTGCCGGTCGTGCTCAAGGGGCTGCCGGATTCCCTGACCTGGACCGGCGAGATCCCGAGGGACGTCAGCGTGACCCTGAGCGGGAGACTCAAGAATCTCATCAGGCTTCGGCTGGCGCCGGTGCACATCGACGTGGACGTCTCACAGGCCGGGCCGGGGCGATTCCAGCGCACGTTGTCGTCCGGAGATGTGCCTCTTCCGGCCGGCTCCAACCTGCTGGTCACGCACTTCGCGGGCCCAGAGCAGCTTGACATCCTCATCGAAAGAAAGATGTCGAAGCAAGTCCGCGTCATGCCCCTGGTCCTGGGAAGGCCGCCGGAGGGATACGTTCTGGCGGGTGAACCCACGGCGTCTCCCGAGTCCACGTCCGTGACGGGCCCCGCGAGCGTTGTTTCTCTGACGGATTCGCTTTACACTGAACCGATTGATGTCACGGCGAGAAGAGAGTCGTTCTCGCAGAGGATAAAGCTGGACGTTAAGGGGAAACCCTACACTTCATCCGCGGCGGCGGTGCAGGTGTTCGTGGGCATCGAGCCGGAGAGTCTGGCTGCGTCGGCCGCCTCGGACGCGTCCGGGGACTAGAGGCGGTGTGGCGCGGGGGAGGCGCCGGAAGAACGGGAGACCGAAGAAGCGCGCCCGGCAACGACCGGGACGCGCGGCGCGGAATGCGCGACCGGGACGGCGCCAGCGCAAAAGAAAATGAGAGGAGCCCCGCCTTCACTCGTCTTTCCTTCCGCTCTGCCCTTAGTTGGCACGCTCGAGTGCGGACAAGGCTGAGCGTGAGGGAAGGAAGTGACACGAACGCGGCAGGGTCTGAACTCCGCTCCTCTCAACCATAATTATACCATCACGCCGGGCCATTAGTCAACGCCCAGACGCGCGCCCGGCGGCTTCTGGAGAGTGCAGCCACCAAAAAGGAGGAAGGGCGAACATGGAGTCAACAGACAAGGGTCCCAGGCCGTTTCCCACGAACTCGGCGGGAAACAAGCCCTCGACGGAGCCGGCATCCGTTGCGGTCGCGCGAGAGACTCCTCAAACAGTCGAGGCCGCGGATAGGAGACAGAGGTCCATCATGATCCCGACGCGCGTGTTCTTCACAAACGGCGTGGGCTCCCACCGCGAGGAACTCCAGTCGTTCGAGCTGGCCCTGCGGGACGCCGGAATCGAGAAGTTGAACCTGGTTCGGGTCTCGAGCATCTTTCCTCCGAACTGCAAGATAATCTCGAGAAACGAGGGCCTGAAGGAGCTCGTGCCGGGAATGATCGCTTACTGCGTGATGAGCACCCTGAGCAGCAACGAACCCCGCCGGCTCGTGGCCGCTTCCATCGGATGCGCCGTGCCCGCCGACAAGAACGCGTACGGATACCTGAGCGAGCACCACGCCTTCGGACAGACGGACGAGGCGGCCGGAGAATACGCCGAGGACCTTGCTGCTTCCATGCTGGCGTCCACTCTCGGCATAGAGTTCGACGAGAACAAGAACTGGGACGAGAAGAAAGAGGAGTTCAAGATAAGCGACCTCATCGTGAAGACGACGCACATCGCGCAGTCGGCCATCATCACCAGGCAGTGGTCCACCGTGGTGGCTTCCGCGGTCTTCCTTGATTAGAGGTTGCGCCGGAGGCTCACGCTGAGGCCAGCGCCCGGGCGCGCCGGCGTCGTCTCGGGAGTCGTCCGCAAGAATCACACACTGGCGTTCGTCAGGCCGGGGGTATTCAATGCCTAAGAGCAAGACGCTGTGGTGCCCTTTCTGCAAGAAGCTCTGCGAGGACGGATGGGTAGAGACGGAGAGGGAGGGAGAGGAGAAGTTCAGGGTGCTCTGCGCATGCTATCACGAGGCAGAGAAGAGGTGTAAGCTGGCGATGATGGAGTATGACCTGTTCAACATCGCCAGGGCGCTGGACGTGATGATAAACAAGTGACCCGGGCGCCGGAACCCGGCGGGCTGAGCCGCCCCAGGAGCCCGGCGGGCGATGCCGACTCCGTAGCCAGTCCGCGCTACCCGCCGCCAGTCCGCGCCGCGTGCCCGTTCACGCCGCAGCTATTCCGTGTACTTGCCTATGAAGTCCGAGTAGGCGAATCCCGCCCAAATCGTGGGTTCGAAATCTATGTTGTCGAAGTCGTAGTGGTGGATTCCCCTGTGCTCGAACGGATCGGCCCGCCACACACCGTAAGCCGCGACCCCAGCCCCGAACTCGACGTGCCAATTGGGGTCTATTTGCACCCTGAGCCCGGCAAGGGCTCCGTCGTTCACCTCCGCCACGAAACTGACGTTTTCGTTGAGCTGCTTCTCGAACCCGAACAGCAGGAATAGCGGGGACACCTTGACTCCCAGAGTCATGTCGTCGCTCCCGGCAGGCAGCTCCCAGACCGCGTACGCGTACGCGAACGAGAGGATCGGGTCCACTCCCAGGGCGAAGGGATAGGCGGTCACGCCTTCCAGCCGGTACTTCAGGCCGTGCAGCCCGACTTCCAGGTTCTGGGCTGGGGAGTACTCGATGTACGGAAGCCCGATCATGAAGCTTCGCGGCTGAATCGTGCTTGCCTTGGGCACCGTGAAATACCAGCTGGGTGCGCCAGTGCCGCCGCCCAGGGCCACCGCGTCCGGTGCGACGCAAACGGGAGCGGCAAGCGCGACCGAAACGGCCAGTGCAATCAGAAAGACGTTCCTTCTCACGATGACCCCCTTTGCTCAAGGTTCGATATTGGGCGATTCAAACAGTCGCAAGTCTTGCGCGCCGCTTCCGGCTGCCCAACGCTCACAGCGAAAGTAATATGCACGAACAGTGCAGCTGTCAACCAAAAAAGCCGGGACGGTGTGAGTCGAATGGGGATGAGGGCATCAGCGTCGGGCGGCCGTCGTAGTCGTAGTGGAGTGATCAGCGTCGGGCGGCCGTCGTAGTCGCAGTGGAGCGATCAGGGTCGGGCGGCCGCCGCGGCGGAACGGTCGGCGCTGGGTCACCGGGCCTCGCGACACCGAGCCACCGCCTGGCGGCGCCGAACCGCCTCGATGAGCTGGGGCGCAAAGCTTAAAGCCCCGGCCTTTCGACCGGGGCTTTTGCCTCTTTGCGGGAAGAGGGAGTGGCCCAACGACTGGAGTGAGTTCCTAGGGTGTGGACGATGGCACTTTGTCATCCGCTGCGCTGTAGTCAACTCCCCTCTTCCCAACTACCTCTGTCTGGAGAGCCGTCCGCAACGGTCTCCGTTAGACTCCCAATCGCAAGCAGCGTGCCAGAGGCGGTGCGGCATCGCTGTCGTTCGGGGCGCCGCAACCTGTTGAAAATGCACCCGCTAAGGTGGCGGTTTTGACGAGGTGTTGTTCCGGCGATCCGGCCCCGGGCGTCCTCCTGCGAGTTGCACCGCAGGCGCTTGCAGAATGTGGCCGGCGGGCCATTCAGGAGCCGCGCGGCTGGTCATCATCCGGCACCGGCCGGGCGGCCAACAGTGAGCCGCTAACGTGATTCCACGCAAAAAAAAGCTTGACAACAAGTTGGGACATGGATAATTTACCGCCCTGAGGGACAGTGCGATTATTTTCTGTCCTAGCCTGTTGAAGAAGATAACGTTAGGACCTTTGAGCCGCTCGGGCACATCTGCAGGGAGGTTTTCAGATGACGAAGGCTGAGCTTGTTGACGAAATCGCTGAACGGACAGGCCTTACGAAGAAAGACGTGGCGGATACCGTGGACGAATTCCTGAACGCGGTCTCGAGGGCGCTGGCAGCTGGGAAGCACATCGAAATACGCGGGTTCGGGACGTTCAAGGTGAAGGACAGGAAGGCGCGGATCGCCAGGAACCCGAGGACGGGTGACTCTGTTCCGGTTCCTCCGCGGAAAGTGCCGGTGTTCAAGGTATCTAAAGAACTCAAAGACATGGTGTCTCAGGGCTAGGGAGCGTGCCGCAGCGCGCGTGGAACTCGTTGGTCTGCGGCAGAATCTAGCAAGAAGATGAGGTCGGGGCTCACCTCCAGTCAGAGGGTGACGCACTGGCCGCAACCTATAGACCGGGGGCTTGCCTCTCGAGAACGTGAGGCAAGCCCCTTATGTTTCCCTTGTTCCGTCTGCCGCGCCGGAGGTCCAACGCGCTCAGGCAGTTCAATCCCTGCTGCTCCTCAGCATCAGCAGTCTTATCAGATGGCTGGCAGTCACCGCGGCGGCTGCCACGTACGTCAGGGCGGCGGCGCTCAGGACTTTTCTCCCGCCTTCCATGTCGCGTGGGTCTACCAGG
>CAZMZP010000067.1:0-4667 GCA_964570935.1 uncultured bacterium
AGCCCGGGACCTTCAAGGACAGAGTCATCATCGAAAACGACCCTCATCTTCTTCTGGAGGGAATCGCCATCTCGTGCTTCGCGCTGTCCGTGGCGGAGGCGTTCATATACATAAGAGGAGAGTTCGCGTTCGGCGCGGAGCGGCTGGAGCGCGCCGTGTCCGAGGCCGAGGCCGGCGGTTTTCTGGGTCCGAACGTCCTGGGGACCGGATTCGGTCTCAGGGTTCACGTACACAGGGGAGCCGGCTCTTACATCTGCGGAGAAGAGACGGCTCTGCTGGAGTCGCTGGAAGGAAAGAGGGGGCTGCCGAGGCTCAAGCCGCCGTTCCCGGCGAGCGTGGGCCTGTACGGCCGGCCCACCGTGATCAACAACGTGGAGACTCTGTCCTGCGTCCCTTCGATAGTGCGGAACGGCCCGGAATGGTTCGCCTCTATAGGCAGCAAGGGGAACACGGGGCCCAAGCTCTTCGCCGTCAGCGGTCACGTGGAACGGCCGGGCGTGTACGAGCTGCCGCTCGGAGCGACTCTGCGGGAGCTGCTTTTCGAACACGCGGGGGGCATCAAGGGCGGGCGACGGCTCAAGGCGGTCATGCCCGGAGGTTCCTCCACTCCCGTGATCACCGCCGAGCACGTGGACGTGAAACTGGACTTCGATTCTCTGGCGGCAGCCGGGACGGCGCTGGGTTCCGGAGCCGTGATAGTCATGGACGACACGACCTGCATGGTGGAAGTCGCTCTCGGCCTGACGAGGTTCTACAGGCACGAGTCATGCGGCCAGTGCACTCCGTGCAGGGAGGGGCTGGGCTGGATGGAGCGATTGCTGGACGGAATCGAGTCCGGTCGCGGCGTCCCGGCCGACATCGGCCTGCTGCTGGAGCTCGCCTCAGGCATCTCGGGAAAGACGCAGTGCCCGATGGGTGACGCGGCCGTCATCCCGGCCCAGAGCACGATTGCCAGGTTCAGAGAGGAATACGAATCGCACGTCAGGCAGAAGGTGTGTCCGTTGAAGTCCGCCGCCGCCGGCAGGACTGTGTGATCTAACTATGACTCTCAAGGTGACGATAGACGGCAGGACCATCGAGGTGGCGCCCGGCACGACGGTGCTGAACGCCGCGTCGCAGGCCGGAATCTACATACCTCATCTCTGCTACCACAGAAAGCTGTCGATAAAGGGCTCCTGCAGGGTGTGCCTGATCGAGGTTGAGGGCACTCCCAAGCTCCAGCCCGCGTGTTCGACCGCCGTGTGCGACGGCATGAGAGTCAAGACAGACACGCAGCAGGTGAAAGACGCGCGCAAAACGGTGCTGGAGCTCCTGCTGGTCAATCATCCTCTGGACTGCCCCGTCTGCGACGCCGGAGGCGAGTGCAAGCTCCAGGACTACGTGTTCTGGTACGGCAACGGCCGCGGCAGGTTCGGGTTCGAGAAGAGGACTTTCGCGCGGGAGGACGTGGGGCCTTTCGTCTCGCGCGACATGAACAGGTGCGTGCACTGCACCAGGTGCGCGCGGTTCGCGTCCGAGGTAAGCCTGGCCGGCGACATAGGCGTCTTCGAGCGCGGTGACAGGACGTCGATCGGCCCGTATCTGGGCAAGGAGCTTCGAAACCCATTCTCGGGCAACGTGACGGAAATCTGCCCGGTTGGAGCGCTCACGGACAGGGTGTTCCGGTTCAGGGCGAGGTCCTGGGAGCTGACGGAAGCGCCGTCCTCCTGCCCGCTCTGCTCCGCCGGCTGTCTCACCCTGCAGCAGACGCGCGGCGGACGCGTACTGAGGATGCTGACCCGCGAGAAGTCTCGCACGCCCTGGATCTGTGACCTGGGCAGATTCGGGTTCGCGGCACACCAGAGAGAAGAATCGCGGCCTCTGGTCATGGAAGACGGCCGTCAGATCGAGGTGCCGTGGGACGTGGCCGCCCAGACGGTCGCCGGAAGGCTGAGGACGATTTCCAAGGAAAGCGGACCGCAGAGCATCGGTGTCGTCTGCGGGACTCTGGTCACGAACGAAGAGGTGTTCGCGCTCCGGCACGTGTTCAGGGACGGCATGAAATGCCAAAACGTGAGCTTCGGGTCATGCGCGCCAGGCCCGGTGGGGAAGGACGAAAGGCAGCTCCTGCGCGACGCCCTGCTGGCGCAGGCTCGCGTCAGCGACCTGGCCGGCTGCGATTCAGTGCTGCTTCTGTGCGCCGACCCTTACGAAGAGGCGCCCGTGGCAGGGCTTGAGATTCTGCAGGCCCTGGGCCTGGCCTCTGGTGGGGGCGCGGAGGGGAGCGACAAGGCGGGTCGAGGCACCACCGTGTGTCCTGACGTCGCCCGGGACGAGTCGGGCGTCAGGATCATTGCGCTGGGCCCCAGGAGGCCGGAGCCGGCCGGCGTTCAGATGACCTGGGTCGCGGCCACGCCTCGTGACTGCGCCGGCATGGTCAAGGACATAGCGCTGGGACTCGTAAAGACGACCGAAGGAGTCGCACAAGCGGAGAACCCTGAAGAGGCGGGCCGCGGCGCCGGCGCGGAGGAGGGTGACGGCGGTATCGCCGGCCGGGAGCTCGACTCGCGACTGGGGTTCTGGGCTACTTCACGGAAGCTCGGTGTCGTGGTCGGGAGCCAGCTTCTGGAGAGCCGGTTTGTCTATGGCGTCCTGGCCTCTGTTCTCAGGGTCTGTGCGGCAAGGTCGGCGCTCGGCGCGGAGACCGTGCCTCTGTTCCTGTTCGGCCGCGGGAACGCGCGCGGCGCGCTCGAGCTCGGCGTTCTGGACGGAGAGTCTGCGGTCGGCGGCCGCAGGGTTGACCGCGGCGAAGCGGCACCGGACAGCGCGGGTTTCTCGGGCCTTGTCGAGGCCGCCAGGGGTGGCAAGCTGAGAGCGCTTTTCGTGTTCGGAGCGGACCCTCTTGCTGAATGCCAGGACAGGGCGGAGGTCGAACAGGCTTTGAAAAAGGTGGAGTTCCTGTTTGTGCAGGGCGACACCGTGAACGAGACGGCCGGAATGGCGCACGTATACCTTCCGCTCCAGGGCATCTTCGACAAGAAGGGTTCGTTTACGGACCTTGAGGGGAGGCTGACTGGCCTACGCCCGCAGGCTTCGGCGCACGGGGAGGACTCGCTCCTGTTTCCCCTTCTGCGCCTGGTGCATCAGGCAGCCGGCAAGGTTGCGGAGCTGGGCGAGGCAGAGGCCGTATTTTCATACTTGAAAAAGCATTATGGCTGGAATCTCAAGGAAACTCTGAAAGCGCTGGCCGGGTCGGAGGGAGTCTTCCCAGGCGAGTCGACGTCGCGCAAGACGCATTCCAAGACCTGGCTCGCGCTCCGGGATTTCGAGAAGAAGCAGGGTGATGGTCCGGTCGCCGGTCCGGCCGAAGAATGCGGCACTGCGCGCGCGCCGACCCAGGCATCCGTCCCCCCGCGCAGGGCAGCCGCGCCTGCGTCCTCACCCTTGCCTGAGGCCGGCGGTTTCGTCCTGTTGTGCGGGACAGCGGGAGTCTCGCAATGGGTTTGGGCCCGGGACCTGACCTCGCACCCGAAGATACCGAAGTCGCTGTTTGTCGAGATTCCACGGGCCGACGCCGAGCGGCTGGCGATAGGGGAAGGCGACACCGTGGAGGTCGTGTCCTCGCTGGGCCGGGTCAGGGCGGCGGCCGTCCGCTCTGAGCGCCTGATGCCGGGCGTTGTGTTCGTGCCCTTCGGCTTCCCGGGCGCCGGTCCGGGGGTGCTCGTGAGCTCGCGCGACGAAGTGACAATGGTGAGTCTTGAAAAGATCGGAGTGGGAGCAGGATGTTCGAGCTCGTCCTCATAGCGCTGGTCAAGTCAGTCGTGGTCCTGATCGCGCTCCTCCTGATGGTGGCCTATCTCACTTTGATGGAGCGCGTCGTGATAGCGCGCATCCAGGTGCGTATCGGGCCGAACAGGGTGGGGCCCTTCGGGCTTCTCCAGCCCATCGCGGACGGCATAAAGCTGCTCCTCAAGGAAGACGTGATCCCGTCGCAGGCCGATAGGTACCTGTACGTGCTGGCGCCGGCTCTGTCGTTCGGAGCGGCGTTCGCCACCTTTGCGGTCATCCCTTTCGGAGACACCGTGGTGCTTTGGGGTCGCCGGATCCCGCTCGGGATCGCGGACGTGAACGTTGGACTCCTCTATGTGTTCGCCATCTCGTCCCTGGGCGTGTACGGGATTGTGTTAGGAGCGTGGGCGTCCAACAGCAAGTATCCGCTGTTGGGCGGACTGCGCTCAGCGGCGCAGATGCTCAGCTACGAGCTCTGTCTGGTCTTCTCCGTCGTCGGGGTGCTGATGCTCTGCGGCTCCGCGAGTCTTTCGGACCTGGTGGCCGGTCAGTCCCGGGTCTGGTACGTCTTCCTCCAGCCCGTGGGTTTCCTGGTCTTCCTGTTGGCGTCGTTCGCCGAGGTCAACCGGCTTCCGTTCGACCTGCCGGAGGCCGAGAACGAGCTGGTGGGGGGGTTCCACACCGAATACAGCAGCATGAAGTTCGCCAGCTTCTTCATGGCCGAGTACGCCAACATGATCACCATCTGTTGCATGGCCACGGTCCTGTTTCTGGGTGGGTGGCAGCCGCTGTGGCCGGCGGCGCTTGGCTCGGACTTCTTTCCGCCACTGCTTTTCGCGGGCGCCGCGGCGATGATGTTCTACCACGGCATGAACCCGGCGCGTCCGAAGGACCGTTAC
>CAZMZP010000068.1:0-15435 GCA_964570935.1 uncultured bacterium
ATGCCTGGAGACAACGTGACGATGGAGATAGAGCTTCACACGCCGATCGCGTTGGAGAAGGAGTTGCGGTTTGCTATCCGCGAGGGTGGCCGCACGGTTGGAGCCGGCGTGGTCGCCGAAATACTGGATCTGTAAGAGACGGATCCGAGTCAGGATTGGTGAGCAAGAGTGAGAGAACAGATAACACTTGCCTGCACGACGTGTAAGAGACGGAATTATTCGTCCATGAAGGACAAGCGGAAGCACCAGGAAAGACTGGAGCTCAAGAAGTATTGTCCCTTCTGCCGTACGCACACCGTGCACAAGGAGACACGTTAGCGGCACGCACGGGGCCTGGACCGCTCACCGGCCCGGCGCGATGACTGGAGAAGGCGTGTAGCTCTAACGGTTAGAGCACCGGTCTCCAAAACCGGGGGCTGGGGGTTCGAATCCCTCCACGCCTGCCAGAGCGAGAGTGGTGACCCGGACGGATCGCGGAAGCGGCCGGCTCCGGTTTCAAACCAAGGAACGGATAGAAGTGAAGAAGTTCATCGAAAGACTCAAGATTTTTCTGAAAGAGGTCAGGCTCGAGATGTCGAAAGTCACCTGGCCCACCAGGGCAGAGCTCAAGGACTCCACGATCGTGGTCATAGTCTCGTGCCTGGTGATTTCGGCTTTCATCGGCGTGGTGGACTGGGTCCTCTACTCGCTGGTGAGACTGGCATTCTAGAGCGCCTTCAGGGCGAGGATAATGAAACAGACCAAGAATTCCGAGATCGAAAGCGCCGGGACCGCGGCCAAGGCCGCGAAGCCCAAAAAGGCAAAGCCGATTCGCCTGAGCCAGGTCGAAGCCTCTCAGGCGAAGGAACTCGATTCCCCGGCCGATTCTCCGGCCGAGGCCCCGATTGAGGCCGCCGCATCTGAGGCGGAAACCGCGGAAACCCCGGTCGAGGACGTTAGGCCCGAAGCGGAGGCCGTAGCTTCCGAGGGGGACGACGCAGGCTCCGCGGCCGAGAAAGAGGCCCCCGGTCCGGACGAGGCCGTCACCCAGGCCGAGGAAACGGCCGCTCAGGACGAAAGCGCGGTGGCCGCGCCCGAGAGCGCGGAGCCGGCGGTCGAGGCGGGCCCTCCGAAGCAGTGGTTCGTGGTGCACACGTACTCCGGCCACGAGAACAAGGTGAAGGCGAATCTGGAGAGGGCGATCGCGTCCCAGGCCATGCAGGCGAACTTCGCGCAGGTGCTGGTGGCCACCGAGGACTTCGCCGAGATGAAAGACGGAAAGAAGACCATCACGAAGAGGAAGACGTTCCCCAGCTACGTGCTGATCGAGATGGACATGTCCAACGAAACGCGGCACCTGGTCACGAACATCCCGGGAGTCACCGGATTCGTGGGCACGGGGCGCGATCCCATCCCGCTTCGGGTAGAGGAAGTGAGGAGGGTGCTGGGTCTTGACGCGGAAGGGAAAGTGGCGAAGCCCACTCCGTCCGTTCCGTTCAAGATAGGCGAACATGTGAGAGTAGTCGACGGCCCGTTCAGCGATTTCACGGGCGTCGTGGACGAGGTAAATTCTGAACGGGGGAAAGTCAAGGTCATGGTGAGCATATTTGGGAGAGCTACCCCAGTCGAACTTGACTTTCTCCAAGTTCAGAGCATCTAGGACTCATGCTGTGCTCTTCGTCCGAGCCATGCAGAGCGAGTATTGAGTCCTTGTTGTCTGTGGCAGAGAGACTCTGAAAAGAGGATTGGGAGACCGAAATGGCAAAGCCTGTTGCTGCGATGGTGAAGCTTCAGATTCCGGCGGCGAACGCTACGCCCGCGCCTCCGGTGGGGCCCGCTCTCGGGCAGCACGGAGTCAACATAGTCGAGTTCTGCAAGGCTTTCAACGCGCGGACTCAGGCCCAGCCGGGCCTGATCATTCCCGTGGTCGTGACGATCTACAAGGACCGCAGCTTCAGCTTCATCACGAAGACTCCTCCGGCCTCCATCCTGCTCAAGCGGGCTGCCGGAATCGCGAAGGCCTCCGGCGAACCCAACAAGACGAAGGTCGGCAAAGTGACGAAGCAGCAGGTCAAGGAAATTGCCCAGATGAAGATGCCCGACTTGAATGCCGCGAGCCTGGAGATGGCCATGAGCATGGTCGAGGGCACGGCCAGAAGCATGGGCATCGAAGTCGAGGAATGAACCGGATGACGGCCCGGAAGGACCGTGTGAGGCGAGGTACACAGGTATGAAGCTTGCGAAGAGATTCAAGGCCGCCGTCGAGTCGTTCGACGGAGCGGCGAAGTTTCCGCTCGAGAAGGCCATCGAGCTCATCAAGACGAACGCGACCGCCAAGTTCGACGAGACCGTCGAGGTCGCGGCCAGGCTCGGCGTCGACCCGAGGCACTCCGACCAGCAGCTCAGGGGCACGATAGTGCTGCCCCACGGCATCGGAAAGACCGTGAGAGTCCTCGTCATCACGAAGGGCGAGAAGGAGAAGGAGGCCAGGGAGGCGGGCGCGGACATGGTGGGGGCGGACGAGTACATCGCGAAGTTGAAGGAGGGGTGGCTGGACACCGACAAGATAATCGCCACGCCCGACATGATGAGCGAAGTCGGGAAGCTGGGCAAGATCCTGGGCCCCAAGGGCATGATGCCCAACCCGAAGAGCGGCACGGTCACGTTTGACGTGGCCAAGGCCATCAAGGAAGTCAAGGCAGGAAAAATAGAGTACAGGACGGACAAGGGCGGCAACGTGCACGTCCCGGTCGGAAAGGCTTCTTTCGACAAGGAGAAGCTGGTCGACAACGTCACCGTGTTTGTCCGGGAGATCATGAGAGTCAAACCCGCCGCCGCGAAGGGCCAGTACGTGAGGAGCCTGTGCGTCAGCTCCACGATGGGCCCGGGAGTCAAGCTGGACGTGCAGGAGATCCTGGCGGCGCTGAAGGTGTAACGCGGAAGAACGCGACGAGAGGAACAGCGATGGCGACACCCGAAAAGCAGCAGACAGTGGAAGACCTGGCCAAGAAGATGGGCGCTGCAAAGTCGATCATACTCACTGACTTCACGGGGATGGACGTGCTTTCCATCTCGGAGCTCAGGAAGAGGTGCAGAGAGGCCGGCGTTGAATACAAAGTGGTGAAGAACACGCTTACCAGGCGCGCGGCGCGCGGCACGGCTTACGAGCCGCTGGTCGCGGACCTCGACGGCCCGACCGCCCTGGCCATCAGCTCGACGGACGAAGTCACGGCCGCCAGAGTCATAAACGACTTCCGCCGGGAGCACGAGCTTCCGGTCATAAAGTTCGGCCTGGTGGAAGGAAAGATGTTGAAGCCCAAGGAAGTGCAGAGGCTGGCGTCGCTGCCGTCCAAGGAGGTCCTGCTCAGCCAGTTTGCCGGCACGCTGAAGCGGCCGCTCACTGCGCTTTCGTACGCACTCACGTACAAACTGCGCCAGCTGTTGTGCGCGTTCGAAGAGGTCAAGAAACTGAAGACAGAGTGAGAGGCCCGACTCGGGCCGAAGAGCGGAACCCGGGTTCTGCCCGACGGAGGTAAACGATGACCGAAACGCCAAAAGCAACACCCAGGAAGAAGAAGACTGCAAAGGAGGAGGAAGCTTCGCAGGCGGAGGAGGCCGCCGGCGGAGTGGCCGAACAAACCATGGAAGGAACGGTAAACATGAGCAGTGTGGAAAAAGTGATGAGCCTTCTCGAAGGCATGACGATCGTGGAGGTCGACGACCTCGTGAAGAAGCTGGAAGAGAGATTCGGTATCACCGCCGCAATGCCGACGATGATGGCCGGCGCGGCTCCGGCGGCGGCCGCGGTCGAGGAAGAGAAAGTGGAGTTCGACGCCGTCCTGACGGCCGTGGGCGACAAGAAGATCCAGGTCATCAAGGTCGTGCGCCAGATCACGGGCCTCGGCTTGAAGGAAGCCAAGGACCTGGTGGACGGCGCGCCGAAGGCGGTCAAGGAGAAAGTCAACAAGAACGAAGCTCAGGACATCAAGACCAAACTCGAGGAAGTCGGGGCCATAGTAGATATCAAGTAGCAGAGTGTTTAGCTCCAGCCAAAGAAAGGTGTGAATACCTTGAGAGCTGATCGCCACGACGGAAGAAAGAGCTTCAGCAAGATTGACAAGCAGTGGAACGTTCCGCTGCCTAACCTGCTGGACGTGCAGTTGGAGTCTTTCAGGGCCTTCCTACAGGTCAACAAGGCTCCGCAGGAGAGGACTAACGAGGGCCTGCAGGAGGTCTTCACCAGCGTGTTTCCGATTTCGGACCCGCGCGAGATGTACTCTCTGGAGTTCGTGAGCTACGACGTGGGCGAGCCCAAGCACAACGTCGACGAATGCCAGGAGAGGGACCTCACCTATTCCGCCCCCCTCAAGGCCTCACTGCGTCTTCACGTCAGGGAAATGGTGGACGGGGAGAAGAGGGACAAGGAGATCGTCGAGCAGGAAGTCTATCTCGGCGAGCTGCCCCTCATCACCGACAAGGGCACGTTCATAATCAACGGGGCCGAAAGGGTCATCGTAAGCCAGTTGCACCGTTCTCCGGGCGTCTTCTTCGATGAGCTGATCCATCCGAACGGAAAGAGGCTGTTCTCCGCGAGGATAATCCCTTACAGGGGCTCGTGGGTGGAGTTCAGCCTGGACGTCAACGACGTGATGTTCGTCCACATCGACAGGAAGAGGAAACTGCCGGTCACAGTGCTGCTGCGCGCCCTGGGGTACCAGAGCGAGAAGGAGATACTGCAGCTGTTCTATCCGATCGTCGAGGAGGAAGTGCCCAGGGCCGGGACGAAGAGGGCCGAGGAGATAGTGGGCAAGATAGCCTCGGAAGATTTCGTGGACGAAGAGACCGGTGAGATCCTCCTGGAATCCAACGAGGAGATCACCGCGGCCGCGCTGGCCGACATCAGGAAGGCGAAGCTGAAGAGGGCCAAGAAGAAGCTGGTCAGGTTCTTCGAGATCCCCTACAGGGCCGAGTCTGACGTGATCAGGAACACCCTCAAGAAGGACACCTGCAAGACCGAAGAGGACGCGCTGGCCAGGATTTACAACTTGCTGAGGCCGGGAGACCCTCCCAGGAGCGACACGGCGAGAGAAATACTCAACCGGCTGTTCTTCAACTCGAGACGCTACGACCTTGCCCGGGTGGGGCGCCACAAGCTGAACCAGAAGCTCGACCACGAGGCGCTTCTCGGCGACAAGGAAAAGATGAAAGAACTGGGCATGAAGGTCCCCTCCCGCTCCAGGACGATCCTGTGCAAGGAAGACTTCATCGCGATCATCAAGTACCTGCTCAAGATGCGCGAGAGCGAAGAGAGCGGCGAGCCGATGACCCCGGACGACATCGACCACCTGGGCAACAGGCGCGTGCGGTCCGTGGGAGAGCTTCTGGCGAACCAGTTCAACATCGGGCTGGCCAGAATGGCCAGGATAATCAGGGAGAGGATGGCGCTTCAGGACGCAGAGAACGTGACGCCGTACGACCTCATAAACGCGCGCACGATCTCGGCCGTCATCCAGAGCTTCTTTGGCTCCAGCCAGCTCTCCCAGTTCATGGACCAGACGAACCCCCTGGCCGAGCTGACGCACAAGCGCAGGCTCAGCGCGCTGGGTCCGGGAGGACTCACGAGGGACAGGGCGGGGTTCGAAGTCCGTGACGTGCACTACACACACTACGGCCGCATGTGCCCCATAGAGACTCCGGAAGGGCCGAACATCGGGCTCATCTCCTCGCTGGGTTCGTACGCGAGGGTGAACGAGTTCGGTTTCCTGGAGACACCTTACTGGAAGGTGGTCCAGGGCGTGGTGGACCGCGGCAGGATCCACTACCTGACGGCCGACGACGAGGACAAGTTCAGGATCGCCCAGGCGAACACCACTCTCGCGCAAGACGGCACGATTCAGGGTGACGCCGTGCAGGTCAGGTACAGGGGCGAGTTCCCGATCGTGACGGCGAACGAAGTGGACTACATGGACATCTCTCCGATCCAGCTGGTGAGCCCGGCGGCCGCGCTAGTGCCGTTCCTGGAGCACGACGACGCCAACAGGGCGCTCATGGGCTCCAACATGCAGCGGCAGGCCGTGCCCCTGCTCAAGACCGAGGCCCCGGTCGTGCAGACGGGGCTCGAGGCAAAGGTGGCGGAGGACTCGGGGGCGATGATCTTCGCCAAGCGGGCCGGAGTCGTGGAGAGCGTCAACGCCGACACCATCATCGTGAAGCCGGAAACGCTGGACATAGAGCACCTGGACTTCAGCGAGCTCGCAGGTTTCGACGTCTACCGCCTGACGAAATTCAGACGGTCGAACCAGGACACCTGCATAAACCAGCGCCCGCTGGTGAACGACGGCGAGAAAGTGAAAGCGGCCCAGGTGATAGCCGACGGCCCGGCGACCAGGGAGGGCGAGCTCGCGCTGGGCGCGAGCGTCACCGTGGCGTTCATGCCGTGGGGCGGCTACAACTTTGAGGACGCCATCCTGGTCAGCGAGACACTGATCTCGGACGACCGCTACACTTCGATACACATAGAGGAGTTCGAACTCGAGGTGCGCGACACGAAGAGAGGCACCGAAGAGATCACGCGCGAAATCCCCAACGTCAGCGAAGAGGCCGTGAAGGACCTCGACGAGAACGGCATCGTACGGATAGGCGCCCACGTCAGGGCGGGCGACATCCTCGTCGGCAAGGTCACTCCGAAGGGCGAGACCGACCTCACGCCGGAAGAGCGGCTCCTCAGGGCCATCTTCGGCGAGAAGGCCGGTGACGTGCGCGACGCGTCGCTGAAGGCGCCCCCGGGGATGGACGGCATAGTCATTGACATAAAGGTCTTCTCCAGGCGGGAGAAGGACGAGGTAACGAAGAAGCAGGAAAAGAAGGAATCCGACCGGCTGAAGAGACTGTCCAGGAAGGAGAAGGACAGGATAGCCGAGCTGCGCGACGCGGAGCTCGCGAAGGTGCTGGCCAACAAGACGATCCAGCAGATCCGGCGGGAGAGCAGCGGCAAGATAATGTTCCACGGCGGGAAGAAATCTTCTCCGGCGGTGCTGTCCAACCTGGAGCTGGACGACGTGCCGTGGGGCTTCGAGATCACGAGAGACCGCGAGACCAACGCCGCCTTCTGGCAGATCATGGCCGCGGCCAACAAGGCTCTCGAAAGGGCGGGCAAGGAGCTCGAGAAGCATCTCGAGCGGCTGTCCAGGGGCGACGAGCTGGCTCCGGGCGTGGTGAAGCTGGTCAAGGTCTACGTGGCCAGGAAGCGGAAACTGGCCGTGGGCGACAAGGTGGCCGGCAGGCACGGGAACAAGGGAGTCGTGGCAAAGATCCTGCCCGTCGAGGACATGCCTTACCTGCCCGACGGCAGTCCGGTCGAGATGGTGCTGAACCCGCTGGGCGTTCCGTCCAGAATGAACCTGGGCCAGGTCCTCGAGACGCATCTCGGGCTGGCCGCCAAGGCGCTCGGGTTCAAGGCAATAAGCCCGATTTTCGCCGGAGCGCACGCCGAGGAGATAAAGGACCTGCTGGAGAAGGCGGGGCTCTCCCGGGACGGGAAGACAGTGCTGTACGACGGCAGGACAGGCAGACCGTTCGACCAGCCGGTGACCGTCGGCTGCATCTATATGATGAAGCTGTCTCATCTCGTGGATGACAAGATACACGCGCGTTCTATCGGACCGTATTCGCTGGTGACGCAGCAGCCGCTGGGCGGCAAGGCCCAGTTCGGCGGGCAGAGGTTCGGGGAGATGGAGGTTTGGGCGCTCGAGGCCTACGGCGCCGCCTACACCCTGCAGGAGCTTCTGACGGTCAAATCCGACGACGTGTCCGGAAGGTCGAAGATATACGAGGCCATCGTCAAGGGCGAGAACCCGCCCGAGCCGGGAGTTCCCGAGTCGTTCAACGTATTGGTCAAGGAACTCCAGAGCCTCGGTTTGGACGTGCAGTTCGAAGAAGGCTAGGAGAGTCGAAGTGAGACTGGCGCGCTGACTCGGTCTTGTTTCGAAGGGAGAGAAGAAGATGCAGGACATGCTTCGAACCGGTGGGTTGATGGGTGGACGAATGACTCTCACCAAGGTGGATGATCGGGACGTGAGGCGAAGGTTCAGCTTCAGCTCGATCCGGCTTCAGCTGGCCTCGCCCGAAGTCATAAAGGGTTGGTCGCACGGGGAAGTCACCAAGCCGGAGACCATAAACTACCGTTCGTTCAAGCCGGAGAAGGACGGTCTGTTCTGCGAGAAGATATTCGGCCCGGTGAAGGACTGGGAGTGCAATTGCGGCAAGTACAAGCGCATCCGTTACAGAGGCGTCATCTGCGACCGGTGCGGAGTCGAAGTGACGCTGGCGAAGGTGCGCCGGGAGCGGCTCGGCCACATAGAGCTGGCCGTGCCGGTGGCCCACATATGGTTCTTCAAGAGCGTACCCAGCAGGATGGGACACCTCCTGGACATGGGCATAAAGGAACTGGAGAGAGTGCTCTACTACGAGTCGTACGTGGTCATAGACCCCGGTGACACAAATCTAAAGAAGAAGGAGCTCATAACCGAGGACCAGTACAACGAGCTCGTGGAAGAGGGCAAGCAGTTCACGGCCAAGATGGGTGGCGAGGCGATAAGGGAGCTTCTGTCAGAGATCGACCTGAACGAAATGTCCGCCGAGCTGCGTCTGCAGGGCAAGGTGGAGACCAGCGCGCAGAGGAAGAAGGAAATACTGAAGCGGCTCAGGATAGTCGAGGCCTTCAGGCAGAGCGGCAACAGGCCGGAGTGGATGATACTCAAGTGCATCCCCGTCCTTCCGCCGGACCTGCGGCCCCTGGTTCCGCTCGAGGGCGGGCGTTTCGCCACGAGCGACCTGAACGACCTGTACAGGAGAGTCATAAACAGAAACAACCGGCTCAAGAAGCTGATCGAGATAAGGGCGCCCCAGGTGATCCTGCGAAACGAGAAGAGGATGCTGCAGGAAGCGGTCGACGCGCTGTTCGACAACGGGCGGCGCTCCCGCGCTGTGCGCGGCCAGGGCAACAGGCCGCTCAAGTCCCTGAGCGACATGCTGAAGGGCAAGCAGGGCAGGTTCAGGCAGAACCTCCTGGGGAAGCGTGTGGACTATTCCGGCCGTTCGGTCATCGTCGTGGGTCCGGAGCTCAAGCTGCACGAGTGCGGAATTCCCAAGACGATGGCGCTGGAGCTGTTCAAGCCTTTCATCATAAGGAAGCTCGAGGACAAGGGGCTGGTTCAGACAGTGAAAAGCGCCAAGCGTCTGGTGGAGAGGGAGAGGCCCGAGGTGTGGGACATCCTGGGCGAAATAATCGAGGGGCACCCCGTGCTGTTGAACCGCGCGCCGACTCTCCACAGGCTGGGCATCCAGGCGTTTCAGCCGGTGCTGGTGGAAGGCAAGGCCATCAAGATTCATCCGCTCGTCTGCGCGGCCTTCAACGCCGACTTCGACGGCGACCAGATGGCCGTGCACGTGCCTCTCTCGTACGAGTCACAGATCGAGACACATCTGTTAATGATGGCGCCGAACAACATCCTGCTTCCCGCGAGCGGGAAGCCCGTCGCGGCCGCCAGCCAGGACATCGTGCTCGGCTGCCACTACCTGACGAGGGACGTGAAGGGCGCGAAGGGCGAGGGAAAGTCGTTCTTCGGCCCCGACGAGGTCAGGGCCGCCTACGAAGAAGGCGCCGTCGGCCTGCACGCCAGGGTGAAGGTCAAGTTGAACGGCGAGACGCTGGACACGACTCCGGGCCGCGTGTTCCTGAACGAAGTCATGCCCCCGGGGCTGGGTTACGCCAACGTCACACAGGACAAGAAGACCCTCGAGCATCTCGTGGCCGCGTGCTACAGGAAGCTCGGGCCCAAGGTCACGGCCAAGTTCCTGGACGACCTTAAGGAGCTCGGGTTCGAGCAGGCCACGGCCGCCGGCATCACGGTAGGCATTGACGACATTAAGATCCCGCCTACCAAGAGCGAGATCATCGAGGAGGCGTCGAGACGGGTCGCGGAGCTCCGCAAGTCCTATCTCAGGAACGCGATCACTGACGGCGAGCGCTACAACAAGGTGATAGACACCTGGACGCACGCCACGACCGAAGTCGAGAAAGACACGTACGATAACCTGCGTTCCGACAGGGACGGCTTCAACCCCATCTTCATGATGGCCGAGTCCGGGTCGAGGGGCAGCAGGGAGCAGATAAGGCAGCTGGCCGGGATGAGAGGCCTGATGGCCAAGCCGCAGAAAAAGATTACCGGAGGCTTCGGCGAAATCATAGAGTCGCCGGTCCTGAGGAACTTCAAGGAAGGCCTCACGGTGCTGGAGTACTTCATCTCGACCCACGGCGCCAGAAAGGGCCTGGCCGACACGGCGCTCAAGACGGCGGACGCGGGCTACCTGACCAGGAGGCTCGTGGACGTGGCGCAGGACGTCATCGTGAACGAGCCGGACTGCGGGACCATCCTGGGTCTCGACGTCGGCACGCTCAAAGAGGCCGAGGAGGTCATCGAGTCCCTGAGTGACAGGATCGTCGGAAGGGTCGCCGCCGAGGACGTGGTGGATCCCATTTCAGGCGACGTCATAGTGGAAGCCGGCGAGGAGATCGTGGAAGAGGCCGCTCAGCAGATGGAAGACAGCGGCGTCGAGCGGGCCTGGATAAGGTCGGTGCTCACGTGCGAGGCAAAGCGCGGCGTGTGCGCCAAGTGTTACGGCAGGAACCTCGCCACCGGCCGCATGGTCGACGTGGGTGAGGCCGTCGGGGTCATCGCGGCCCAGAGCATCGGCGAGCCCGGCACCCAGCTCACGCTGAGGACTTTCCACATCGGAGGCACCGCCAGCAGAATCGTGGAGCAGTCCATCATCACCGCCAAGTCCGACGGCAAGGTGAGGTTCAAGGGAGTCGAGAGCGTGCGCGGCAAGGGCGAGGGGGAGAAGCTCGTGGTGGTCGGCCGCAGGGGCGAGATCGAGTCCCTGGACAAGGAAGGGCACGTGCGCCACAGGTTCAACCCGCCTTACGGCGCCAAGCTGTTTGTCGAGGACGGCGCGGACGTCAAGAAGGGTGACAACATCTTCGAGTGGGACACTTACAACAACCCGATACTGGCCGAGAGGCCCGGCAAGGTCGCGTTCGTGGACATAGACGAGAAGCTCACGCTCAGGGACGAGTGGGACGAGAACACAGGCCAGAGATACAGAGTCATAACGGACGACCCGGAGAAGACGCGCGAGCCCAGGATAGAGCTCCATGACCTCAAGGACCGCAGGCTGGTGACGTACAGGATCCCGACCGGCGCCAGGCTTCTGGTGCACGACGGGCAGAAGGTCGAGGCCGGGGAAGTGCTCGTGAAGATACCGCGCGACATCACGAAGACACGCGACATCACCGGAGGCCTCCCGAGAGTGTCCGAGCTCTTCGAGGCCAGAAAGCCGAAGGACCAGGCGACCGTCACGGAGATCGACGGCAAGGTGGAATTCGGGCCGGTCAGCCGAGGCATGAGAAAGATGACGGCGAAGAACGAGAACGGCGAAGAGCGCGAGTACCTCGTGCCGGCGGGAAAGCATCTGCACGTGAGAGACGGCGACCTCGTCAGGGCCGGGGACCGGTTGACCGAGGGTCCCATCAACCCGCACGACATTCTGCGCATCAAGGGAATCAAGGAAGTGCAGGAAGCGCTCGTCAACGAGATCCAGGAGGTCTACAGGCTCCAGGGCGTGCGAATAGACGACAAACACATCGAGATAATCGTGCGGCAGATGTTGCTGAAGGTCCGGATCGAGGACCCGGGCGACACGAACTTCCTGGAAGGGGAGCAGGTGGACAAGATCCAGCTCAGGGAAGAGCAGGAGCGCGTGAAGGCTGAGGGCGGCAGGCCCGCCACTTTCCAGCCGCTCCTACTGGGGATCACCAAGGCGTCCCTCACCACGCAGAGCTGGGTCTCCGCGGCATCGTTCCAGGAGACCACGCGCGTGCTGACCGAGGCGGCCGTTATGGGCGGGCGCGATTACCTCAGGGGACTCAAGGAGAACGTGATAATAGGGCATCTGATCCCGGCCGGGACCGGGCTGGCCAAGTACAGGCAGCTCAAGATCGCGGAGGAGGAGGCGCCCGAGACGGCAGACGAAGAAAAAGAGGCCGGCGAGATACAGACGGCCTAACGGCGGCGCGCGAGCGAGCCGCGTTCAGTTGAAACGTAAGGACACATCCGGAGGTTACCTTTGCCAACACTCAATCAGCTAGTGAGAGCGGGACGCAGCTCGGCCATGAACAAGTCCTCGGCGCCGGCGCTCGGAGGATGTCCTCAGAAACGGGGCGTTTGCACGCGCGTGTACACGACGACGCCGAAGAAACCCAACTCGGCCCTGAGAAAGGTCGCCAGAGTCCGGCTCACGAACAGCATTGAGGTGACCTGTTACATACCGGGCGAGGGGCACAACCTGCAGGAACACTCCATCGTCCTCATCAGGGGAGGCAGAGTGAAGGACCTGCCTGGCGTCAGGTATCACATAGTCCGCGGCGCGCTCGACACGAGCGGCGTGGACGGCAGGACTCAGAGCAGGTCGAAGTACGGCACGAAGAAGAAGAAAGCAGCCGCTAGCTAGCGAGCCGGTTCGCGGGGCCGGACCGTCGGTCCGAGAAGAGCCCCCGGACACACTGGAGGTAGCAGATGCCAAGAAAGAAGTTCATCCAGCGTAGAGAGCTCCCGCCGGACTCGGAATACACCAGTCTGCTGGTGGCCAGGTTCGTCAGCTGCCTGATGCGCAAGGGCAAGAAGAGCACGGCGGAGGGCATCTTCTACGGCGCCATGAAGGAGATCGAGAAGAGGACCGGCCAGGACGGGTTGACCGTGACGAAGACCGCCCTCAACAACGTGAAGCCGTTTCTCGAAGTGAAGTCGAGGAGAGTCGGCGGCGCCACCTACCAGGTTCCCATCGAGGTGCGGCCGGAACGACGGACGGCCCTGGGCATCCGGTGGGTCATCGGGTACGCCAAGGAGAGGCCCGAACACACGATGCAGGAGAAACTGGCGAGTGAGTTGATCGCCGCCTCCAAGAACGAAGGCGGCTCCATAAAGAAAAAGGAAGACACGCACAAGATGGCGGAGGCGAACAAGGCCTTTGCCCATTACAGATGGTAGGCACCGGCGACGGCGTCATGCCTGCCTTTGGGAAGCGACCTCGATGCGGTCTGTGGACTTCGAGCGTAATGCAACGGTTGGTACGATCCGCGACGGCGGAGGAATTGCTTGTCTCGACAAACACCGCTTGAGAAAACCAGGAACATCGGAATCGCGGCGCACATCGACGCCGGGAAGACCACCATCACCGAGAGGATACTCTTCTACACCGGAAGGGTTCACAGGATGGGTGAGGTGGACGACGGCGCCGCGACCATGGACTGGATGGAGCAGGAGAGAGAGCGCGGCATCACTATCACGTCCGCTGCCACCACCTGCTACTGGCGGGACCATCGTATCAACATCATCGACACGCCCGGCCACGTCGACTTCACGGCCGAGGTCGAGCGTTCGCTCAGAGTACTGGACGGCGTTGTTGCCGTTTTTTGCGGTGTCGGCGGCGTTGAGCCGCAGAGCGAGACGGTCTGGAAGCAGGCCAATCGTTACAAGGTACCGCGCATAGCCTTTGTTAACAAACTGGACCGTGCGGGGAGCGACTTCTGGCGGGTGGTCAAGATGATGCGCCAGAGGCTCGGGGCCAAGACCGTCCCAATACAGGTCCCGATGAAGGAAGGCGACGACTTCCTGGGGTTGATAGATCTAGTGGAAATGGTCAGTCTGACATACGACGTGGACCCTCTCGGCATCACCTACAGCGTGGGGCAGATACCCCGCGAGTACCAGGCCATTGCCAGGGAGAAACGTCACGAGATGCTGGAGCAGGCCGCCGACATGGACGATGAGGTCATGCACCTTTATCTGGAGAACAAAGAGCCCGGCGCGGTCGCGATAAAGAGAGCGCTCAGGAAGGGCACGGTTACGGGTCATTTCGTGCCGGTGCTGGCCGGCGCGGCGGCTCGCAACAAGGGTGTTCAGAGAGTGCTGGACGCCGTCACGGACTTCCTGCCGTCCCCGGCCGACGTCCCTCCGGTGGAGGGGCTCAACCCGAAGACGTCCCTTTACGAGAAGAGAGCGGTGGACGAGGACGCCCCGCTGGCGGCGCTGGCGTTCAAGATAGCCGTGGACCCATACGTGGGCAGGCTCACGTTCTTCCGCGTGTATTCGGGAAAGATGAAGACTGGGACCGGGATATACAACTCCGTCAGGCTGAGGCACGAGCGCGTCGGAAGACTGCTCGAGATGCACGCCAACAAGAGGGAAGAGCGCGACGTGATCTACTGCGGTGACATCGGCGCGGCCACGGGCTTCAAGCAAGTATTCACGGGCGACACGCTGTGCGAGAAGAACCACCCCATCGTGCTGGAAGCGATGAAGTTTCCCGACCCGGTGATCTCCGTCGCTATAGAGCCCAAGACGAAGGCGGACGAGGAAAAGCTGTCCGAGGCCATGAAGAAACTGGCCGAAGAGGACCCCACGTTCAAGGTCAGGGTGGACGAGGACACGGGGCAGACCATCATCTCGGGCATGGGCGAGCTTCACCTGGAGATCATCGTCGACAGAATGTTGAGGGAGTTCGCAGTTGCGGCGAACGTCGGACGGCCCCAGGTGGCCTACAAGGAGACCATAACGAAGACGGCCGAGGCGAGGGGCCGGTTCATAAAGCAGTCGGGTGGGCGGGGACAATACGGCGACGTGCTTCTCAGAGTCGAGCCGCGCGAGAACAGGACCGGGTTCGAGTTCGACGTGAAGATCACCGGAGGGGTCATCCCCAGGGAGTTCATCCCGGCGATAGAGAAGGGCGTGGAGGACGCGATGGAGAACGGCGTCCTTGCCGGATACTCGGTGACCGGCATAAAGGTCACGGTTCTGGATGGCAGCTACCACGAGGTGGATTCGTCGGACCTTTCTTTCAAGGTGGCGGCCTCCATGGCCTTCAAGGAAGCGGTCACCAGGGCCGAGGCGAAGCTGATGGAGCCCGTGATGCAGGTGGAGGTCGTGGTGCCGGAAGAGTACATGGGCGACGTCATGGCGGACCTGAGCTCCAGACGCGGCCGCATAGAGGGCATGGCGTCCAGGCCCGACGGCAGAGTGATAGACGCAACCGTGCCCCTGGGCGAGATGTTCGGGTACGCCACGAGACTCCGCTCGCTCAGTCAGGGCCGTGCGATATACACAATGGAGTTCGCAAGATACGATCTCGTTCCCGAGGAGCTTTCTGACAAACTCATCTCGCGGATCCGCGGATGGTAGGAAGCCGGCGGGACTCAGGAGGAGGTTTTTCTGATGAGTAAGGCTCGTTTTGAGCGTACGAAGCCGCACGTGAACGTTGGGACGATAGGGCATGTGGATCATGGGAAGACGACGTTGACGAGTGCGATGACTATGTTTTTGAACAAGCGTGGTTTGGCGC
>CAZMZP010000069.1:0-4717 GCA_964570935.1 uncultured bacterium
CCGTACTGTTCTCTTGCCGCCTCATTCAGAAACTCGATCCGAAAAAGGGGACTGACCAGAAAGACAGGGTCGTTCATGCCGTTGAGGACGGCATACAGCCTTCTGCTCTCTGTCTCCAACTGATGATGCAGGTGCCGATACTGAGAGATGTCTCTGATCGCGAAAAATGCGTGGCCCGCGTCGATTCGCACGCCGATGGCGTCCAGTGTCTTCTGGTGGCCGTCCTTCATCCGCAGAACGTGCTCTCCCCTGACCACCGGCGGTTGGAGCGCGCCGCTCAGGAGCTGCCTGAATCTGGTCTTCGAGAAACCGTGCCGCAGGTCGTCGAGCCTCATCCCGCAGAGCTTCCCTCTCGAAACCTCAAAGAGTTTGCAGGCAGATGGATTCGCGTCCACGATTCTGCGGTTTGTATCGGCGACCAGCATCGCGTCCCACGCGTGATCGAAGAGATTCTTCAACGCGACCTGAGACGTCGTCGCGGGGTGGGGAGGCTGCGGAGCAGCCGTGCGGTTCCGCGTCACGCGCGCCGACGGTCTAACGCGGGCAGCCCGAACCTTGCCGGGCCCCTGCGCCGTTCTTGCTTTCCTGGTGGTTTTCCGGGTGCTATTCCGAGTTCTGCTCATTTCTTGCGGTTGTCATTCACACTGGTGAGTCGTTCACGGGCCGCAGGCCGCCGCAAGCCCAGTCTGGAGTGTCATTTCTTCATCTCGAACACCATCTCGCAGCAGTTGTCTCCGTTTCCCCTGCACTTGTTGATCGTGCAGGTGAGCTGCGGATGAACCAGCTTCACCGCCTCCATCTCGAACTCGTCGTTGGCCCGGCAAAGCTCGGGTGTGGACTCTTTGACCGGGTCGTCGAACAGAGGGCACTCCAGCCACCGGAACACGGCTCGCTCAGCAGTGGCGCCAGGTTCTATCTCGACGTGCATCCCGAGAGTCTGCTCGGCCAGGAGCAGGTACTCCGCCATTCCCTTCGCGTTGCGCTCGAAGCGACCAGAGTCGAACGCCTTCGGGACTTGCATTCTGGCCACTCGCCTCTGCCCTTCCTTGAGGGCCTCGACACCCTTGGCGCCAAACGCGTCCACGACCGCACGTGCCATCTGCCCCCAGATGACTCCGTAGCTCCGGCACGCCCCTGCCCAGACTTTCTCCGGCGGCTTGCCGGCCAGCTGCTGCGGGAACTCCTTAAGAACGGTGCCCATCGCTACCTCCTTGTTCCGCCGTGAGGGCTTGTGCGACTTTACTGGCTATTCCGAATTCTGAATCGCTCTATGCGGCGTCAGCATACCACGCCGGCGCCGGGGTTGTCATCAGTGAGATGAGGGGTGTTCGCGCGCGGCCGGCAGTCGGGCGCGCCGCCCGGCCGGGCCCTCGCAGCCGGAGACCCAAATCGGCTGAAACTTCCCGCGCTCCCAGCCGTATCAATACGTGGCAACCGACTCCTCGAGGCCGGGGCCTGCCCTCGTGTTATACTGTTGCCTGCCGGAGCTCTCTCAAGAATCGATGTTTGTGCGAATCGATGTTCGTTGGATTTTTCAGGGACTTGTCATGACGGTACCTCACGCCATTGCCCGCTTGTGCGCGAGAATCACCGCGACAGCGCTTCTCCTATTCTTGTTCTTGGCGCTCGGCACTGCGCAATCCCACGCTGCCGCGGCCCGGGCGCAGGAAACTGACTCGGCGGCTCCGACGAAGGCTCCGCCGGAGTCACCGGCCGAGATCCAGGCAGTCCGCGTCAACGACGGCGGCATGCGCGTCGACGGTGCCCTGACTGAAGACGTCTGGCAGAGGCCGGGAACGGACAGTTTCTTCCAGTATGAGCCCGTGTACGACGGCCCTCCCACCCACCGGACAGAGGTCTGGGTCGCATACGACAACGAGGCCATCTACTTCGGGGCCCGCATGCACGATTCTAGCCCGGATTCGATTGTGAAGCGGCTGGGCAGAAGGGACGATTGGACCGAGTCCGACGTCATCGAGATCGACATCGACCCGTTCCACGACCATCGGACCGGCTACGCGTTCTACTCGACACCCTCCGGCTGCATGATAGACGAGACCATCTACAACGAGTGCTGGAAGGACGGCGCCTGGGACGGCGTGTGGGAGACCGCCTCGAAGGTCGACGACGAGGGTTGGACTACGGAGATCAGGGTCCCGTTCTCCCAGATCCGATTCCACAACGGGCATGACCAGGTATGGGGATTCAACTTCTTGAGGCTCGTCTCGCGGAGCCAGGAGCTCGTGTCCCTGGTGAGAATTCCCAAGGACGAGAACAGGATGGCTTCGATCTTCATGCATCTCACGGGCATATCGGGCGTGAAGCCGTCCTCCAGGGTCGAGCTTCTTCCGTTCACCGTAGGCCGGGCGGACTACCTCCAGGTCGAGGACGGCGACCCGTTCAACGACGGAAGCGAGTTCACCGGCAACGCGGGTCTGGATTTCAAGCTGGGGTTGGGCAGCAACCTGACCGTGGACGGGACCGTCAACCCGGACTTCGGCCAGGTCGAGGTGGACCCTGCAGTCGTGAACCTCTCCGAGTTCGAGACGTACTACACCGAAAAAAGACCGTTCTTCATAGAGGGCTCTGAGATATTCGGGTACGGGGTCGGGGGAGCCACGAACAACTGGAACATAAACTGGTCGAGCCCGTCGTTCTTCTACTCGAGGCGCATCGGCAGGGCGCCGCAGGCGGACGAGAGGCACTCCGGTTACGTGGACAGGCCCGACGTGACTACGATTCTCGGCGCCGCGAAGATTTCGGGCAAGCTGCCCAACGGCACCTCTCTGGGTTTGCTTCAGGCAGTCACCCAGAGAGAATACGCCGAGGTGGATGACGGAGGCACCAGGTACAGGGACGAGATAGAGCCGCTCACATCGTACACGGTGCTCAGAACCAAGAAGGAGTTCGGGGAGCGACAGAGCTCGCTGGGGTTCATGCTCACGAGCGTGCTGCGCGACCTGAAGGACCCGCTCCTGGAAGCGGATTTCACGAAGCGGGCGTACGCGGCGGGCGCTGACGGATGGACCTTCCTGGGCTCGGGCAAGAAATACGTGCTCGCGGGGTGGGTCGGCGGCACGCGCATGGAGGGGAGCAAGGAGTCCATCCTATCTCTTCAGAGAGGTTACTCGCACTACTTCCAGCGGCCCGACGCGTCCGAAGTAGACGTCGACTCGCTTGCGACTTCTCTTAGCGGCTGGGGCGGCCGCGTGGCCCTCAACAAAGAGAAGGGCAACGTCCAGCTCAACGTGGCGCTCGGCGCTCTCTCGCCCGGGTTCAACACCAACGACGCCGGCTTCCACTCGCAGAGCGACAAGGTCAACGGACACGTGGTGACCGGCTACGCATGGTTTGAGCCGTCGTGGATCTTCCGGGAGAAGTGGGCGTACGCCGCGACAGCGAAGACGTTCGACTTCAGCGGAAGAAAAATAGAGGACGGCTACCTGACCTTCGCGGGCGGCAACTTCACCAACTACTGGCACTCGGAGTTCGAGGCGGGCTACTTCACCAGCGTGCTGGACCACGACTACACGAGGGGGGGACCGCTGGTCAGGCATCCGTCGGCTGGTTGGGCGGAACTTGAAGTGAGCTCGGACGAGAGGAAGAGGTTTGAGGTCGGGACGTGGGGAGAATGGTCCGCCAACAGCGCCGGCGGCAAAGGGTTCGCGGTCCAGACCGAGCTGACGTTTAAGCCGTCGAGCGGACTGCGGCTGAGCCTCCTTCCCGAGTACAGTTGGTCGCATCCGGTCGCGCAGTGGGTGGGACGTTTTGACGACCCGCTGGCAGACGGCACGTACGGTACCCGGTACGTGTTCGCGACCATGGACCAGACGACCGTGGCGCTGGGGCTCCGGGTCAACTGGGCGTTCACGCCAAAGGCGAGCTTCCAGCTGTACGTGCAGCCGTTGATTTCCACTGGTGACTACAGGAATTTCAAGGAGCTGGCGCGGGCCGGGACTTTCGACTTCAACGTATACGGCCGAGGTGTTTCGACAATATCGTTCGACGGCGAAACTTACACAGTGGACCCGGACGGGCCTGCCGGCCCGGCGGCTGCTGGAGTCGTCAGTTTCGACAACCCCGACTTCAATTACAAGTCGCTGAGGGTGAATGCCGTGTTCAGGTGGGAGTACAGACCCGGCTCGACCTTGTATCTGGTGTGGACCCAATTCAAGGAAAACGACATCGGCCCGGGCGATATCGATCTTTCCAGGGACGCGGAGCGTTTGTTCGACACCGCGCCCGACAACATATTCCTGGTGAAGCTGACGTACTGGTTGAACATATAGCGCCGGCTCCGAGGGCCAGGCCTCGGGCGTTCCGGCATAACATAAGCGTAGAACTTCGGCAGGCGTCTGCCTTGACCCGCACAGAGCGGGCGACTCATCCACAATCGCTCGCCGCACACTTGTTCGAGTCAGTTCCCCTAAGGCGCCTGCCAAATCTTTTTGGGCGCTGTCCTCCACGCTTGGACGCGCGACCCGTACGCCGCGGGCGGCAGAAGAAGCGTGAACGGGCGGCAGTTGACGAGGGGGCGAACCTCAGCCACCACTCTCGCCCGGCTGTTGACGCACGGCGAGCCAGCGTCTATACTATGACGCTGACCGCCGAGCCGCAGGGTTCGGGCGGTGACCCGAGTAACAACAGAATCTGTCGTGAACTAATTGGTTGCTCAGTAGCTCAATGGTAGAGCATCCGGCTGTTAACCGGAGGGTTG
>CAZMZP010000070.1:0-10791 GCA_964570935.1 uncultured bacterium
AAATCAGGCGAGCAGCCCGGCGGCAAGCCACTCAATGTCACATTCCGGCGCGAGGGTGCCGCTGCCCAGGAGACGCTCAACGCGGATTACGCCATCCTCAGCGTCGCCCTGCGGCCGAGTCCGGAATCTAGACCGCTCGCCGAAGTCCTGGGCATTGAAATCGACTCCAACGGCTTCTTCAAGGAGCTTCATCCCAAGCTGAGGCCGGTGGAGACTTCCAGGAAGGGAGTCTACATCTGCGGGTTGGCGCACTCTCCCCAGACGGTTCAGGACACGATTGTCCAGGCAATGGCCGCCGCTAGGAAGGCCTCCTCTGCGCTGGGCCACGCGACCTAGGAGCAAGCGGGGTACAGCCGATCGCTGAAAGCTTTCCGTTCTTGGTTCTGCTGCCCGATATAGGGAAGTCCGGCTCCGCAACCCCGCACCTTCTCCTCCCACTCGGCCAAAATCACCTGGGCGACGCCCAGAAACGGCTCTTGACATTGTGTTGCAGGCGTGATACAGTCCAGACATGAGCAAGAGTTCAGTAGTTCACGCCAGAATCGAATCCGAGACCAAGAAGAAGGCCGAGGGAGTCCTCAAGAAGCTGGGCATGCGTCCCACAGAGGCGATTCGTCTCTTCTACAGACAGATCTGTCTCCGCCAGGGCCTGCCCTTTCCTGTGCTGATTCCAAACAAGCTCACCAGAGCGACGCTTGGCAAGAGCGCTTCTGGGCATGAGGTGCAGACCTTCGACTCTTTGGACGAGATGTTTGAGAGCTGGGAGAAATGAAGCGGATCTCTCAGACGACTCAGTTCGCCAGGGATGTGAGGAGGATGCGCAGGCGCGGCAAGGATCTTGAGAAGCTCAAGTTCGTTGTCAGGGCCCTTGCCATCGGGAGGTCATTGGAGCCCAGGTATCGCGACCATCCGCTGGCCGGTCCGTGGAAGCACTGCCGAGATTGTCACATTGAGCCGGATTGGATCCTAATCTACTTTGCTGACTCGGACGTTCTTCGTCTGGAGCGTACTGGTACACACAGCGATCTTTTTGAGAGATAGGGCGTCCAATCGCGAGCCTGATGCGTGCGGATGTTGCTGTCTTGCTGCTCCTGCAGTGGTGAGCGCTGCGGCTCCTTGCCTCACTCCTACGTCCTTCTTCGTCTCGCCGAGGTTGTCTCAGACGCCAGACCCGCAGCCGCTGTGCGTGAATCGTCTCACCGTCTCCCGCCATGCCGCTGGAATCAGCCGGGCGATGGTCCGCCAGTCGTATCGTTCTTCGACCAGTTTCCTCCCGTTCGCGGCCAGGTAACGGGCCATGCCCTCATCCTGCAGCAAGCCCACCACTCCGCTCACGAACTCGTCCACGTCACGGGCAATGAGCAGGTGCTCTCCGGGGACAACGTCGAGTCCTTCCGCACCCTCGGCCGTGGAGACGACGGGGAGGCCCGCCGCCATGGCCTCCAGGATCTTTATCCTTGAGCCGCCGGCGACTCTCAAAGGCACGACGCAGACGCTCGACCGGGCGAGATGAGGTCTCACGTCGGGTACCGTTCCAGTGAACTGCACCCTGTCACTTGCGTACCGGGTCAGGGTCGGCGGTGGGTCCTTGCCGACGAACAGGATCTTCACCGCGGGGAGCTCCTTGAGCAGCACGGGCCAGATCGTCTCCATCCAGTACAGGACCGCGTCCTGATTCACGAACGCGTCGAACGACGCAGAGAAAACGAGCGTCTTGCCGCGGGCCCCGAAGGAACGACCCCTGCCCCCCGGCTGCCCACCCGTTTCCTGCAGCACCGCGTCGTAGTAGCTGACGTCCACGCCGTTGGGAATTACCGTGACCGACTCGCAGCCGTAATCACCCATGAACTTCTTGCGGTCGTCCTCGCTCACTGCGGACACGTGATCGAAGCTCCGGCAGACCCGACGCTCGAACGCCACCATCTTCTTCCATTCGACGTAGAGGGCGGCGCGCTTCACGGGATTTCTCTCGTGCCGGTACAGTCGTTCCCACGGCATCGCCTCGATGTTGTGAGACGAGAGGAAGAGCGGTAGCCCCGTTACGAGGCGCGCATAGGCGCCGTAGTGAGTCCATTCGCAGTGTATGAGGTCGAACTTCTCGGCGCCCACGAGCTCCCGCAGTTTCGACAGATAGCCTCGCCCGAAATGCTTCCTCATAACGAGCGGTCGCGGATACGGCAGGTTCGCCGCGGCCAGGCCGTATAGCCTGTACGCCGGGGTGAAGGGGTCTCTCCGGGGCAGTGTGACCATTCTCATGCCCAGCGACTCCATGTGCTCGCGGGCGGCCTTGTCACCGGCCGTCCCACCGTGGCCGGGGTCCGCGAAGCACAGGTAAGTAATCTCGTTGTCGCGGGCGGCTCTGGACAGCAGGTGGTAGCTTCTCAGTCTCTTGCCGGAGATGAGTGGATACGGAATCCATTCGTCCAGAACCAGTACTTTCATGGCTGCTGTCTCCAGTGTGATTGGAATCGCTCACGCAAATGCCTCACGCTAGCGGGCGCCGTCGCCAGTTCCGCGAGCGCAGAGTTCCGCGCGCGTAGCGTCGTGCAGTATAGCGCAGGGGCCCGCCATTTCAAAGAGCGCTCACAGCAATGAAGAAGAACCCACGAATACAGGCGAATATTCTGCTTTTCTCCTTTCGGATGTGCTAGAGTTAAGACCTGGCGGACACACCAGCGCAACAGAGCATGACGCAACACCCAGAACGGGACGAGGAACTGAATCAGAGAATATCCACTGAAGACGTTTTGTTCATAGACTGAAAGACACTCCAGACGGCTCCAGGAGAATCCGTGTACGCGCCCACAGCCCGGGGGCAGAACTGCGTCCGGCAGGACAAGCCGCACCTATGTCACCTTCGTGTAAGCGTACCACGCCGGAGAGTCGTTCTCCCGGCAGACCAGCACGTAAGCGCTCCATGCCCATTCTCACCGGCACCCACATATACAATTTCCTGAGCTGTCCTCATCGCCTCTACCTCGACGAGTTCGGCGACCAGAGACTGATGGACGCCGAATCGGACTTCGAGGAGAGCCTCCGCGAAGAGGGCAAGCTGCACGAAGAGGCGGCACTGAAGGAGCTTGGGCTGGACATAGCCGAGGTTGACAGTACGACGTTCGAGGGCGGCGTGAAGGAAACCCTACGGATGATGGGGGCCGGTGAGAAGTGGATCTACCAGGGCCTCCTGTCAACGCCTCGCATGTGCGGCAGACCCGACCTCCTGAAGCGCGTGAGAGGAAAGTCACGGCTGGGTTCATATTACTACATCCCGCTGGAGCTCAAGTCCGGCTCGGCCTACGAGAATGAAGAAAACGGCACCCTCAAGCGGCGTTACGCTCTCCAGCTCGCATTCTATGCGCACGTGTTGGGGCAAGTGCAGGGCGTAAGGCCCGGCGTGGGCAAGGTCATCGGTGGTGACTTTCGCACCGTGGACTTCAATCTCGAGGACTGGAGAAAGGATTACGAAGAAACGCTCGCGGAAATACGGGCCATCCTGGGCCGCAAGACCGCCTCCGAACCCGAGATCTCGTCCGGCTGCGGCCAGTGTCACTGGAGAAGCTGCTGTATCGCCTGGGCCAAGAAGGTGGACGACGTCACGCTCATCCGAAAGCTGAACGGCGGCACGCGGGAAGCCCTGAGGGCGGCCGGCATCCGGACCATGGCGGGGCTCGCGGCGCTGGAGCGCAGGAAAGGGTTCCCCGCAGTGGACGGCATCACCGCCTGGAGGTTGCGGCACATCGTCAGGCGCGCGGGCGTCATGAAGCGCGGGAAGCCTTTGCTCAAGGCTCCCGTCGAATTCCCGCAGGCGGCCCTGGAGCTCTTCTTCGACATAGAGACCGACCCTCGGGAGAGCATCTGCTACCTCTACGGCGTGGTGGAACGGCGCCAGGGAAAGCAGCGTTACGTGAGCTTCTTCGCGGATTCGCCGGCTGACGAAAAGAAGACATGGAGAGAGTTCTGGAAATACCTGTCCGGCCTGGGCGACTTTCACATGTATCACTACTCCCAGTATGAGAGGAAGGAATTGAAGAAGCTGGCGGACAAGTACCACTGCAACCAGAAGCTTTTCGAGCGGTTCTTTGAGAACAGCACCGACCTTTACCAGGACGTCGTGGACAAGCACACGGAATGGCCTTCCCATTCCTACTCAATAAAGTCCATATCGAACATCCTCGGGTTCCGCTACTCCGACCCCGAGCCCGGCGGCCTGAAGGCGGCGAGGTGGTACGCCACCTACGTCGAAGACCCCGCCGGCAACTCGGAGCTCAAACAGAAGCTCCTCCAGTACAACAAGGAAGACTGCCTGGCGATGATAGTGCTCAAAGATTGGGTAACGGAGGAGAGCGGGAGGGTTAGGCGCCAGGGCGAGCTGTCGCTTTAGTGAGTGTCGCCATGACTGATTCCGAGACGAATACCAGCACCAGTGTTGTAACCGTGATCGTTCCGGTCACGGACATGAGCTGCGCCGCCTGCGCCGCCGCCGTAGAGAGGTCTCTCAAAGGCACGCGCGGGATAGTCGAGGCAAGCGTCAATTTTGCGACAGAACAGGCGGTCGTCAAGTACGACCCTTCGAGAACGGGCCTCAAAGAAATCCTCAAGGCGATCGACGACGCCGGCTACACCCCTGGCACTCCGCGCAGCCCCGACGAGGCGCCCGCCGCCGGACGCGAAGCGGGTGACGACAACACGCGCAAGATGGACACTGCCAGGCGCCGGATGTTCTGGGCCTGGGTCCTTACCGGCCCCGTCATCGTCCTCATGATCCCCGAGATGTTCTTCGGCGTCATGATTCATCACGTCGAATGGATCTACCTCGCGCTCACAATACCGGTCCTCTTCTGGTGCGGGTTTGCGACCTACCGGACGGCGATAAAGTCCGTTCTGCACGGCTCCGCCAACATGGACGTGCTCATATCGATGGGTACACTGTCGGCGTTCGCCACCGGCCCCGCCGCGCTTCTCGGGGCGCCGGTTCAAAGCTACGCTCCAGTCGCTGCCATGATTATGGCCTTTCACCTGACGGGCCGGTACGTGGAGGCGAAGGCCCGTGGCAGGGCATCCCAGGCCATCAGGCGGCTCTTGGAGCTGGGGGCAAAGAGCGCGCGGGTGCTGGCGGGGGGTCTCGCGGGAGGGGAGGGCGCGCTCGGGGCCGCGCGGCCAATGAAGGGCGGAGGCCATGAGGCGGGTACGGCCACGGCCGGCCTGGAGAGCGAGATCCCGGTAGAGGAACTCAAGCTGGGCGACGTCATGGTCGTGAGGCCCGGCGAAAAAATCCCGACCGACGGCGTCGTGGTGTCTGGCAAGAGCTCGGTGGACGAATCCATGGCGACGGGCGAGTCCATGCCCGTCACAAAAAAGGAAGGGGACGAAGTCATCGGAGCCACCATCAACCAGAAGGGCATCCTCTACGTCAAAGCCACCAAGGTCGGTAAGGAAACGTTCCTTTCCCACGTCATACGAATGGTGGAGGAGTTCCAGGGCTCCAAGGTTCCGATACAGGAGTTCGCCGACAGAGTGACGGCCGTATTCGTGCCGATAGTCCTCGTGGTCGCTGTCGCGACCTTCCTCCTCTGGCTAGTGTTTCCCGGCTTTTTCAATTCAGTCGCCACCTGGGCCAGCGCCTTCATCCCGTGGGTCACGCCCGGAGTGGGGCGGGTGTCCCTGGCAATATTCGCGGCAGTCGCCGTCCTTGTCATTGCGTGCCCATGCGCCCTGGGGCTGGCCACGCCCACGGCCATCATGGTTGGAAGCGGCATGGGCGCCGAGAGGGGAATACTCATCAGGAGCGGCGAGGCCATCCAGACGCTCAAGGACGCCACGATAGTGGTGTTCGACAAGACCGGGACACTGACCAAGGGCAAGCCCGAGGTGACGGATATTGTGGTGGCGGGCGCTGCCCCGGCTGCGGTGACACACAGCACCGTCCCGGGCGGTGTAGCGCCGTGCGACATCGCCTGTCCGGTCAATTTCGGCGCCCCGCCGCCGTTAGTGCCCGGTGACAAGCTGGGCGAGCGGGCACCCGGCCTTCCGCTCGGCGAGAACGAGAAGCTGCTCCAAATCGTCGGGTCAGTCGAGCTGGCCTCCGAGCATCCACTCGCCGTGTCAGTAGTGGAGCTCACGCGCGAGAAGGGCATTCCTCTCGCGAGTGTGACCGACTTCGAAGCGGTGAGCGGCAAGGGCGTGAAAGGCGTCGTGGCCGGCAGGCGCATCCTTATCGGCAACCGCGCGCTCATGGAAACCGAAGGCGTCCAGTACGGCGTGGTAGAATCTACGCTCCAGCAGCTGGAGGACGAAGCGAAGACCATAATGCTCGTCGCCCAAGACGGCACGATATCCGGCCTCATCGCGATTGCAGACACGCTTAAAGAGAGCTCCGCCCCGGCGATTGCCGAGCTCAAGGACATGGGACTTCAAGTGGCAATGCTGACCGGAGACAACGCCAGGACCGGCAGCGCAATAGGGAAGAAAGCAGGGATTGACAGAGTGCTCGCGAACGTCCTGCCCGATGCGAAGGCGAAGGAAATTCAGCGGCTGCAGGCGGAGGGTCACCTCGTGGCCATGGTCGGCGACGGCATCAACGACGCGCCCGCGCTAACTCAGGCCAACGTCGGCATCGCCATTGGCACCGGAACGGACATCGCGATAGAGGCGTCGGACGTGACCCTCGTGCGCGGTGATCTGGGTGCAGTGGTCACGGCCATCAAACTCTCGCGGGCCACGTTCAACAAGATCAAGCAGAACCTCTTCTGGGCGTTCTTCTACAATATCGTCGCCATCCCTGTGGCCATGCTGGGGCTTCTGCATCCGGTCGTAGCAGAGATAGCGATGGCCGCAAGCTCAGTCAACGTCGTGACCAATTCAGTGCGGCTCAAGCGGGCGAGGATGTAGGGACCGACGAGGGGAAGGGAAGGTTGTGTCAGCTCCGCCCGCTGCTCACCGTTCCTGCAGTGTTGCAGGCAGGCGGCAATGGTCCGCGGGTAACTGCTACAGAATAGACTGAATGAGCTGCTTACTGGAGCGGAGTATACGATTCACAGCCGTCTGTGCATCGACCTTCTTCTTGCGCGCAAGCTCCCTGATAAAGGCGGCCACGTCCTCCTCCAGGTAGATTGGGAGGTTGAGCCGCAGATTCCGCCGACAGAACTTGCCCCGCTCAGCTCCAGAGAAATCGTACTCTTTCCTCATGCGTTCTCACCTCTGAGAATACTGCCTTGCCTCGCGCCAAGTGGCTCGCCGGGCTGAGATCGTCCGGATACGAGAGGTATTCTTGTCGATATCCAGAAAGGTGTGGACAACAACAAGGAGTTTGCCAGTCCCGTTCTTACCGAGGGTTATCCACCTGTCCTCGCCGCGACTGTGCTTTCGGTCATAAAGAGAAAGAGCGGATGGGTCCAGAAACACGCGAGACGCACTGTCGAAACTCACGCCGTGCTTGCGCAAGTTCAAGTTCGCCTTTCGAGGGTCCCATTCAAAGATGTACTGCAACTTCCACTCTCCTCCCTCCGGCAACCAGTATAAGGACTACTCCGTTGGAAGGCAAAGTGTTTCAGTCCGAGGTGGTTCACTTACGGGCCGCTGCGCTCCCGAGATGGCCATGGCCGCAAGCTCAGTCAACGTGGTGACCAATTCGGTCCGCCTCAAGCGGGCGAAGATCTGAGAAACCTTCTCTGTTTCGCGTCTTCCCGGGGCACCGGCCTACTGTGACTCCCGCTCATCCAACTCTTTGTTTATCCGGTTCGCTGAGGCCGGCGCGTCTACCACGGACCAGACATAAGAGCCGACAGTCATAATCGCGCCGGTCGCGCAGAGGGCTGCCGCCCCGCCCTCCGATGGGTCATTCCAGCCGACGGCGAGGCCCCCGGCAAATGCGAACACTCCGCCAACGAAGAGAACCTCCTGTAGGGCTCCTTTGCCATGCTGCCCGTTGTAGTGCTGGCCGAGACCGGGCACAATGAGCGAGAGAACAAACGCGTGGGCCGGCGACTTTCTGAGAGTGGTGTCTACATCGCCCCCGCCGGGAACCGGTTCTGACCGCGCGAGCGACAGCTCTGAGCTCCGAGACCCCGCGAGCGCCCGGCCTGCCTGCGCGGGTTGGACCGAGGCGACGAGAAGCAGAACAGAAAGGAAAAGCAGAGTCTTCATATGCCCCTCCTCTTGCCTGTGGAAAATGGCGAGCTTGTGACGTTGTTGTTAATTGTCAGATTGAAGGTCAGCCGTTTGGCGGGGTCTCTTCAAGAGATTTTCTTGGCCGTGACTGCAGGCGAGGATATCGGGCTACCCGCGAGGAGGCGGGACGAACTCGCCGCTCTTCACCGGAAGCACCCGATAACCCCTTCGGTGGCGACGCTCGAGCTCGATAGCCAGCTTCCTGAGCGCGTCGCGCAGGGCTCTCCGCACAAATGCAGAACGAGTCGTCCGGAGCAGCTTAACAGCCATGTCAGTCGCGTCCACGATTTCTTCATCAAGAGTCAGGTGAACTGTTCTCAATTCCTCCTCCAGTGCAAGAGTCAGGTCCTGGGATTCTACTAGACCTCATCCAGATTCCAGTCAACACAATTCTTGCCGGTAGCTGTGAGGAGCCGTGGCGTCCGCAACCCGCTTGGCAGGTCGACCGCGGCAGGTCGAACTTCTAGTAGATGCACGCGTCCAGGATGGAGAGAACCTCGTCCAGCACGGCGCCGGAGGCAGGACTGATACGCTCTGCTTTGCGGGCGCGGAAATCAATCGATTTGACCTGTTCGACCATTACGAAACCGGTAACGTTCGGGTCGTCCTTCACGGCTACGTGAAACGGGAACTGTCTGTCGGTGCGGGTCAATGGACAGACGATTGCAAGCCGGGTATGTTCATTGAACAGCGTGTTGCTTACGACGAGGGTGGGCCGCCGGCCCCTCCGCTCGTGTCCCGACTGCGGGTCAACGGTGACGGACACAAACTCACCCTTTCTGGGAATGTGGGGGTTCATCTACCACTCCTCCCTGCCTACCGGTTTACCCCAACCCATCTCCCGGGCCTTGTACTTCCTGGGGAGTTGCGCCACCAAGTCCTTCAGGTTCAGTCTGCCCCGGACGCGCCTCAAGCGGGCAATCACGATCATCCCGTCGCGCGCAACCACGTCGACCTTTTCCCCGACCGACATTCGCGCGTCTTCGAGAACCTGCCTGACCAGACGCACACCCTGGCTGTTACCCCATTTCTGAATCCTGGTTACCATGTCTTTACCTCTCAGGGCCATACTAAGTATAACCCAGGCGGGTGTCGTGTCAGGTGGTATTGTCGCGCTTCGCCGTCGGGCAACGGTGAACCTCGATGCTGACGTGCGAGAGCCCGGGGATGTTCGCGAGCAATCCTCTGTAATGTTCCGGCTGCTGCGGGCTGCTCGTCACCACGGACACGATTGCGGCATAGGAGTCGGGGCCGACCTTCCACACGTGCAAATCGGCCAGCCGGTCGTCTCCGGTCGACTCGATGGCACGGCGAGCCGTTTGAAGCAGGTCCTTCTCGACGTCTGCATCCAGCAGGATGCGGCCCGTGTCGCGAAGCAAGCCGTAGGACCAGCGCGCAATCATCGCGCCGCCGACTATTCCCATGAGCGGGTCGGCCCACACTTGTCCGAGAAACTTCGCGACGGTAAGCGCTACGATTGCCAGCACCGAGGTGAGGGCGTCAGCTATCACGTGGAGGTATGCGGCGCGAAGGTTGTGGTCGACCGTGTGCCGTGGGTGGGCGTGCGTCGCCTCGTGTCCGTCCCCGGAGTGGCCGTGCTCGCCTCCGACATGGTTGTGGCCGCCCGTTGCATCGTGTGCGTGGCCCGAATGCTTGTGAGGATGGTGTGAGTGGGCGCGTCCTCCACTGAGAATGACCGCGCTGATCACGTTGACCGCCAGTCCCACGACGGCGACGAGAATGGCCTCGTCATACCTGATGACCGGCCTCACGAAGAACCGCTGGACGGATTCTGCCGCCACCCACAAGGCCACGATGGCGAGGACCACTGCACTGGTAAACCCCCCGAGGACGCCCACCTTGCCCGTGCCGAAGGTGAAACAGGGGTCTGTCGCGTGACGTCTCGCGTACCGGTAGGCAAAGGCCGATATCGCGAGAGCCGCCATGTGCGTTCCCATGTGCCAGCCGTCAGCTAGGAGAGCCATCGAGCCAAAGACCATACCGCCGATTATCTCGGCAACCATCATGGCGCCAGTCAGCGCTATGACCAGAAGCGTCTTCCGCTCGTTGGTTGCGTCAACAACGGCGAACTCGTGATCGTGCGTCCACGGACGCAGGGTTTCAGTGTGCATGTCAGTCTCTCTTCAGTTTGTCGTATGTTTCCCGCCTATGGGCGATTCGCACGACCCAGACACTGAGTTCGTCATCCTGTACTGAGTATACGATGCGATAGTCGCCCTGGCGGATGCGATATCGTTCCTGGCCGGTCAGCTTCTCGCTGCCGTGCGGCCGCGGGTCCGAAGTGAGCAGCTTGATTCGATCGACGACCCGCCTGAGGTCCTTGCGCGGCAGGTCGCGGAGCTCGCGGACGGCCGAGCGTCTGAGGAAGACCCTATATTCGGCCATGTCGCTTGAGTTCCTTCAGCACATCCTCAAACGCGATGAGCGGCTCTCCAGTGCGTTCTTCAAACGCCTCCAAGTCCTCGGCGTCTTCTGTCAAGGAATACCTCACGGCGTCGTTCACGAGCTCGGACATGGATCTCGAAGTCTCGACGGACTTTATCCGCAGCGCCCTGTGCAGCATCGGGTCCATGTAAACAGTGGCCCGTTTCGGTGAACCTTTCA
>CAZMZP010000071.1:0-27023 GCA_964570935.1 uncultured bacterium
GGGCGCGTCCCGCCGCCCTCCCTGGCGCGGCGGAGACTGCCGCGGCGGAGACTGCCGCGGAGTTTAAGGGTCCTGGCCAGGGACACTCTGTACTGCCTGCACAACGTGCGCTTCCGGCGCACCTTGGAGTCTCTGCTGAGACAGCGGTCGGATTTCGATTTCGTGTACGAGCGCTACAGCATCTATCAATTCGCAACGTCTTCTGTAACAAGAAAATGGCATATTCCTCTCATAGTCGAGTTCAACGCTTCGATAGACGAAATGGAGCTCAACGACGGCCTGGGCCTGAGGCCGGTGGCCGCCGGCATAGAGAAGCTCGTGACGTCGAGGGCGGACGCCGTGCTCGCCGTCTCGGGCGTGCTCAAGCAGTACCTACAAAGAAGAGGCGTGGCCGGCGACAGGGTCCACATACTGCAGAACGCCGCGAGCCTCGAGAAGTTCTCTCCCGCCCTGAACGGCGCGGCCGTCCGGCGGCGCTTCGGCTTCTCAGACGCGGACGTCGTGGTCGGGTTTGTCGGCGGCTTCTCGGTCTGGCACGGCGCGCACCTGCTTCTCGACGCGGCGCCCCGGGCGCTCCAGAGAAACAAGCACATCCGTTTCCTGATGGTGGGCGGAAGAGAGGGTCATCCCAGGTTCGAGGACTTCAAGAGAGGCGCGGTGGAGAGGGGAATGGCGGACGCGTTTCGTTTCTCGGGCGAGGTGGCCAGGGAACGCGTGCCGGAGCACATCGCCGCCATGGACGTTTGCGTGATACCGTGGGCCACCGAATACGGCTCGCCCACGAAGACCTTCGAGTACATGGCCATGGGAAAGGCGCTCGTGGCCCCGGCCGTGGCCGCCCTGCGGGAGGTCCTGGAACACGGGAAATCCGCCCTGTTCGTGGAGACCGGGAACGTGGTTCAGACCGCCGACGCCCTGGCGGCGCTGGCGGGCGACCCGGCCCTGCGCGCCGCGCTGGGCGGGAACGCGAGGAAGCTGGTCGAACAGAAACATAACTGGGACAGGAACGCGTCCGAGGTCGTGGCAACAGCCCGGACGGTCATCGCGGCCAGGAGAGCCGAATGCGGAACCCGCCCACGAAAGTGATGTATTTTTCCGACGCGCCGTACTACGGCGGCGCCGAGCGGTACCTGGAGCTTCTCATCTCGGGCCTGGACAGGCGCAGGTACGAGCCTTTTCTGGTGACGAGAAAGGGCGCCGAGCTGGGGGCCTTCGCCTCACGCCTCAGGAAGGCGGGGACGCCGGCCGAGGAGACCACGCTGAGCGGTCCTTACGACCTCAAAGGCTACGCGGACTTCTATCGGTTGGTGAGGAGGATCGGTCCAGGGCTTCTGCACGTTAACCTGGCCGGCACCTACGACGCGCAAGCCGGCCTCGTGGCGCCGGTGGCCAGACTGGCCGGGTGCAGGCGCGTCGTCACGACGGAGCACCTGGCCATGGTGGGGCGGCTGTGGAAGAGGCACGCGGCCAAGAGACTGAGTTCTATTTTCGTGACTAGAGTCATCTCGATCACGGACTCCAACGTGCCCTATCTGACGGAGACTCACCGCGTCCCCGCCGGGAAGATAGCGGTCATACACAACGGCGTCGACCTGGACGCACTTGACTCCGCCGGGCCAGCGGGGCTACGCTCTGAGCTGGGTTTGGACGGCTCGGCGTTCGTGTTCGCGGCGGTCGGAAGCCTGGAACAACGCAAGGGCCACCGCTTCCTGCTGCACGCTTTCGCGATGCTGCGTGAGCGCACGGACTTGAAATGCGCTCTTGTGATCGTGGGGAAGGGGGCGGAGGAAACTTCGCTGAGAGAGCTTGCCGCCCGGCTGGGTCTCCAGCGGAGTGCGTTCTTCCTGGGTCACAGGGAAGACGCGGCCGTCCTGATGAGAGAGGCTGATTGCCTCGTGGTGCCTTCTCTCACAGAGGGAATGCCTTTCGTGATAATGGAGGCGATGGCCGCTTCCAACCCGGTTATTGCCAGCAGGATATACGGTATACCTGAGATAGTGCTTGAGAGTGAGACGGGTCTTCTGGTCGAACCCGGAGACTCGGAATCACTGTTCGGCGCGATGCGCGCCCTCGGCCAGGACCGTGACCTGGCGAGCGGCATGGGGCGCCGCGGAAGACGGCGCGTCAGCGAGGAGTTTTCGCTGGAGAGAATGGCCCGCGAGACCCAGGACCTTTACGAGCTCGTCCTGGGCGCTCACGGCAGTTGAGTCGGACCGCGAGGTACGGTCCGGTGGAGAGTCATGGCCAGGCTTCTGATGGTGAAACCCACAATCCCGTATCCGCCCGACCAGGGAACCAGGATAGTCACGCTCAACTTGCTGAGGACGCTGTCCAAGCACTTTGAGCTGGGCCTCATCTGCGGCCTGCCCAGCAAGGAGGACGCGGTCCACGCCGACGCCCTCAGGCCTTACTGCAGGGACGTCTTCACCTATCTGCTGCCGAACAAGAAGACCTTCGCGCACAGGGTCCTCTACAAGGGGCTGTACACGATGAAGTCCAGGCTCCAGTCGTTTCCGCTTGAGACATACTATTGCTGTCCGCCCGAGCTGTCCAGACTCGTGGCTCAGGTGACGAGCGCCTCGGTGTACGACATGGCGCAGTTCGAGTACTGGTTTACCGCCCCCGCCGCGCGTTTCGCGCGGGTGAATGGCAAGGCGCTCCTGGAGCACGACATCGATTTCCTGCGGTTCCAGAGGAAGCTGGCCGTGACCGACGGCTTCTGGGCGAGGCGGAGCATCGAGAGGACGATCTCGGCTGTGAAGACGAGAGAAGTGCGCGCCTATTCGGAATTCGACAGAGTCCTGACTCTCTCGATGGCCGACTGCGTGATCGTGGAGCGCCTGAGCGGCATCAAGGGAGTGGCCCAGTACCTCCCGGTGATGGTGGACTGCGAGAAGTTCACGCCCAGCGCTGAGTCTAAGATCCCTTCCTCGATCGTTTTTCTGGGCGCGCTGGACGCTGACTTCAACGTTGACGCGCTGGACTATTTCTGCGGCAGCATATTCCCCATCGTGACCTCCGAGGTGCCTCAGGCCAGGCTCTTCGTGGTGGGCCGCAGGCCGCCTCCGCATGTGCAGAAGCTGGCGGACGGCCGCAGGATACTCTTGTCAGCGGACGTGCCCGACGTGACGCAGCAAGTCGGACGGTGCATGGTTCAGGTCGTGCCGCTTCGCTTCGGCGGCGGAGTGAGGATCCGGATCCTGGAGGGAATGGCCATGGGAATGCCCATCGTCACGACCACGATAGGCATGGATGGCGTGGGAGCCAGGCCCGGCAGAGACCTTCTGGTGGGGGACAACGCCGAGGATTTCGCCGCGAGAGTGATCGAAGTCCTGAGGAGCCCTCTGCTCGGAAGAAGACTGGGGGAAAGGGCGAGGGAGTTCGTGGTCTCTGAGCACAGCGAACCGGCCGTGGAGAGCCGCATCGTGGAGACCTACCGCGCTCTGAACGAGCAGGCCGAGGAGAACAGGCGGCACGTCAAGGCCAGGGCTACCGCCACATGAAAGTGACCCTCGTCGGACATTATCCGCCTCCTTACGGCGGAGTCGCTTCGCTGATGAAGCAGATGGAGTCGGCGCTGACCCGCCGCGGCGCGAAGGTATCCGTGTTCAACCTGGGCTCGGGCCGGCCCGCGGCAGCCAACGTGCTGAACTTCGACACCAGGAACCGGGCGCGCCAGTTTCTCCAGCTCCTGCGCGCCTTCGCCGTGTCCGACAGCGACCTGTTTCATTATCTGTCCGCGAGCTACAGGTCCTTCTGGCTGGGAGCGCTGTGCGTCGTCCTGGCGCGGATGACGGGCCGGAAGATAGTCCTGTCCGTGGTGGGGGGCGCCTTCAAGGACTTCGTGAATTCCCTCGGCCCGTTCAGACGGCGTCTCGCCTCCGCGTGTCTCGGGCTGTCTCACGCCGTTGTCGCGTGCAACACGGAGATAGAAGAGGTGCTGGCGGCACTCGCCCCCCAAAAAAGACTCTATAGGATGCAGAATTGTTTTCCCCTTCTGGCCGACGAGAAGGCGGAGCTGCCGGAAGCCGTGCGCGATTTCTTCAACGCGCATTCGCCGGTGGTGTGCACGACGGGCGCGGCGTCGACCGAGTACGGCCTGGCGGACGCGGTGGACGCCCTGAGCTCCCTGAGGGGAACCTTCCCGGGGGCGGGAATGCTGGTCGCGCTGACCAAGTACGGCGAGAGGGCTTACGAAGACGGCCTGGTCCGCAAGATACAATCCCTGGGCCTGGGCGAGCACGTCCTCATTGAGAGCAACCTTCCCGACTTCGTGTCGGCGATGAAGCGTTCGGACGTTTTCCTGAGAAGCACCCTGGTGGACGGCGACTCGATCTCCGTCCGGGAGGCTCTGTTCCTGGGCGTGCCCGCGGTGGTGAGCGACACGCCGTTCAGGCCCGAAGGTGTGATCCTGTTCCGGAAAGGCGACGCGCGAGACATGGCCGAGAAGCTGACCGTCGCCCTTCGGGCCGAGCGACGAAGCCAGGTCTCGAAACCGCTGGCGGAAAGCGAGGGCAATCTGAACGCCCTCCTGTCCGTGTACGATTCGGTGCTGGTGGCCCGGCCGAGCCTGGAGTCCGTCAGTCAGAATCCCCGTGTCGGTCCCAGGTCGGGGCGCGGGGCCTGACCCGCCTCCAATCCCGTTCGGCCACGCTCTTCCGGCCCCGCCGGCCCCTTTCGGCCGCCCGGCTTCCGCGGGCCGCAGAAGTCCGTATTTGATTGTCTTCCAGAGCGTTATGTGGGCCAAAAGGGTGGAGGCGGCCTCATGTACGCCTGCCATGTTGACGATAATTATATAGAAGTAGTAGGATTACGAGATTGTGGCCGGCTCAACGGACTGGGGGTATGATGAAAGCCCTCATAACGGGCGCAAACGGTTTCGCCGGGACGCACCTCGTCAGGCTGCTGTTGTCCAAACACTGGCGGGTCCTCGGAACAACGAACGACCTGGGACTCAACCCGGACTTGAAGCCCGACGGAGAGAGCCTCAGGCTTGAAGAAATAGACGTCTGCGACAGGACGGCGCTCCTCCCGCTTCTCGAGGATTTCCGGCCCGAGGTCGTCTTCCACCTGGCGGCCGTCACCGGCGCGGGCTTGACCAGAGAGGCGGTGGACGAGCTCTACAGAGTCAACGTCGCGGGCACCCAGAACTTGATGTTTTGCCTTCTGGAGGCGGGACTGCCGGTCACAACTCTGGTGACCGGTTCGGGAGCCGTGTACGGGACGTCGGGCTCGGCTGAGGCCGCCGCCATCCCCGAGACCGCGCGGCCCGCGCCTGAGACGCTCTACGGCGCGAGCAAGTTGGCGCAGGAGTCTCTGGCGTCCGCGTTCGGCAGAGCCGGAGGAATGAACGTGCTCGTCACGCGCGCGTTCAACTACACGGGACCCGGCGAGGGACCGGGCATGGCCTGCTCCGCGTTCGCGAGACAAATAGTGGAGTGCGAGATGAAGAGCGGGGGCACGGTCAGGGTGGGCAACCTGGATTCTTACCGGGACTACTGCGACGTGCGTGACGTGGTCAGGGCCTACTACATGGTCGCCACCAGGCCCGGGGCGGGCGGTGTTTTCAACGTCTGCTCGGGCAGGGCGGTCCGCATGAGGCAGATACTGGACGGTCTGGTCTCGCTGTCTCGGGTGAAAGTCAGCGTGGAAGTGGACCCGGCGCGGGTCAGAGCCGTTGACACGAGCTACCAGAGAGGAGACTGCTCCAGGATACGAGAGCTGGTCGGGTGGACGCCTCAGATTCCGCTCGAGGAGACTCTATCCGACGTGCTGGATTTCTGGCGCGAGAAGCTCGCAGGGACCCACCTGGACCGGGGGCCTCGCCCGAAAGGAGAACACTCAAGATGAACTGGCAGGAACAGAAAGTGCTGGTGACCGGAGCCGGCGGGTTCATTGGAAGTCATCTCGTGGAGAGACTGGTGTCGCTCAAGGCGTCGGTGCGGGCGTTTGTGCGGTACAACTCAAAGGGCTCCTGCGGGTTCATAGACGGGTTCGCGCCCCAGACCAGAGAGAAGCTGGAGGTGGTCGCGGGCGACCTGAGGGATCCGGAGGCAGTAAGGTCGGCGTGCAAGGACGTCGACTTCGTCTTCCACCTGGGCGCTCTGGTGGCCATTCCATACTCGTACGTGCACCCTGTCGAAGTCGCCCACACGAACGTGCTGGGAACCCTCAACGTGCTCTGCGGAGCCAGGGACGCGCAGGTGAAGAAACTGGTTCACACGTCCACCAGCGAGGTGTACGGCACCGCGCAGTACGTTCCAATTGACGAGAAGCATCCGCTGTGCGGCCAGTCGCCATACTCGGCCAGCAAGATAGGAGCGGACCAGCTTGCCGAGAGCTTTTTCAGATCTTTCGAGCTGCCCGTGGCAGTCGTGCGGCCGTTCAACACATACGGGCCGCGCCAGTCCGCGCGCGCGGTCATCCCGTCCGTCATAACGCAGGTGATAGCCCACGGCACCGTGTACATCGGCGCGACTCATCCCACGCGGGACCTCACTTACGTGGAGGACACCGTGGACGGTTTCATCAAAGCGGCCGAATGTCCGGAGACCATCGGAAAGGTCACGAACCTCGGCACCGGCGTCGAGGTTTCGGTGCGGGAGCTGATAGACAAAGTGTCCGCGATAGTCGGCAAGGAAGCCAAGGTGGTGTTCGACCCCGCCCGGCTCAGGCCGGCCCGGAGTGAGGTGGAGAGGCTCGTAGCCGACACCACGCGCGTGCGGGAACTGACCGGCTGGAAGCCGACGGTCCCGCTGGACGAGGGCCTGAGGAGAACGGTGGCCTGGATATCCGACCACTTCTCGCAGTACAAGCCGGACAGCTACGCGATCTAGCCGGGGTTCCCCTCGACACTGAAACGGCGCGGCGGCCCGCGAACGGCCGGAGGACAATGGCACAGACACCGGAGAAAAAGATGATAGCCGTGGTCATGGCAGGCGGCCTGGGGTCCAGGATGAGACCCCTGACCTACACGATTCCAAAGCCGCTTCTGCCCATCGGGGAGAAGCCGATACTGGAGATAATCCTGGGCCGGCTGAAGAGCGCGGGGTTCGGGAAAGTCTACATAACGACCAACTATCAGTCCGAGCTCGTCAAGTCCTACTTCGGAGGCGGCGGGCGCTTCGGCGTGGAGCTGGAGTACACGGATGAATCCGAGGCGCTGGGCACCGCCGGGGCGCTTTTCCTGCTCAAGGGGAGGATAGCGGAGCCGTTTCTCGTGATGAACTGCGACGTGCTCACGAAGCTCGACCTGGGCGCGCTCTACCGTTTTCACCTGGAAAAGGGCGCTGCCATGACCGTGGCGGCCGCCAGCTACGAAGTCCAGGTCCCGTACGGAGTGCTGGAGCTTGACGGAGACTCGGTCACGGCGGTGGTAGAGAAGCCGCGGACGTCGCACATGGTACTGGCGGGGATGTACGTGCTCAACCCCGAGATTCTCGAGATGAAGAAACCGGAGAAGATCGACGTGCCCGAACTGATCAGGTGTCTCATCGCCGGGGGCAAGAAGGTGGCCTTCTACGCGATCAAGGAGCCCTGGATCGACGTCGGCAAGATTTCCGACTACGAGCGGGCGACGAACGAATTCAAGAAATGGGAGGAGTCCTAGTACTCAGGAGGGCGCATGGAAAGGGTCGTGCACGAGACCGCGACTGTCCATCCCAGCTGCACTCTGGGCGCCTACGTGGTCATAGGCGAGAGAGTGAAGATGGGACCGGAGTGCGTGGTCGGTAACGGGGTCGTGATACACGCGGACACGGAGATCGGAAGGGGCGTGCGTATAGACGACAACGCGGTGGTGGGCAAGCTCCCCATGAGAGGAGCGATCAGCATTCTGAAAGTTGCCGACGAGCTCCCGCCGGCGAAGATAGCCGACGGCTGCATCATCGGCACGTCCTCCGTCGTTTACAGGGGCGCGGACATAGGGGCAAACGTGCTCATCGCCGACCTGGCCACGGTCAGAGAGAACGTGAAGGTGGGCCAGCGCACCATAATCGGCAGGGGCGTCACCGTCGAGAACCTCTGCACGATAGGGAGCAGCTGCAAGCTCGAGACCGAAAGCTACATAACCGCGTACTCGACCCTGGAAGACAACGTGTTCATCGCGCCCCAGGTCTCCACGTCCAACGACAACTTTGTCGGCAGGACCAAGGAGCGGTTCAAGCATTTCAAGGGTGTGACCGTGAAGAAGGGCGGCAGGATCGGGACCGGCGCCGTGATTCTGCCCGGCAAGGTCATCGGCCAGGACGCGCTGGTGGCCGCGGGCTCGGTGGTGACGCGCGACGTGCCGGCGGGCAAGATAGTGGCCGGCGTGCCCGCCAAGGTCTGGAGAGACGTGCCGAAGGAACAGCTGCTGGAGAACCAGTGACGGCAAGCGGGCCGGAGCCGCGCGTGCGGCCGGCGCCGCTATTCGCGGAGTGTCCGGGGAAGATTTGGAGGAGTGAATGCGCGTACAGTTTCTGGACTTGAGACAACAGTATCAGACCATAAAACAGGAGATCGACGAGGCCGTGCTCCGGCAGGTGGGGAGCGGGAACTACGTCCTGGGAGAGACGGTGGCCCAGCTGGAGAAGCGGATCGCCGAGTACTCGGGAGCGGCCCACGGGATAGGAGTGGCCTCCGGCACCGACGCGCTGCTGCTGTCACTCAAGGCGTGCGGGGTCGGGCCGGGAGACGAGGTCATCACCTCGACGTACAGCTTCTTCGCCTCCGCCGGAACGATATGGAACGCGGGCGCGCGGCCGGTGTTCGTGGACATCGACCCGGCCACATTCAACCTGGACGTTTCGCAGATCAAGCACAAGGTCACTGCCCGCACCAGGGCCGTGATGCCGGTCCACCTGTTCGGACAATGCGCGGACATGGGTCCGGTCATGGACGTGGCGGCGGACAAGGGACTCGCCGTCGTCGAGGACGCCGCCCAATCCATCGGCGCCACCTGGCGCGGCAGGAAGGCGGGCTCCATCGGTACTACGGGCTGCTTCAGCTTTTATCCCACCAAGAACCTCGGAGCCTACGGCGACGGCGGCATGATCGTCACCAGCGACCCGGCCGTGGCCGACAGGCTGCGGCTCCTGCGGGTGCACGGCGCCAAGCCCAAGTACTTTCACAAGGTCGTGGGGTTCAACAGCAGGCTCGACGCCATTCAGGCGGCCATACTCCTGGTGAAGTTGGACCACCTGGATTCCTGGAGTGAACGGCGCAGACAGAACGCGCTGGTCTACGACCGGCTGTTCCGCGGGAGCGAGGTCGTGGCGCCCGAAGTCAGCGAAGGAAACGTGTCCATATTCAACCAGTACGTGGTCAGAGTCCCTAAGAGGGACGCCGTGAAGGAGCTTCTGAAGAAGAAAGGCGTCGACACCGACGTCTACTATCCGCTGCCGCTCCACCTTCAGGAGTGCTTCCGGGAGCTGGGCTACGCCAGGGGACAGCTTCCCAACTCCGAGAAGGCCGCGGCGGAGTCTCTGGCGCTCCCGATCTATCCGGAGCTCACCGCCGAGCAGCAAGAGTACGTAGTCTCCTCCGTCAAGGAGGCCATCGCGGCGGCGTGATTCGCCGGGGCGGCGTGCTGACGGCGTCGGAGAGCACCTCTGCCTTTCCGGGCGCAAGGCGCCGCGTTTCTCTCGCAGCAAAGAAAGAGGTGGAAGAGTGAAGAGCCTCGTCTGGAAGGCCCAGAGGGCGAAGATGATGAGTCCTCTGGAGCTGGGCGAAAGGGCCACGAGGGAAATCAGAAACCTGGTGGAACACCTCCTCCAGGCCGCCGGCGTGTCCGGCGCGGCCTACCGGGTGGATTTCCGCGCCGCGACTTCCGGTGCGTCCGCGGCCGGCCGGGTCCCGGTTGGCGGTGACACCCCGGCCGGGGTCGGGGGCGGCGCCGTGTTCTTTGACGCGGCGGACGAGGCCCTGCGCTCCCGGGTCTTCCCCCTGCCGGAGCGCTACGAGACGGAGGCCGGGAACATCCTGTCACACAGGGTGCGCGTGCTCGGGCACGAGTACCGTCTGGGAGACAGCATCAACTGGCATCGTGACTATCGCCTGGGACGGAACTGCCCCATCCGTTACAGCGGTTTCATAGACCTCAAGGACCCCGAGTTCGAGGAGTCAGTGCGGTGGGTCTGGTATCTGAACAGACACAGGCACCTGGCCGCGCTGGGGCGGGCCTACTTCGTCACGCGGAAGACCGAGTACGCACAGGAGATCGTGGACCAGCTGCAGAGCTGGGTGGAGCAGAACCCGCCGGCCGTCGGAGTGAACTGGACGGCGCCGCTGGAGGTGGCGCTCCGGCTGCTTTCCTGGGGTTGGGCTCTTTTCGCGATCCGAGACTTCGAAGGATTCACGCCGGAGGCGCAGAAGAGGATCGTGGGTTCGGTGTGGCTGCAGCTCAGGCACATGAGCCGGAACCTCTCCACGTACTCTTCGGCCAACAACCATCTCATAGCGCAGGCGGCGGGCCTGTTCGTGTCCGGGAACGTGTTCAGCGGTCTCGGCGGCTCCCGCGCCTGGGCGGAAAGGGGCGCGGGGATACTGTGGCGGGAGATAATGCACCAGACGTTCGCGGACGGAGTCAGCAAGGAGCAGTCGGTCCACTATCACAGTTTTGTGGCCGAGCTCACCGCCCTGTCTCTCCTGTTCGCTCACAGGAACGGAATACAGGTTCCGGCGGGCGTGAATGAGCGCTTCGGTCGTATGTGCGACTTCCTGCTGGCCGTCTCGGGGGCCGACGGCGCCGCGCCGGCCGTGGGGGACTCGGACGACCAGTCCGCGTTCCTGCCCGAGTCGCCGAAACTTTTCCTGGACGGCCTGATGGCGTGCGCGGCGTACCTCCTGGACAGGGAGGACCTGGCCGGCAAGATAGACGAAGTGCCGTTGGAAGCGGCACTCCTCCTGGGACGGGAAGGAATTGCCGCGGTCGGACCGATGACGAAGCGGCCGGAAGAGGCTCTCAAACGGCCCGGCGGCCTCGGGTCCCGCGCCTTTTCGGAGGGCGGCTACTACGTCCTCCGCAGCGGGACTCCCGGGCTCGACACCTCTTGTGTGGTGGACTGCGGAGAGCTGGGGTTGGGCAGCACCGCGGCCCACGGCCACGCGGACTGTCTTTCGCTCACGATGAAGGCGAACGGAAAGCACGTCCTGATAGACCCGGGCACGTTCACCTACCACAGTCAGCCGCAGTGGAGGTCCTATTTCAGGTCCACCGCGGCACACAACACCGTGGCGGTGGACGGCCGGAGCCAGTCGCAGATGCTGGGGCCGTTCGTCTGGGGACAGAGGGCCCGCCCTTGTCTCGAGGACGTGACCCTCGAGAGCTATTTCGATTTTGTGATTGCCTCCCACGACGGCTATCTCAGCCTGAAGGACCCGGTGAGGCACCGGAGAGTAGTGGTGTTGGTGAAACCGGGCACCGTCATAATCGTGGACGTCCTGTCCGGAAAGGCCTGGCACGAGTACGAGCAGAATTTCCACTTCAGCGGTGCGGCCGCCGTGCACAAGGAAGAGGGATGCGTGGCGGTCAGGACGGGCGAGGACGGCGAGGAAGCGCTTCTTTTCTCTCCCGCCGTGAGCGCGGGAACCGCCGCGCTGATAGAGGGCGAGACGAAGCCCATACTGGGCTGGAATTCTCCGAGGTTCTGGGAGAGGACGCCTTGCCAGTGTCTGTCGGTGAGGGGCAGGTTCCGGGGCGTGGCGCTTCTGGAGGCGTGTGTCCTGACCGGCGCGACGCCGGGGAATCGGCCGCGAGTCACCTTTACCGCCGCCGGTCAGGAGGGAAGGCTGTTCAGCGTCCTCAGGACCGAGACGGAATCGTTCGCGGAGACCTCGCTGGTCAACCTGGGCGCCGGCCCGGCCGGAGACGACGTGCTTCAGTCGGACGCCTCGTACGTGTGCATGAGGGAGTTCCCGGCCGGCGGGCTCGAGGTCTTCGGGCGTAACGTCGGCAGGCTGGTGCGACGCGGCGAGGTGCTGATGGAGGCCACGGCCAGGATGCCTTTTGTGAGAATCCGGATGGAGAAGGACGCTTTGAGGTACGAGGCACGCGGGGACGGGACGGTCTCCGTCCGCTCCGGAGACGCGAGGAGCGTCGTCTCCTCGTTGCCGGGCATAAAGTGGGAGAGGGACGGGGAGTTCCTGAGAATCCTCGCCGACACGTAGCGCAGCAACTTGGAGGAGTTCATGCAGAAAAAGTTGAGGGTCGCAATCGCCGGCATGGGAGAAATGGGCATGGTGAGGGCGGTCATCGCGAAGGGTCTCTCCCAGTACGAGCTGGTGAGCGTGATCGACGCCAGGGGCACGTTCGCGAGGCTGGCCGGCAAGCAGCTGGGAGTCGGGCATTACACGAGCTACGCGAAGGCCGCGTCCTCAGATGATTTCGACGCGCTGATGATCTCGACTCCGTTCACCTCGCACTACGAGCTGGGAACCGAGGCGGTGCGTCAGGGCAAGCACGTGTTCTGCGAGAAGCCGCTGGCGGGCGATTCCAGGAAGGCCATCGAAATGCACAGGGCCGCGGCCCGGAAGGGCGTCATGACGCAAGTCGGCTACAACTGGCGGTTTCACCCGACCTTCAGCAAGGCGAGACAGCTGGTCGACGGCGGGGTGATAGGGCAGCTGAAGTACGCGGGCCTGAAAGTGTACAAGAGCGAGGTCACCAGGCCAGAGGACAAAGCCGACAAGAAGAATCGCGAGGAACGGTTCGGATTCTACGGGGCCCTGGGGGTCCACGGCCTGGACCTCTGGCTCTGGTTCGGAGGGAAGCCGTCTTCCCTGAGCGCGCAGACCACCAAGGTCTTCAGCTCGGGCCTGTCCGACCTCATATCGGCGGTGTGCCGCTTCGAGAACGGAGTGCACGGCCTCGTGGACCTCGGCTGGAGCCATCACGGGTTCGTGGACAAGGACGAGATGACACTGCTTCTGACCGGCACGTCCGGGTCGATGACCGTGAACGCGGACCGCATCGAGATGTATCTGGAGAAGGAGTGCGGCGGGATGCCCTGCGGCGACTCGCTCATATACGCGTCCGAAATACCGTACCACACGGAGTTCTGGTTCACGCACAGAGGGCTCTCGCACGAAATGGAGGCGTTCGCCAGCTCCGTGCTCGAGGGGAAGAAACCCAGTCCGACCTGGTACGACGGCTATCTCGTGGACAGGCTGGTCGAGGCGCTGGAGGAGTCGGGCCGCGACAGTCGTGTGATTTCACCGGTGATCGAGGAGTCAGAATGAAGCTGCCGAAGATAATGCTGGGATCCAATCCGTTTCACGCGGTCTCTTACAGGGGTTCGGAGGAGAGGAAGGAGTTCAGGAGGCGGTTCAGCGACGTAGACAGCGTTTACAAGGTCATGGCGCGCTCCGCGGAGCTCGGCGTGACGGGCTTCCACTCCTACGCCAAGGACATGGAAATAAGGGCGATGGTGAGGCTCAGGGAGAAGCTGGGCGACTCCATGACGGTCGTCTCCATCCTGCCCGACATATACGGCGCGATGTCGCGCCAGGCGGGAGAGGGGGCGCAGGACAAGAACCTGGCCAAGATCAAGCTGCTCTTGAAGAACATGCCCAGTCTCATCTCGGCCGGCGTGACGGGAAACCTCCTGCCGATGATAGACTCGATACTCAAGACGGAGTTGAACTTCATAAAGGCGACGAAGCCGAATTTCATCCTGCTCCACGGCACCCTGACCGACATGGCCTGCGTCACCGACCAGAGAAACCTGCTCCAGCTGTTCAAGGACAAGGTGCTGGAGCAGGGCGCGGTTCCCGGGCTCACAACTCACAACCTTGGAATGACCTGCGGGAAGTTGAAGGCCATGGGTATTCGCTTTCCCGTGATAGAGGCGCCGTTCAACCCGCGCGGCTTCATGATGCAGCCGTCGGTCGAGAGGTGCCTCGAGGTGCGAAGAGAGTCCGTCGACGTGTGTTTCGTGGGGAAGAAGGTGCTGGCCGGGGGCTCGGTGGCCCCGGCCGAGGGTCTCGCTTACGCCTACAGGACGGCCGGCGTCCAGTGCACCGTACTCGGAATAGGGAGCGTGAGCGAGGCGGACGAGACATTCTCAGTCGGAAAGGAAATCCTGGGGCCGGAATACACGGCTCAGTACGACATACAGGCCGTCTGACGTCGCGACAGGAGAGCGGCCGTCCGACGCGCCGCCTGACGCCCGGATGATTCACCGGAGGAGTCTCAACATGGAGATATCAGTCTTTGGACTCGGCTACGTGGGGACCGTCACGTCCGCCTGCCTCGCCAAGCTGGGTCACACCGTCGTAGGAGTGGACGTCAACGAGTACAAGGTCGGGTGCCTCAAGCAGGGGAAGAGCCCCATCGTGGAGACGAGTCTCGACGGCCTGATAAGGGACATGAAGGCGGCCGAGCGCCTGGACGCGACGTCCTGCGCGGCGGAGGCCGTGAGCGCCACCAGGGTCAGTCTTGTCTGCGTCGGCACTCCCTCCGGTGAAAACGGTTCCGTGGACTTCAGCTTCCTGGAGAGGGTGTGCCGCGACATAGGCAGCGCGCTGGCGGCGGTGTCCCACTTCCACGTCATCATGGTGCGGAGCACGATGCTGCCCGGCACCGTGGAACGGCGCCTGGTGCCCATCCTGGAGGAGGCGTCCGGGAAGAAGGCCGGCGTCGATTTCGGAGTGTGCTACAACCCGGAGTTCCTCCGCGAGGGCAGCGCGGTCTCGGATTTCTTCAACCCGCCGTTCACGCTTCTGGGCGCGCGGGACGAAAAGACGCTGCGCGTGGCGGAGCAGGTGTTCTCCTCCCTCAGCGCCCCGGTGGTGAAGACGTCTCCGAGGGTCTCCGAGATGGTGAAGTACGTGAACAACGCGTACCACGCGCTCAAGGTCACGTTCGCCAACGAAATCGGAAACCTGTGTAAGAAGGAAGGCATGGACGGCCACGAGGTGATGAGGATCTTCTGCATGGACAGAAGGCTGTCCATATCCGAGCACTACCTGGAGCCCGGGTTCGCCTTCGGGGGTTCCTGCCTGCCCAAGGACGTCCGCGCCATCCTGGCCAGGCTCAAGGAGCACAAGCTGGAATCACCGGTGATCGAGGGGATAATCAAGAGCAACGAGGTCCAGGTGAGGATAGCGCAGAAGATGATAGAGGAGACCAGGAAGAAGAAGATCGGCATCCTGGGCGTGAGCTTCAAGGCCGGCACCGACGACCTGCGCGAGAGTCCCATAGTGAAAGTGATAGAAACCCTGGTGGGCAAGGGGTACCAGCTCAAGGTCTACGACGAGAACGTGGAGCTGGCGAGGCTCCTGGGAGCCAACAGGCAGTTTTTGCAGGAGGAAGTTCCGTATCTTCCGTCAATAATGTGCTCGTCCATGGACGAAGTCCTGGAATTCGCGGAGGTGGTCGTGATCGCCAACAAGGGGGCCGGCTTCAGCGGCATAGGAACGCGCCTCAGGAAAGACCAGATCGCGATTGACCTGGTGCGAATAGTGAAGGACGGGTCTGAGACGAGCGGCGAGTACAGGGGAATCTGCTGGTGAAACGAAAGCCGGGCTCCGCGGACGAGAGGCCCGGGGCGGCTCCGCTCCGCGTGACGTTCGTGGCCTCTACCCTGGCGGTCGGCGGCACCGAGACGATGGTGCGCGAGTACGCCCTGCGGATGGACCGGAAGAGGTTCGAGCCGTCGGTAGTGTGCCTCCGGAACCCCGGCAGGATAGGCGAAGAGCTGGCGGCGCTGGGCGTGCCGGTGGTGAGTCGCGTGGCCTGCTCCCGGCTGGACTTGTCGGGGTTGGGCAGGCTGAGGGCCGCGCTGAAGCGGCAGCGGACCCAGGCGGTCGTGTGCCTGGACCACCGCAACGCGATGACTCTGGGAGTCGTCGCGTCGCTGGGGGTGGCCAGGAAGCGGTTCGTGACGGTACACTCGACCCGGCTCTGGAGCGGCAGGAAGATACTCGGGGGCAGCGTGGCCTGCTCCATGCGCTTCGTGGACCGAGTGATCGCGGTCGGCCGTAACCAGGCCAGGTATCTTGCGGAAGAAGAGGGCGTGCGGCCGGACATGATAGCGGTCGTACCCAATGGCATAAACGCGGCGGAGTTTGACTCGGGACCGGACCCGACGCAGGTGCGCGCGTCCCTGGGGCTCAAGCAGGATTCCCCGGTGGCAGGCATCGTGGCTGCGCTCAGGCCCGAGAAGAACCACGAGCTGTTCCTGGAGGCGGCCTCCCGGGTGGCGAGGGCGGTCAGCGACGCGAGGTTCCTGGTGGTGGGTGGCGGCAGGAGGAGCGAGGAGCTCGAGCGGCTGGCGTCCGCTCTCGGAGTGGCCGGCTCGGTCAGCTTCCTCGGCGAGAGGAACGACGCCAGGTCTCTCATCCGGTCGTTCGACGTGGCGGTCCTGTGCTCTCACCCGGTCGTCGAGACGCTTCCGGTATATGTGATGGAGGCGATGGCCTGCGGCAAGCCCGTGGTGTCCACCAGAGTGGGAGACGTAGACTCGCTGGTGCAGGACGGAGTGACCGGGATTCTGGTCGCTCCCGGCTCGGTGGACGAGCTTTCCGGCGCGATCACGCGTCTTCTCAATGACCCTGAAACGGCCCGGGACATGGGCCGCAGAGGCCGAGCCAAAGTAGTGAGCGAATTCTCTCTTCAGCGTTCGGTGCGCGCCCTGGAAGACCTCATCGAAGGGGAGCTCAGGAAGAAGTGAAGCCCGTCTCAGCCGTTCTCGCCGTGACGTACAGGTGCAACTCCCGCTGCCGGACCTGCGACATCTGGAAACGTGAGCCGGGGCCGGAACTGACCCCTGAGCAGTTCAGACGGCTTCCGGACGGACTCAGGAACATAAACATCAGCGGCGGCGAACCGTTCTTGAGAAGCGACCTGCCCGAGGTCGTGGCCGTGCTCAGGGAGAAATACCCGAAAGCCGCCATCGTGATCTCGACAAACGGTCTCGCGCCGGAACGGATAGAGCGGTCCGTGAGGCAAATGGGGAAAGTCGGAGTGCGCGTGTCGATAGACGCGGTCGGTCGGCTGGACGACGAGGTCAGGGGTGTGAAGGGGTCCTTCGACCTGGCCATGGACACCCTGGACCGGCTGGCGGCGCTCGGCATCAAGGACCTCGGAGTTTCCGCCACAATCAGCGCGGACACGTCCGGCCACCTCAGACGGCTGAAGCAGATCGCCGACGAGAGGGGAATCGAATTCGTCACCGGGCTGGTGCACAGCTCGCCCATATACTTCGGCCGGCACGACCAGCTGTTGCCGGCGGGGCCGGAGCTTGAGCGGGAGCTGGCCTGGTTGCGAGACAGGGAGCTTGCGTCCAGGCGGGCGAAGGACTGGTTTCGAGCCTACTTCACCGAGGGAATAATAGACCAGCTGAGAGGAAGGCCGAGACGAATGTTGTGCCGCGCGGGCAGGTACTTCTTCTTCATGGAGCCAAACGGGGACGTCTACCCCTGCAACATGTGGCCGGAGAAGATGGGCAACATACTCGAGAAGAGCTACGAAGAGATCGCGGCCGGCTCGGGGGCGCTGCTCGGGCAGGTGGACGGCTGCAGCATGAACTGCTGGATGAGCTGCACGGTGGCGCCCGCCATGAGGAAGAGACCGATGGTCCCGGCTCTGTGGGTGGCGTCGCGGAGGTTGAGGGCGCGAGGGCGGTCCGGACGGACCGGAATCACGCCATGAAGATACTCCAAGTGAACAAGTTCTTCTTTCTCAAGGGCGGCGCCGAGAGGTACTTCTTCGAGCTCTCGGAGCTCCTGGCCTCGAGAGGACACGAAGTGATACCGTTCGCCATGAAGCACGAAGCCAACCTGCCGTCGCCGTACAGCCGCCATTTCGTGAGCCGGGTGGAGCTTGACGGCTCAGGTCCGCTGTTGCGGAAGCTGGGCGCCGCAGCCAGGGTGGTGTATTCCGTCGAGTCGCGCCGCAACCTCAAGGATCTCCTCGGAATCGTGCGGCCCGACGTGGCCCATCTCCACAACATCGCGCACCAGATCTCGCCGTCCATAATAGGCGTGTTGAACAAGTCCGGAGTGCCCGTGGTCCAGACTTTGCACGACTACAAACTTGCGTGTCCCTCGTATTTGATGATCGCCGGTGGCAGGGTGTGCGACGCGTGTGTGCGCGGCAACCTCTGCAACGTGGTCATGAAAAGATGCGTGCGCGGGTCGGCGCTGGCCAGCATCGTCAGTCTCGTTGAGGCGGCGGTGCACAGGGCGGTCCGGACTTATTCCGGGGTGGAGGCGTTTCTCTGCCCCAGCAATTTTCTGATGGGAGTGATGAAACGGGCGGGAATTCCGGAGAAGAAGCTTTTTCACGTGCCCCACTTCCTGTCGCCCGGACCCTACGCGCCTTCCTACACGAGTTCCGACTATTTCGTGTACGTCGGCCGCCTTTCCGAAGAGAAAGGGCTTGCCCATCTGCTCGAAGCGAAGCGCATGGTCTCCCGGATGCGGCTCGTCGTGGCCGGCGAGGGAAGCGTCATGGCCGGATTGCGCAGCGCGGCCTCTGGAGACACGGGCGTCTCCTTCACCGGGTTTCTGTCCAGGCCGGAGCTGGCGGAGGTCTGGCGGAACGCGGCCTTCACCGTGGTGCCGTCCGTCTGCTACGAGAACTTCCCGTACGCCGTCCTGGAATCGTTCGCGTTCGGCAAGCCCGTCGTGGCGTCCAGGATCGGCGGCATACCCGAGCTGGTGCGGGACGGCGAGAACGGGTTCCTGGTCGAGCCCGGCGACTCCGAGGGGCTTGCGGAGAGGATCAACCGGCTTGCGTCGAACCCGGCCGAGACTGTAAAGATGGGTAGGGTTGCCAGAAGGGACGTGGAGGAGGTTTACTCGGTGGAGAGGCACTACGCCAGCGTCATGGGTCACTACGAAAGGACACTTCGATGAAGATCGCCATGGTGGGCCAGAAGGGTATTCCTGCCACGTACGGCGGTATCGAGCGCCACGTCGAGGAAGTGGGCACGAGGCTGGCGGCCCGCGGCCACCAGGTGAGCGTGTATTGCCGGCTCCACTACACGCGGACCAAGGACAAATACCACGGCGTGCGGCTCATCAGGCTGCCGAGCATAAGGACGAAGCACTTCGACACGGCCAGCCACTGCGCGCTCGCCACACTGGACTCCCTTTTCCGTAAGTACGACATCGTGCACTTCCACGCCCTGGGGCCTTCGATGTTCAGCTTCCTTCCGCGGGCCGTCGGCTCCAAGACTCTCGTGACCGTGCACGGGCTCGACTGGCAGAGAGAGAAGTGGGGTCCGTTCGCGTCGTGGGTGCTGCGCAGGTGCGAGTACCCCGCCATCCGGTTCCCGTCAAAGACGGTCGTGGTCTCGCGCACGCTTCAGGACTACTTCCGGGCGAAGTACAACAAGGAGACGGTCGTAATACCCAACGGCACCAATCTCCCGACTCCGAGGCCTCTGTCCAAGCTGAGGAAGATGAACCTCGAGCCCGGCAACTACATACTGTTCGTGGGAAGGCTGGTGCCCGAGAAGGGCTGCCACTTCCTGCTCGAGGCCTACGAGAGGATAAACCCCGACCTGAAGCTAGTCATCGCCGGCGGTTCCAGCTTCTCGTCCGAATACGTGGACGGGCTCAAGAAACACGCCAGCGACAAGGTGGTCCTGCTGGACTACGTGTACGGCGAGGCGCTGGACGAGTTGTGGAGCAACGCGTTCCTCGTGGTGCAACCCTCCACGCTCGAGGGTCTGTCCATATCCCTGCTGGAGGCGCTCAGCCACGGCAGGTGCGTTCTGGTGAGCGACATACCCGAGAACATGGAGGTCGTGGAAGACTGCGCCCCGTCCTTCCGGAGCAAGGACGTGGACGACCTCACGGAAAAGCTGCGGACGCTGATAGGTTCGCCCGAGCTGGTGGCCAGGTACGAGGAGAAGGGCAGGCACCTCATACTCACCCGATTCACCTGGGACGGAGTCACAAGCTCCCTTGAAAACCTGTACCTGGAGCTCCTCTCCGAGTGACGGGCCGGCGAAGGGCGGACTCCGGGAGCGCCCCGGCCCCTCGCCCGGGTCATTTGTGTTGCAACGCGGCACCGCCTGTGGTATAGACAGAATCTTGTGAGAAAGAGGAGGGATTCTCCACGAGAAATCTCTATGCGGTAGTCCTCGCCGGGGGAAAAGGAGAGAGGTTCTGGCCGCTCAGCAGGGCGACCAACCCCAAGCAGCTTCTTCCGCTGGCGGGGAAAAGCTCCCTGCTCCGGCAGACCGTGTCGAGAGTGCGATCGGTCGTGCCGCCCGAACGAATATTCGTGATCACGTCGAGCGGCATCGAGAGTAGAGTCAGGTCCGGGCTCCGCGACCTCACGGGAATCAACGTGGTGGGAGAACCCTGCGGCAGGAACACCGCCCCCGCTTTGGCGCTCGCGTCACTCCTCGTCTCCCGGCGCTCGCCGGACGCCGTGTGCGCGGTGCTGCCTTCGGACCACGTGGTGGGTAAGCGGTCCGAGTTCCTGCGGAACCTCAGGCAGGCGGCCGGGGCGGCCCGGCGCGGCAACCTTGTCGTGTTCGGCGTGAGGCCCACTAGGGCCGAGACCGGTTACGGGTACATTCACGCGGGCGGCCGCGAATCGGCGCGAGGGTCGGACGCCCTGCGCGTCAAACGGTTTGTGGAAAAGCCCGACCGCCGAACCGCGGAGCGGTTCCTGAAGAGCGGCGAACATTACTGGAACAGCGGGATGTTCGTGTGGCGGGTGGACGTGTTCCTGGACGGCGTCAGGAGGCACATGCCGGCGCTGCACCGGAACCTCACCCGGTTTGAGCGGGACCTGGGCCGGAAGACCCGGCGCAGCGCGCTGAGGGATTTCTACTCGAGCGTGGACGCCGAGTCGATAGACTACGGGCTCCTGGAGAAGTCACGGAACATAGTGATGGTGAAGGCCGGGTTCCCCTGGGACGACCTGGGCGCGTGGACGTCGCTCGAGAGAATTTCCGGCACGGACAAGAATGGCAACGTCTCGCACGGCAGAACGGTCGCGCTGGACACGAAGGACTGCGTGATCTTCAGCCAGCAGGGCCTCGTGGCGACACTGGGCGTTCGGGACCTCGTGATAGTCAGGACGGAGGACGTGACTCTGGTCTGCGCCAGAGAGATGGCTCAGGAAGTGAAGCGAGTGTCCAGGGCCCTCTCAGCGTCCGGGAGGCTGAAGAAGTTTCTGTAGCGTGGGCGGACCACTGACAGGAGGCGAGAAAGTCGTGAACAGATTTCGGCCGGGTTCCATTCTGCTTATCACTCTTCTCGTGCTGTCGGTCTTCGTGACCGGTTTGGCGCTGACTTCCTGCGCCAGGGCGCCGCTCGGTCGCGACAGGACCAGTGTCGGAACGCGCAAGCAGCCGGCCGAGGCGGAACTGGAGGCCATACCAGCGCCGGTGAGCTCGCAGAAGAAGAACGTTCAGGGTACGGACGAATCGCCCTCGTACATAGAGGAGAAGGAGCCTCCGAGGGTGGAGGAGGACGCCGCCGGAGCGGGTTTCCGCTTGCAGATATTCGCCTCTTCGAGCCTCGAGAAGGCCGAGGCGGTGGCGAAGCAGGCCAGGACGGTGTTCTCCGAGCGGGTGTACGTCGAGTACTCCGCTCCTCTGTACAGAGTGAGAGTGGGGGATTTCTCCAGGAAGGAGCAGGCGCTCGAGCTCAAGGAAAAGGCCGTCCAGGCCGGGTACGAGGGTGCCTGGGTGGCGGAGGTGAGCGCCGAAAGGCAGTAACTGCGGATGGCGAAGTTCGGAGTCTGTGTCTTCGAGGACCCTGGATACACGGGGTTTCTGCCGCTGTCGTACTCCCGGGCGGTGTTCGAGCTGAGATGCGGGATGCTGTCCCTGTGGGAGAAGATCTTCCGGGAGTACGACAGCGACGTGGGGTTCTACTTCGCGGCCAGGTCTCATCTGGGGGAGGTCCTGAGCGAGAGGCTCCCGTTTCCGGTGAACCGGCTTCAGGATTTTGACGGCGACTGCATGCTGTTTCTGAACGGGAGGTTGCTGTCTCCCTCCGGGCTGTCCCAGCTCGTAACGGTCGACGGAAAGTCGTGCTGTTTCCTGGCCGGCGGAGAACTGCTTGCGTGCAGGGTGGAGGCCGGAGAGCTGCTGCGGGAGACGGCGAGGCCGGAGTTCTTCCTCGACCCGGGCGCGGCGGAATCGCTCGCGGCGCGGCTGCCCCGGACCGACGTCACGGCTACTCTGCTCCGGTACACCTGGGAGCTGGTGAACAACAACCCGGGTCAGATCGGCACGGATTTCGGAATCGCCCGGCAGGGCGGGAAGATAGAGGGGGAGGTGGACGAGAGAGCGGTGATATACAACGCCCGCGCGGTGCACGTGAGCCAGGGCGCCAGGATAGACGCCGGAGTGGTTCTGGATGCCCGCGGCGGCCCGATCTTCGTCGGCACCGGAGCGAAGGTCTCCTCCTGCTCCAGAGTAGAGGGGCCCTGTGCCGTCCTGGAGGACACGTTCCTGGTCGGAGGCCGTTACACCGGCGGCTGCACTTTCGGGCCCTGCTGCAGGGTGGGCGGAGAGGTGGAGCAGTCTATTTTCCAGGGCCACTCAAACAAGTACCACGAGGGGTTCGTGGGCCACTCCTATGTCGGAGAGTGGGTGAACCTGGGTGCGCTGACGACGACCAGCGACCTCAAGAACACATACGGCTGCGTGAGCGTGATCGTTGACGGTCGAGCGGTCGAGACAGATCTGATGAAGGTGGGCTCCCTGGTGGGAGACTTCACCAAGACGGGCATAGGCACTCTTCTGGACACCGGCGCAGTTCTGGGTTTCTCGGCGAACGTGTTCGGAGGAAAGGGCGTGCTGCCGAAGGACGTGCCGTGTTTCGTCTGGGGTGGCGGCGAGGATTTCGAGACCTACATCCCGCAGAGGGCCGTAGCCACGGCGCGGGTGGTCATGGAGAGACGCGGGGTGCAGATGAGCCCGGCGCTGGAGAAATTGATGATGCACATTTTCGAGGCGACGGAGCAGCAAAGGAAGCGGGTCCTGTAGGAGTGTCGCGTCGGAGTGCGTGGTTCGGACACGAATCTGACAGTGAGTGCGGTGCACGGAGTTTGAGGAGGCACAATGCCTGAGCTGAGAAGGGACCCCGTCATAGGGCGCTGGGTCATCATTTCGACGGAACGAGGGAGAAGGCCAGTCGGCTTCCCCGAAAGCGAGAAGAAGAAGCAGACCGGCTTCTGTCCGTTCTGCATGGGGAACGAGAGCAAAACGCCGCCCGAGGTGTTTGCGTTCAGGGCGCCCGGGACCGGCCCGAACACACCCGGCTGGACGGTCAGAGTCGTGCCCAACAAGTTCCCCGCGCTTCAGATCGAAGGAGGGCTCAGCAGGAAGGCCGAGGGCATCTACGACAAGATGAACGGAATCGGAGCGCACGAGGTCATAATCGAGACGCCCGACCACGACATGGAGACGAGCCAGCTGTCGGACGAAAACATGAGGCAGGTGCTGACGGCTTTCAGAGAGCGGATCCTGGATTTGAAGAGAGATGTCAGGTTTCGCTACATAATCATATTCAAGAACCAGGGCGAGTCGGCCGGCGCCTCGCTGGAACACAGCCACAGCCAGTTGATAGCCACTCCCATCATCCCCACCAGGGTGATTCAGGAATTGGACGGAGGCAAGAGACACTACGACCTGAAGGAGCGGTGCGTTTTTTGCGACATAGTCGAACAGGAGACCGCGGACGGCAAGCGTATGGTCATAGAGAACGACGGTTTCGTCGCGTTCTGTCCGTTCGCGGCGCGCTTCCCGTTCGAAACGTGGCTCCTCCCCAGGGCGCACGTGTCCGCGTTCGAGAAGATCTCGGACGCCGAGATAGCGCTCCTGGCCACCACCCTCAAGGACACTCTGAGGCGGCTCAATATTGCCTTGAATAATCCTTCGTATAACTATATGTTGCACTCGGCGCCGTGTAAGACTCCGGATTTGGAGCATTACCACTGGCACCTTGAGATCATTCCTAAACTGACCAGAGTGGCGGGATTCGAGTGGGGCACTGGTTTTTACATAAACCCAACGTTGCCAGAGGATGCGGCGGAGTTTCTGGGGCAGATACCTGTAGAGCGGCTTAAGGAGGGAGCATGAAGACGAAGTTCAAGGTCTGCATCGTGAGCGCCGAGATGGCACCGTTCGCCAAGGTGGGAGGACTCGCCGACGTGGCGAATTCACTCTCCAGGACGCTTGCATCCATGGGACACGAAGTATCGGTGTTCGTCCCGCGCTACGGTTTCCTGGACGCGCAGGACATGGGCATGAAGAAGGTCAAGCTCAATGGGGAAGTGCGCGTGCGGCTGGGCAACGACACCAAGAGCGTCGAGCTGTGGCAGTGTTCTCTGCGGGGTTCGAAGGCCACCATCTACCTGGTGGCGAACGACTACCTGCTTGGCAGGAACGGCGTCTACGGCGACCCCGAGACCCGGTACGACTACGCCGACAACGCGCTGCGCTTCGCGTTCTTCTCCAGGGCCGTGCTCGAGATCATCAAGAACCTTTCCCTGCGTTACGACGTCATCCACGTCAACGACCACCAGACCGGGCTTATTCCTCTGCTGATGAAGGAGGAATACGCGTCCGAGAAGACCCTGGCCTCCACGGCCACTCTGTTCACGATTCACAACCTGGGCTACCAGGGTGTCTATCCCAGGGAGATGTTGGCCGAGGCGGGGCTGCCCGAGCAGCTGGCCTACGCCATGGGGCCGCTGGAGTTCTGGGGCAAGGTGAATTTCATGAAGGCGGCGATCGTGTACGCCGACCTCATTTCGACTGTGAGTGAGACCTACGCCAAGGAGATTCAGACCAGCGAGGAATACGGCTGCGGGCTTGAGGGGGTGCTCAAGGCCAGGAGCGAGGACCTCTTCGGCGTTCTGAACGGCGCCGACTACGTGGCCTGGAACCCGTCAACGGACAGGTACCTTCCGTACAAGTACGGCCTGGCCAACCCCAAGGACAAGGTCAAGAACAAGCTCCACTTCATAGAGAAACACAAGCTCGGCGAGCTGACGGAGAAGAGCTTCCTCATGGGCATCGTGTCCCGCCTGGCAGACCAGAAGGGGTTCGACCTGCTGGAGGCCGTCGCGGACGACCTCATGACTATGGACGCGGGTTTGGCGGTGCTGGGCACCGGCCAGCAGAGATACCACGATTTCTTCACGCGGCTCCAGGAGAGATATCCCGGCAAGGTCTCCGTGTCGCTGGACTTCAACGAGAAGCTTGCGCACGTGATAGAGGCGGCGTCGGACGTTTTTCTGATGCCGTCCAGGTACGAACCGTGCGGGCTCAACCAGATGTACAGCATGAGGTACGGCACCGTGCCCATCGTGCGCTTCACCGGCGGGCTGGCCGACACGGTCAAGCCGTACAACTCCACGACCGGCGAAGGAACCGGGTTTGTGTTCCACGACTACTCGACTGCGGCGCTCATGGACGCAGTGGGCACGGCGTACGGCGTCTTCCAGAATAAGCAGCAGTGGGAAGGGTTGGTGAGAAACGCCATGCAGCAGGACTTTTCGTGGAAGCGCGCGGCCAAGGGTTACGAGGAGCTCTACAAGAGGGCGGTGGGGAAAAAGTGCAGCGCCCCTTTCGCTGATTGGGTCTGCTCGGTTTCGGAGAAGGCCCTGTAGCGCGACCGATTGGTCGTCCGCGTCACGCGGCGCGGAATGTCACGCGGCAAAAAACCGGGCCCCGTGGCGCGAGCATCAAGCGCCCGGGGCCTGTTCTTGTTCGATGAGCGCCCTGTGCAGCTCGCGCACTGCCTGTTCGAGCTTGTAATCCGGGATCAGGCAGGACAGCGTGATTGCGCTCGAGCCGACGGCGAACGGACGCGCCTGGATAGAGTTCAGTGCGGCGAAGACTTCCGACGACGTCGTCACCGCCGAGAGAAGACCGCCACCCACGACTGAGACGAGTCCCACGCCCGGTATGACCTCGACCTGTGCCCCCAGCTCGCCCGCCTGAGATTCGCACAGTTCCCTGGTCAGCTTCGCGTCGGATTCCGACACCGCCAGAAGCAGGCCGTCCACCTCAGCAGGCAGGACCGACTGGCTGAACTGCCGCACTTCCACTCCGGCCTCCGCCAGTTTTTGCAGGAGGGCCTCCGCGGCAGGGCCCGAGTCGCCCGTCCCTCGCATCCTCACCATCACCATCCCGCCGGTGTGGGCGATGCCCCTTATCCGGTTTCCGTCGTTGACAGGGTTGCTCGACACCGTCGTTCCCCTTTCGCTGGAGAAGCTGGAGCGCACGTGAAGCGGCGTGTCGTACTGATACGCCAGCTCCACCGCCGAATGGTGGACAACGCCGGCTCCCGAAGCGGACAGCTCGAGCATCTCTTGAAATGAGACCGCGGCCAGCTTCCTGGCCTCCTTCACGACCCTGGGGTCGGCCGTGTATATGCCCTCCACGTCCGTGTATATCTCGCACTCGGCGGCCCTGAAGGCGGACGCCAGCGCCACGGCAGTCGTGTCCGAGCCGCCTCTTCCCAGGGTTGTGATCTCCTTGGAGGAGCTCACGCCCTGGAACCCGGCTACGATGACGACTCTGCCCCTGGCCAGCTCCTCGCTGATCCTGAAGGCCTTCACGTCCACTATTCTGGCTCTGGTGTGTTTGGAGTCGGTGATAATCCCGCTTTGGGAGCCGGTAAAAGAGATGGCCTCGCACCCCCTGTCGTTGATGGCCATAGACAGGAGGGCCATGGAGATCCTCTCCCCGGCGGTCAGGAGCATGTCCAGCTCGCGCCTGGCGGGACTTCGCGACACGCTGGAGGCTAACTCCAGCAGCTCGTCCGTGGTGTCTCCCATGGCGGAGACGACGACAACCAGGTCGTTTCCCTGTTTTCTTGCGGCCACCACCCTGTCGGCCACCTTCTTAACTCTCTCGACAGTGGCCAGGGACGAGCCGCCGTACTTCTGCACTACGAGGGGCATTCTGTCTCTCCAATCCGTGTACTGCCGTGGCGCAGAGTATGATAGCAGAAGCGGGGTAGCGGTCTAGTCAATTGTGCTTGTATTGCTTGACAACCCGCACGCAGGCGGGTTATCCTAGCCTAAAGCACATAAGAAGAGACGTGAGCGG
>CAZMZP010000072.1:0-7367 GCA_964570935.1 uncultured bacterium
GGGCTGATTGTGGGACCCCGCCGGCTGGCGCGCAGTAAGCCGCGCGACCACGGACCGGCCGTCAGCGCGGCGCCGCGCCGGGCACGGTGGCCGCGCCGATAAGTCCGGCGCGACCACGGGTCGCCTACGGCAGGTCCTCCACCAGGTTCATGTAAGCGTCGGGCCGCCTGTCCCTGTAGAACTGCCAGGTCTTCCGGACTTCCAGTATGAGGTCCAGGTCCAGGTCCGCCACCACGAGCTCGTCCTTGTCCTTGCCTCCCTGTGCTAGAATCTGCCCCCTCGGGTCGCAGAAGTAGCTGGAGCCGTAGAACTCTCCTATTTTCCAGGGCGCTTCGAAGCCGACTCTGTTTATGGCTCCGACGAAGTAACCGTTGGCCACCGCGTGCGCCGGCTGCTCCAGCTTCCACAGGTACTCGGAAAGTCCCGCGACCGTGGCCGACGGGTTGAACACTATCTCCGCGCCGTTCAGTCCCAGAGCGCGGGCGCCCTCCGGGAAGTGCCTGTCGTAGCAGATGTAGGCGGCCACGTTCGCGTACGCGGTCTCGAACACGGGGTAGCCCAGGTTGCCGGGCCTGAAATAGAACTTTTCCCAGAATCCGGGCAGGCAGTGAGGAATGTGGGTCTTCCTGTACTTGCCCAGGTATTCGCCGCCCGCGTCTATGACCGCCGCGGTGTTGTAGAAGACGCCGGTCATCTCCTCTTCGTACACCGGCACCACCAGGACCATCCCCTTTTCACGGGCGATCTTCTGCATCTCGCACGTGGTCGGGCCATCCGGCACGCGCTCCACGGCCTCGTACCATTTCATGTCCTGCTCCGCCGGGAAGTATGGAAGCGTGAAAAGCTCCTGGAAGCAGAGTATCTTCACTCCCTTCTTCGCCGCCTCATCTATCAGCGGCAGGTGCTTGTCAAGCATGGCCCGCCTAATGTCAGAAACGCTCTTACCCGCTGTGTCCACGCACTTCGTCTGAATGACGCCGCATTTCACGATACGGGACATTACGACACCTCCGCGTTCAACTGTTTCCCTTCGTTGCCGGAAAATACGTTCGACTGACGGGGTTCATTTCCCCTTGCCGAAAAGCTCGTCCAGTTTCTGCCTTGCGGATTTCTCCCGGGAGAGACCGGGCGTTCCCGGCGGCCTGGCAGACGACCTCCTGGACTCCTCCAAGAACCTGAAATAATCGCAAAAGTTGGACCGGTCCTTTTCCTTCACCCACTCCGCCTGCGGCTCACGGCATTTGTCCTCGGCGCCCGTGTCGTAGAACGTGCAGTTGAGGCAGACCTTGACGTCCCTGCCGCAGGAAGGACAGACGTCCGTCCTGACTGGCTTCCGGGCCTCAAGCTTAGAACCGCAGTGATGGCAGAACGGCAGCATGTCTTCTCCCGGGAGACGAGTCCAACTCAAGGGCCCACCGTCTGTTATGATAGACGCAGAAACGCGGGTTGTCCACCGGCGAGAACTGCCGGTCGCCGTCGGCCCTGCCGCAAGGCCGACGATTCTCCTTGACATCCATTCTTTGCCCTGGTCATAATTATGTCCAGTTTGGACATCTATCGGTAATATATATTACCGTAGGGAGGCGCGATGACCGAGCCGATGAGGTCTATCATACTCGACTTCCAGGACGCCAGCCTGGAAACAGGTGTGCCGAGACACCTACGCATCCAGACAGTTCCTGGCAAGGCCGCTGTCTGCATAGGGGTGCGCCGGAGCGGCAAGTCCACTTACCTTTTCCAGCTTATCCAGCGACTCCTACAGAAGGGGGCAAGCCGCGAGAACATTCTGTATCTGAACTTCTTCGACGACCGCCTGCACACCCTTCGCCAGACCGGGGCTGGCATAGTCACTGACACTTACTACTCCATCTATCCTGAGAAGAAAGGCACAGAAACGGTCTATTGCTTTTTCGACGAGATACAGGCCGTCCCCGGCTGGGAATCCTTTGTCAACCGCTTGCTGCGAACGGAGAAGTGCGAGGTGTATCTAACGGGGTCGTCGGCACAGATGCTCTCCAAGGAAATCGCCACACAGATGCGCGGGCGAGCGTTGTCCTGGGAGCTGTTTCCCTTCTCCTTCCGCGAGTTCCTAGCCTGGAAAGGACTCGAGGGCACAGGCCCGATGACCACGAAGAGACGGCTCCTGACCCAGAAGGCCTTTGCAGAATACTGGGAGGCGGGGGGTTTTCCAGAGGTGGTGGGCGTGAGTCGCCCCCTGAGAATAAGGATCCACCAGGAGTACTTCCATGCAATTTTGTCCCGCGACCTGGTGGAGCGCCACAATGTGTCCCATCCGAAGGCGGTCACCGACCTCGCACACTGGCTGGTGGACAACACCGGGTCTCTCTATTCAGTGAACAGCCTGACGGGGTACTTGAAATCCCTGGGGCACAAGGCCCCTAAGTCGGCAGTCTCGGACTATCTCGAATGGTTCGAGGACGCCTATTTCCTGTTCACCGTGCGGCTGTTTGACGCATCGCGAGCGCGCAGCAACGCCAATCCTAAGAAGATCTACTGCGTCGACCATGCGTTGGTTACTTCTGTGTCGCCGGGTATCCTCGTCAACTCCGGACATCTTCTGGAGAATCTGGTTTTCACGGCCCTTCGGCGCACTCATTCTGGAATCTATTATTACAGGACGAAGACAGGACGGGAGGTGGACTTCGTAGTCCCGATGCGCGACCGCGGGAGAATGCTGGTGCAAGTGTGCGAGTCACTAGCCGAGCCCCAAACCAAGAAGCGAGAAGTGACCGCGCTGAGCGAGGCAATGTCGGAGCTCGGGCTCAGGTCCGCGACAATCGTCACGAGGAGTGAAGACGAGCGCATCAAGAGTAGCGGGCGCACGATAGAAGTCGTCCCAGTATGGCGTTTCCTGCTCGACCTGCCCCAGACGATAGAATAGACGGATACGGCGCTGAGAAACGAAGGCGGCGCAGCTCACCAGCTGCACTGCCTCCACATACATGCCCGCTCAACGCCGGAAATGCACTTCTAGCCGGCCATTCTCGCTGCCAGGGCCTTCCCGACCTCCGCCACTTTGACGAAGTCCGCGTCAGTAGGCGGACCGTTGACTTCGACCACGCCCACGACCTCGATGCCGGTCGGGCCGAGTATCTCGCCCGCCTGCTTGATCGCGCCGCCGCTCCAGCCGTACGAGCTCACAATCGCTCCCAGCTTGAGGGGAGGCCTCAGGGCCTTGATGAGATAGGCGGCGTAGGCTCCGAGCGGATGCATGCCGGCGAGCACCGTCGGCGCGCCCAGCACGACGGCCCGCGCGTCCACCAGCTCCCTGGCCAGGTCGCCTATGTCGACTGTCACCAAGTTGAACGGTGCCACTTCGACGCCCTCCGCGACGAGGGTCTCGGCCATCGCCTTGACCATGGAGTCCGTCGAGCTCCACATGCTGACGTAGGCGATGACGGCCTTCTTCTCGGTCTGACCCGCTGTCCATTTGGCGTAGGGTCCAAGGATTCGCTCAGGGTTCTTCCAGATGGGACCGTGGCTGGGGGCGATCAGTTTCACTTCCCTTTTCTTCGTCTTCTCCAGGCCCTTCGCCCCCATGCTCCTGAACGGCATCATGATTTCGCCGAAGTACCTCTTCGCCAACTGCACCGCCTCCGGAACCTCGTCGTCGTAAGTGCCGAAAACCGTGTGCGTGCCGTAGAAGTCGCAGGAGAACAGGATCTTGTCCTCGACCAGGTACGTGAACATGGTCTCGGGCCAGTGAAGCCACGGCGCGTCTATGAACTCGAGCGTCTTGCCGCCCAGCTCTATGCGGTCCCCTTCTTTCACCTTCTTTATCCTGGACTCTGGGACGTGGAAGTAGACCTGTGCCATCTTGGCGCCCTTCTCGGACGTCACGAGGACGGCTTTCTTGGCCCTTTCCATCACATACGGAATCGAGCCGGCGTGGTCGGGCTCCGCGTGGTTCATGATGAGGTAGTCGAGCGAGGCCAGGTCGGCCATCTGGCTCACTTTGCCGTCGAGTTCGGCCTCGAACCCCGGGTTCACGGTGTCGATGAGCGCGAGCTTGCCCCTGCCTCTCACGAGATAGGAGTTGTAGGTCGTGCCCTGCGGCAGAGGAATCAGGGAGTCGAAAACCCTCCTGTTCCAGTCCTTCACTCCAACCCAGAAAACATCCTTGGCCAGCTCCGGTATGTTGTACGTCTTCATTCCTTCCCCCCTGAAGTCCATGTAGTAATCACTCACAACGACAACGTGTGAGCTCGGTCCGTCAACTCTAGCACATTAACAAGAATCCCGCACCTCTGGGGTGAGCTTCCCGGAGGGGTGCGGGATGGGCGTGCGCGCGACGCCGGCCGCGGCGAAGGCACGGCTGGTGCCGGCCTCCGCCCGCACGACGTCAATCGTATTGTTCTCGGCCATTCGCCCGGAAGCAAGGACTCGTAATTCAACCTTGCCGGCCACGACCCGAACGTTCAAGCCTAGAAGCTGAGTATCTTCTCTACCTCCGCCTTGTCCACGTCCATCACGTAAGGAATGCCGCTGATGTCGGTGGCTTCCTTGGTGAGGGAGGCGATGTCGTCGCGGGTGATGTGGTCTATCGAGAACTTCCTGCTTCCGGCCATCAGCTGCTTAAGACCCTGCGCCAGTCTCTCGTAGTAGGTGTAGAGACCCAGTGCGCCGGCCGGAATCTTCTCGAATGCCGCGTCGCCCATCTCCTTCCTGAGATGGCTCGCGGTCACGAATATCTCGTCCTTGGTGTTGCCGAAGCGCGCCACGTACACGGGGACTCTGCCTTCGTCAATCGCGCGGCCGATAGTCTTACCCACCATCGCGGCGGCGATCGGAGAACGCGCCATGCCCACCAGCTTAACGAACGGAGCGCCCATCGCTATGCCCTTGAAGATCTGGTCTTCGAACGTGCAGCCGCCGGCCACGGCCAGAGTCGGAACGTGCTTGCCCTTGTCGGCCAGCTTCTTGGCGTAGAAGTACAGCATCGAGTGGAGCTCGACGGGCGGGATGCCCCATTCGTTCATCATCCGCCACGGGCTCATGCCGGTGCCGCCGCCGGCCGCGTCCACCGTCAGGAGGTCTATCTTGAACTTGGACGCGTAAGCGATCGCCCTGGCCAAGTCCGCCGGCCTGTAGGCGCCGGTCTTCAGGAACACGTACTTGGCGCCGGCCTTGCGCAGCTCCTCGACTCTCTGGCCGAACGACTCCTCGCTCACCATGCCGACGCGCGAGTGTCTCTCGAACTCCTTGAACGCGCCGCGCTGGAACGCCTGAATTGACTCGGGGTCGGTCGGGTTCGGGAGCACCACGTAGCCGCGCTCGTAAAGGAGCTGGGCCTTCTTGAGGTCGGTGATCTTTACTTCACCGCCGATGTCCTTCGCGCCCTGCCCCCACTTTAGCTCGACTATCTGGACTCCCAGCTTTTCGATGGCGTATTCCTGAACGCCCAACCGAGTGTCCTCGACGTTGGCCTGGACGATGATGGCGCCGTAGCCGTCGCGCTGATTGTCCATGTACAGCTTCACGCGGTTCTTGAGGTCGACCGTGTCCACCACCCTGCCGTTCTTTATCGTGGACTGCGGGTCCATTCCGACCACGTTCTCGCCGATGGTGAGGCCGGTCCCGGCCAGCGCGGAGCCGATGGCCAGGCCTTCCCAGTTGTTCTTTGCCACGTTGGTCGAGCCGATCCCCGGGATGACCCACGGGTAGCGGCACTTGATGCCCTTGTCGTGCCCGAACTTGACCTCGATGTTCACCGCGGGGAATATGGCCTTGTCGGGGTCGGCCGCTATGCCGTGCGCGCCGACGGCAGTGCCCATGATGCTGAAGTGACCGTAGTCGACGGGATAATCTTTCTCGCCGGCGGTAGTGATGATGCCGAACGGCTGCGGATATATGACTTCGTGGCCTCTGTAGGCAGACTTGCCGATTTCACACATCCCTATGCAGCCGTCCACGCATGTCGCGCACATGCCGGAGGCCGGGACTATCGAGTCCTCAGTCCTGTTCTTGGTGAGAGTTGCAGCCGAGGCGTTGATTCTGGTGAGCGACATTTTTGGTCCTCCTTTATGCTCCCTGCACTACTTCGCCTTGGAGTGCTTCTTATCCGGTTCCTTCTCGAGCTCGCACGCCACGCACGGGTCCATGTAACACATCATGTCGTTGAACTGTTCCTTCTCGACGCACGGCGGGCTCAGGTTCGCGCAGCCGCCGCATATCGCCTTGTCCGGCTCTGCGAACGTGCATCTCAACGAGCACGCCGGACACACGTACATGCAACCACCGCACAGCCTGCATTCTTCCGACTTCACGTCGAACGGGGTACCGATGCTGCGCTTCTCGCCGCGGCCGCGGAAGCCGATGGCCTTTGCCATCATCTGCTCCTCGCACATGCGAGTGCACAGGCCGCAGTATACGCAATCCTCGAACTCCTGCTTGAACCTCTGCTGCCGCACTTCGTGGGCGGAGGCGAGGTCCTGGACTATCTTGGACTGCGGGCACGAGGCGAGAAGGAGCTCGAGCACCATCTTGCGCGCCTTGACGACTCGTGCGGACGCCGTACGCACCTTGAGGCCTTCCTCGACCGGATACGTGCAGGCGGAGACCAACTTCGCCCTCGGTCCCTCCCCTATCTCCACCACGCAGAGGCGGCATGCGCCATACGGCGTCAGCCCCTCCATGTAGCAGAGAGTCGGGATCGGAAACCCGAGGAACTGGGCCGTCTCGAGTATCGTCGTTCCCTCCTCGACCTGAACATCGAGGTTATTGATGTAGAGTTTTACCATCGCGTCCCTTCCTGATTCTGGGTCCCAATCCGGCGTTCGCGCCGCCCTCCGGGCCGACTCGCGCCCGCCACTTCACTTCCCCTATTTCACGTCCACGGCGTCGAACTTGCAGACGCTCTTGCAGGCGCCGCACTTTATGCACTTGGCCATGTCTATGACATGCAGCTTCTGCTTCGCCCCGGTGATGGCGGTCTCGGGGCACGCCCTGGCGCACACCATGCAGCCGGTGCACTTGTCGTTTATCGAATACGTGATTAGCGGCTTGCAGACCCCGGCCGGACAACGCTTGTTCTTGATGTGCTCTTCGTACTCGTCCTTGAAGTACCGGAGCGTGGACAGCACCGGGTTGGGGGCCGTCTGTCCCAGGCCGCACATCGTCGTGTCCCTGACTACGTTCGCCAGCTCCTCCAGGAGGTCGAGACTCTCCAGCGTCCCTTCTCCCTTCGTGACGTCGTCCAGTATCTCGTACATGCGCTGAGTGCCCTTCCGGCACGTGTAGCACTTGCCGCAGGACTCGTCCTTGAGGAAGTTCATGAAATACTTGGCGATGTCCACCATGCACGTGTTCTCGTCCATGACGATCATGCCGCCGGAACCCATGATGGA
>CAZMZP010000073.1:0-102166 GCA_964570935.1 uncultured bacterium
AACGCGCCGCGAAGGGCGGTCTGTGCGGGAACAGGGTCTGGGCAGTGGCGCATGAAGGTTCGGGTGTCCTGTGGTTCGGAACCCGTGGCGGCGGCGTCGGCACGTTCGACGGGACCACGTGGACCACATACGATACCTTGAACAGCGGCCTCGCCGACAATGAAGTCTGGGCGATAGCCGTCGACGGCGAGGGCGCCAAGTGGTTTGGAACTGGTCGTCACGGCGTGAGCGCGTTCGACCGAGGCACATGGACCACCTACAACACCGAGAACAGCGGTTTGGCTGGTGACGAGGTCGTCGCGATTGCAGTTGAGGGCCCAGACGTCTTGTGGTTCGGAACTCGCGGCGGCGGCGTCAGCAAGTTCGACGGGACCACGTGGACCACGTACGACACCTTGAACAGCGGCCTCGCCGACAATGAAGTCTGGGCGATAGCCATCGACCGCACCGGCGCCAAGTGGTTCGGGACTGCTCGTCACGGCGTGAGCAAGTTCGGCGGGGCAGAGTGGACCACGTACGACACCCTGAACAGCGGCCTCGCGGACAATGAGATCTGGGCGATAGCCGTCGACCGCTCCGGCGCCAAGTGGTTCGGGACGCGCAAGGGCGTCAGCAAGGTCCGCGAGTAGACAGCCGCCGAGCAGGAGCGCGCTGGAGGTGACACGGCAATGAGACTCGGAAGAACGTTGGCTCTGCTCTTGGTCTTGCTTTGTCTGGCGGCCGTAGGAATATACCTGGCGTCTCTGCACTCCGGGTTCGGCGTTCGGTGAGATTCTTTCCGCCGGGCCGCCCGCACAGAAATCCGCCATGCCGGAGGTCCGTATTGTGAACGTACCGACACTGAGGAGGGTGTTGGAAAGTAGCATCACATTGTGACCCAAACATGCATGGTGAGATTGCTTCAGGACTAAGAGTGTGATAATCTCTCGCTCACAACAGAGGCGCTGACGCCTCTGTGCTTGTGCGTACTCCAATTCCCTGTGTTATGCGGACGACAATGCGTCCCGGAGTCACCTATCTGGAAACGGCATAAGCCTTAGGCGGGACGCAACGCGCCCGATCTAACTCGGCAAGGAGACCAGCGGCTAAACGGGGTAGCATACCAATTGAGTGACACCAAGAATCAGGACAGACGAGAAACATCCCTGGATTCTTTAGACGCCAGAGAGTTATATCGGGTTTTGGTTGAGGAAGCCGATGACGGCATATTCATTACTGACCTTCATGGGCGGTATCTTGCCGTCAACCCGTGGGGAACCGAGCTGACTGGCTATTCCCGCGAGGAACTCCTCGGCATGAACATCAGCGACCTTATCCCTCCGGAAGACCTTGTCCTGGAACCGATCCGCATGGACGATCTCCGGCAAGGGAATATTGTGGTCAAGGAGAGGCGAATCTGCCGGAAAAATGGAAGCCTGTTGCCAGTGGAGGTCAAAGCCCGAATGCTGCCCACGGGCAACTTTCTGGTCATTGTGCACGACATCGCCGTGCGCACGCGTGCACAGGAGGCGCTGGTAGAAAGCGAGAAGCGTTACCGGTCCGTGGTCGAAGACCAGACCGAGCTCATCTGTCGCTTCCTGCCGGAGGACGGGATCCTGACATTCGTCAACGGGGCCTATTGTCGTTACTTCGACAAGAAAATCGACGAGCTTATCGGGCACAGCTTTCTGTCTCTCATCCCCGAACCCGAGCGTGGGAAGACCTGGAAACATATCGCCGCCTTGACTGCCGCAAACCCAGTTATGACCCATGAACACCCGGTACTTCTGCCCGATGGAACCCAAGGTTGGCAACAGTGGACGAATCGCGCGATCCCCGACGAGTCCGGTGGTCGTATCCTTGAAGTGCAGGCCGTTGGCCGTGACATCACCGTGCGCAAAGGGGCGGAGGAACAGATGCTCATTGCCAATGAGAGACTCCAATATCTGCTCTCCTCTACCTCGGTAGTCATCTATACAGCGAGAAGCTCGGGGGATTATGGAGCGACCTTCATCAGTAGCAATGTTGCCCAAATGGTTGGCTACGATCCGGTGAAGTTCATCGGTGATTCGAAGTTCTGGCATGACCACGTCCATCCTGAAGACTGGGTGACTGTTTCGGAGGAGGTACCGAGGGTATTTGAAAAGGAACCTCACGCTTATGAATACCGTTTCAAGCGCAGAGATGGCAGATATATCTGGGTACGCGATGAAATGAAACTGGTCCGGGATCGTGACGGAAACCCGCTCGAAATCATAGGGTTTTGGCTGGACGTCACTGACCGTAGGTTAGCCGAAGAGGAGGGGGACAAACTCCGGGTGCAACTGCTGCAGGCCCAGAAGATGGAATCTGTCGGGAGGCTGGCAGGTGGCCTGGCCCACGATTTCAACAACTTGCTTTCAGCGATCCTCGGCCATGCAGAACTGGCAATGACGCATTGCACCCCGTCGGAACCAATCCATGCCGACCTCAAAGACATCCAGAACGCCGCCCGGCGTTCGGCAGATCTCATCCAAAAGCTGCTGGCTTTTGCCCGCAAACAGACCGTTTTGCCCCGGGTCCTGGATTTGAACCACACGTTGGCGGGTATGCTCAAGATGCTGGAGCGGCTCATTGGCGAGGACATTGATATCGTCTGGATTCCGGGAGCGAGCCTGTGGCCGGTCAAGATTGACCCTTCTCAGATTGACCAGATCATAACGAATCTGTGCGTCAACGCCAGGGACGCCATCACCGGAGTGGGCAAGGTGACCATCGAAACAGAAAACACTGTCTTCGATGACGCCTATTGCGCCGTTCACCCGGGTTTTGCCTGTGGTGAATATGTGACGCTCACCGTGAGCGATAACGGGTGTGGCATCCGGAAAGAGGTCATCGATCACCTCTTTGAGCCGTTCTTCACCACAAAGGAGGTGGGAAAGGGCACGGGACTGGGGCTGGCCACGGTGTATGGTATTGTGAGGCAAAATGGAGGATTCATCAACGTCCACAGCGAACCGGACAAGGGGACGGCCTTCAGGATCTCCCTGCCCCGGTTCGCGGGGAAAGCCGTGGAGCCAGCTGCGGAAAGCGCGGCGGAAACACCCAGAGGCCGCGGGGAAACCGTGCTGCTGGTGGAGGACGATGCGGCGATCCTGAAAGTGGGTAGGGCGATGCTGGAGGGGTTGGGCTATACGGTGTTGACCGCCGGCACGCCGGGTGAGGCGCTCCGCCAGGCTGAGGCCCAGGCGTCTGAGATACGGCTGCTGATTACCGACGTCATCATGCCGGAGATGAACGGTCGGGCCTTGGCGAAACTGATCAGCGACATCAAACCGGGGCTGAAATGCCTTTTCATCTCCGGTTACGCGTCCAACATAATCGCTCGCCATGGCGTGCTGGACGAAGGCGTGTGCTTCCTTCAGAAGCCTTTTTCCTTGAAGGAGCTGGCATCCAAGGTGCGCCAGGCATTCGAATGCGAGTAGTGCACGGCTGGTACAAAAGTATGCCGCGTCGGGCGGGTGGAAGCCAATCGCGTCTTGAAGAGTGTACGACCGGTAGCACGCTCTCTTGCAGGTCAATTGCAGCGGCCAATTCTAGTTGCGGCAGACTAGTCCAGTTGACCCTATCGGTTCATGCCGGAGGTCCGTATTGGCAACGTACCGACACGAACAAGCTCCACACTGCCGGTGGACGCATGCGCGTGCTACCTCAAAAGGACCAGCTTGCCGCTTCGCGTTTGGCCGCCTGCATCCAGCACGACGAAGTAGACACCTGACGACAGAGGCCGCGCCGCGCCGTCAGTTGCGTCCCAGTTGACCTCATGCTTGCCCTCAGGGAGGAATCTGTCCAGCAGCACCGCGACTGTCCTGCCGGAGAGGTCATACACGGAAAGCAGACACCTCGCCGATTGAGAGAGCTCGAACGAGATTGTCACGCTGGGGTTGAAGGGATTCGGGAAGGCGCCGACCAGCCGCGAGGCTGGACCTGGCTCCGGTACCAATCCTGCAGCCACCGAGACATTCGGATTGACCCCTTCATAAAGCCTCACCAGGCCGTCGCCGGCACCTGTAAGGATGTCGAGCAAGCCGTCGCTGTTCCAGTCGCTGACGAACGGCCTCGAGCGAGAAAAATCGGGCAGGTTTACCGGGACGCTGTCTGCTTCGACCAGCGAGTACCCCGAGAAAGACGGGGAAACGTCGGTTCCGGAATTCGAGTAGAAGAGGAGCTGTCCCTCCGTGTCGCCCGATAGAATGTCCTTCTTGCCGTCATCGTCAAGGTCGACGACGTGAGGGCTCGAGCGCTGCGCGGGCACCACGAGGTCTGCCCCGTTATCCTGTACGAACTGTGTGGTGCGAAAGTCCCACGAGGAGTCGGTGCCGGCGTTGATGTAGACCCTGAGCCTGCCGTCGAGCGCTCCAACAACCAGGTCTCTCTTGCCGTCGTTGTTCCAGTCCGCGACCGTGGGAGTGGCGCGAGACCCCACGTCGAGAACAACCTTGGAACCCGGCTCGCCCACCTGGAGAAGTGTCCCGGCATCGAACGCCGGTGCGGCGTCGGTGTTTGTGTTCAGGTACAGTCTCACTGTCCCGTCGCTGGTCCCGACGAGCAAATCCTTTCGTGAATCGGCATTCGCGTAGACCACGCGGGGGAAGGCGCCCAGTCAGCCGCCTGCCGAGACGACGAGGTCGACACCCAGCGACTGTGCGTAGAAGTAGCCGGTGAACTGCGGGGTGGTCGCCGTGCCCGAGTTCAAGTAAACCCGAACCCTGCCCTGGACCGACACTCCGCCGCCCTCACCCACGACGAGATCTCTCAGAGTATCCGCGTCCCAGTGCACTAAAGACGGCACGGAGTAGCCGGTCACGATGATGTTGGAGCCGGAGGCCTGGATGAGCGCTTCTGAGTCGAACAGAAGCTCGGCTCGGCAGGGGAGGGGCGCGGAGGCCAGGCCGGAGAAGGCGATTGCGACACAGACGGTCAGGAAAGTTGTCGTCTTGAACATCTTGGCTCCCTGAAGCGGACTGGGACAGGCCAGAATGGGCAGAGGCCTCGCACGCAGCACGTGAGAGTGGCGCTTCCGGCGGGCAGTCTAACCCAATAATTATACCACGAATCCGTCGGCGGCTCCACAGTCGGCCCGCAGCCGGCACCGCCCAGTCATACCGCGGGCTTTTGCCTTGACAGGCCGGGGTTCGGTGATATTATCTCTCGGAAGTTCATAACGTTACAGGGTTCGGAGCGGGCGGCGAGGCGGGGTGACGGGATGCCGGGCAGGTCTGGCCTGCCGACGCTGCATGCCCGGCCCGGAATGCGCGGCCCACCACCAGGGGATTTCAGGTGTCGCACAGGATAATCGCTGAGCGAGTGGCCCGACTCGAGCTTCTCAAGCAGAAGGGTATTGAGCCCTACCCCGCGAAGTTCGCGGTGACTCACACTGCTTCGGTGGTGCTGGGGGCCTTTGACTTGCTCGAGAAGGAACAGACCGTCGTTGCTCTTGCCGGCCGTCTCCTCTCGAAGAGGGGGCACGGGAAGGCCAGCTTCGGCCACGTCCTCGACAGAACGGGGAAGCTCCAGGCCTACTTCAGGGAGGACGTGCTGAGCCCGGAGGGCTATGAGCTCTTCGGCCTGCTGGACGTGGGTGACATAATCGGGGTGACTGGGCCGGTGTTCCGCACCCGCACGGGCGAGGTCACGGTCAAGGTCGAGGCGGTAAAGCTGCTCAGCAAGTCGCTGCGTCCCCTCCCGGAGAAATGGCACGGGCTCAAGGACGTCGAGACACGGTACAGGCAGCGCTATGTGGACCTCATAGTCAACACCGAGGTGCGCCAGCAGTTTGTCTTGCGATCCAGGATCGTGAGCGCGATAAGGCGATTCCTGGACTCGCGCGGCTTCGTCGAAGTGGAGACGCCGGTGCTGCAGCCGCTCTACGGAGGAGCGTTCGCGCGGCCGTTCGTCACTCGGCACGAGGCGCTGGACATGGAGCTGTACCTGAGAATCGCTGACGAGCTCTACTTGAAGCGCCTGATAGTAGGCGGGCTCGACCGCGTGTACGAGATCGGGAAGGACTTCCGGAACGAGGGAATAGACAGGACTCACAACCCCGAGTTCACGCAGCTGGAAGTCTACCAGGCCTACGCGGACTATCTGGACATCATGGAACTCGTCGAGGAGATGCTGCTCGGCGTGGTCACGGAGGTGCACGGCGGGACGACGTGCAAGTACGGCGAGCACGAGTTGGATTTCTCGCGGCCGTGGAAGCGGGTGAGCTACTTCGGCGCACTCAAGGACGTTCTGGGCGTCGACCTGGCGGACTCCTCGGACGAAGAAGTGCGGGCGCTCTGCCTCAAGCTCGGTATGGACGTTGATACAATAGCCGCCGGCACGAAGCCCGGCAGTGAGCGCCGGCCTGACGGCGCCGGGCGTGACGCCGGGGACGCGGGGCAGGGTCGTACGATGCTGCGCGGCCGGCTCCTGGACGAGCTCTTTTCGGATAAGGTCCAGCCGGACCTTATCCAGCCCACTTTCGTCTACGACTATCCGAAAGAGATCTCGCCTCTGGCCAAGGACAAGGCCGGCTGCCCGGGTGTTGTCGAGAGGTTCGAACCCATCATCGCGGGGCTGGAAGTCGGGAACGCATTTTCCGAGCAGAACGACCCTCTCGAACAGGCGCGTCAGTTCGACCTCCAGGCCGAGGCCAGAGCGAAGGGCGCTCACGAGGTCCAGCCGAAGGACTTGGACTACCTGCGAGCTCTGGAATACGGAATGCCGCCCACCGGGGGCCTCGGGCTGGGCATCGACAGAATCGTGATGATACTCACGGGCGCGCACTCCATCAGGGACGTCGTGCTGTTTCCGCAGCTGAGGCCGGAAGCACTGCGGGAAGATGAGGAACAGGAGCCGGAAGACGAAACCGAAACATGAGATTTGAGCTCTTCATTGCGGGGCGGTACCTCAGGGCCAAGCGCCGCATCAGCTTCATCTCGATCATAAGCGGCATATCCGTGGGCGGGGTGCTGGTCGGCGTGGCCGCTCTCACGATCGTGCTCTCAGTCATGAACGGGGCCGAGGAAGAGGTCAGGAAGCGCATAGTGGGCACGACCGCGCACGTTGTCGTGCTCGGCCATTCCGAGTCCGGCATACCCGCGGACGATTCGCTCCTGGGCCGGATCCAGTCGGTCCCGGGCGTCGTGGCGGCTGCTCCGTTCATCTATTCGAAGTGCATGGTGACCGCCGGGGGCATCACGGACGGAATAGCTCTCAAGGGGATCGACCTGGAGCGCGAGAAGCTGGTCACCGAGGTCTACAAGAACACGAAGCCTCAGGTCCAGAAGATAGACCCGGGCGCGGGGCTCCGTGGAATCGTTCTGGGTCAGTACCTCGCCGAGGGCCTGGGTGTGAGCGTGGGTGACGAGGTCGTGCTCACGTCACCGCTGGGAGGCAGCGCCACCATCTTCGGCATAATCCCGCACGTGAAGAAGTTCGCGGTCGTGGGCATCTTCACCTCCGGCATGTACGACTACGATTCCAGTCTGGGGTACGTGTCCCTGGAAGCCGCCCAGGAGTTCGTGGGCAGGGCGGGGCGCGTCACAGGGATAGAAGTCAGGGTCGAGGACATGTACAAGGCGCCTGAAATCGCGCGCGACATTGTGACGACTCTGGGTGGTTACCCGTTCGCCGCATCCAACTGGATCGAGATGAACAGGAACCTCTTCAAGTGGATAAGGACAGAGAAGGTCCTGATGTTCGTGATCCTGATGCTGATAGTGGCCGTGGCCGCGTTCAACATCATCAGCACGCTCATAATGGTCGTGATGGAGAAGCGCCGGGACGTCGGCGTAATGAAGTCCATGGGCGCCACGTCGGGCAGCGTGATGCGGATTTTCATGGCCGAGGGAGTCGCGGTCGGCATAGTGGGGACGATCCTGGGCAGCGTGATAGGGTTTGTGGGGTGCTTCCTGCTCCAAAAATACAAATTCATCACGCTTCCGGGTGATGTATACTTTATAGATAGGCTGCCCGTTAAGATGGAAGCCGGAGATTTCGTGATGGTTGCGCTCGCTGCCGTCGCAGTGTGTTTTGCCGCAACCATTTATCCCTCGTGGAAAGCTTCCAGACTGGTTCCTGTCGACGCGATCCGATACGAATAGTGGAGACCCCGCTCGGGGCCCGGCCGGGCGAGCCCGGTTCGGGGCGCGGTGGGCCGGTTACACGGCGCCAGGGGGCGCCGAACCGACCTGAGGCCCGGTGGGGCGGAGAGCGGCCGAACGGCGGCATCAGCGGGACGATCATGAGTGCGACGATCTTAAGCGCGACCGGCATACACAAGAGCTTCCGGATGGGCGGGCACGTCCTGAAGGTGCTCAAGGGGGTCGACCTCGAGGTCGTCGAGGGTGAGATAACGGCAATCGTCGGGGCTTCCGGCGTCGGAAAGAGCACGCTCCTCCACATCCTAGGCGCTCTGGACAGGCCGGACAGCGGCAGCGTGCGGCTGGATTCGCAGGAAGTCTTCGGTATGAGCGACGACGGACTGGCCAGGTTCCGCAACAGGACGGTGGGCTTCGTGTTTCAGTTTCATCACCTGCTGCCGGAGTTCACCGCGGTTGAGAACGTGATGATGCCCGGCCTGATAGCCGGGAACTCGATCGAATCCTGCCGGGAACGTGCGAGGAAGCTGCTCAAGGAAGTCCGGCTGCTGGAGAGGGAAGAACACAAACCGGGAGAGTTGTCGGGCGGCGAACAGCAGCGCGTGGCGGTGGCCAGGGCCCTGATGAACGACCCGCGCATCGTGCTCGCGGACGAGCCTTCCGGCAACCTGGACAAGGCCAGCGGCGAGGAGCTTCACGGGTTGATACAGGAGCTGCGTGAGACGCGCAAACAGACGTTCGTTATTGTGACGCACAACGAGAAACTTGCGGGATCTTCCGACAGGGTGGTACAACTGGAGGACGGGAAGGCGCACGTCCTTCGTGAAATCGGGCGGCGCTGAGCCGCCCCGGCGCGGGGCCGGCGCTCGATGCGAGCGCGGCGAGCGCTTCGAGATACGGAGGCCGAAAATGCAGTGTCAAATATGCGGCAAGGTCCCCGCGACCGTGCACTACACCGAGATCGTGAACGACAAGATGACGGAGCTTCACGTGTGCGAGAAGTGCGCGGAAGAGAAGGGGCTTCACGGTGTCATCGGGCAGTCCAAGGTGCCCATTTCCGGGCCGCTGGTCTGGATGATGGACAGCATGAGCTCCACTGAGGAGGACAAGGTAGGGAGCGTTCAGTGCCCGGTCTGCGGGATGAAGTACTCCACGTTCAAGGAGACCGCGCGCGTCGGCTGCGCGTCGTGTTACGAGGCGTTCAGGACGCAGCTTCGCCCGGTGTTGAGACGGGTGCACGGGAGCACGCGCCATTCGGGGAAGAGTCCGACGAAGGACGGCGCGAAATACGCGCGCCGGAGGGAGATTCAGAAGCTCCAGGAGGAGTTGGACAGGGCGATCCAGCACGAGGAATTCGAGCTCGCCGCCGAGCTGAGGGACAAGATCCGGAAACTCGAGGCGGGCATGGCGGGTAAGAAACGCAGGGGCACCCCGAAGACCGAGTGAGGAGGAAGCAGTGACATCTCTGGCGGAAATGGCGAAACAGCCGGGAAGCTGGCTCAACGGAAGCGGCCCGCACTCCGACGTCGTTCTCAGCACTCGCGTTCGTCTTGCGCGCAATATTCAGAGCTTCCCGTTCCCGACCAGGGCCAAGGCGGAGCAGCTCTCCCAGGTGCTGCCGTCCGTGGTGGCGGCCGCGAAGAAGAGCCCGGCGTTCTCGGAGATGGTGGTGCTCCGCTCGGCGGAGATGACCCCGCAGGACAAGCAGTTCCTGGTCGAGAGGCATCTCATCAGTCACGATTTCGCGGAGAACTCCAAAGTCGGCGCCCTCGTGATCGGGACCGACGAGAGCGTGAGCATCATGGTCAACGAGGAGGACCACCTGCGTTTACAGGTGCTGTGCTCCGGGCTTCAGCTGGGCAAAGCGGTCAAGCTGGCGGACAAGATCGACGACGAGCTGGACGCTTCGCTGGAGTACGCCTTCTCGGAGGAGCTGGGCTACCTGACTTCGTGCCCGACCAACGTCGGCACGGGGCTCCGCGCCTCGGTGCTAATGCACTTTCCGGCGCTCGTGCTCACGAAGCAGATCGGAAAGGTGCTTCAGGGCATTACGCAGGTCGGCCTGGCGGTGCGCGGGTTCTACGGGGAAGGCACGGAGATGATCGGGAACTTCTTCCAGGTCTCGAACCAGACCACGCTGGGCTTAAGCGAGAACGAGGCGGTCATGAGCCTGGAGCGCGTCGCGAACCAGGTGATGGAGTACGAGGCCAAGGCCATGGAGGTGCTCCTCAGGGACGCCAAGGTGCAGATAGAGGACAAGATTTGGAGGGCCTTCGGGGCACTCAAGTACTGCAAGATCCTGCCGTCGAGGGAGCTGGTCTCTCTCGTTTCTCTGGTCAGGTTCGGAGTCTCGCTGGGACTGCCCGGGCTCTGTGACATCGGAGCCCTGAACGAGCTCCTCGTGTTGTCGCAGCCCGCTCACATGCAGAAGCGGGCCGGCAACGAACTGGCCGCGGCGGAGAGGAATGTGCTTCGGGCGGAGCTGGTACACGAGAGGCTCTGGCGGAGATAGTGAGTCAAACAAGACACGAGGTGGAGTAGCGATGCAAGGCGGAGACAAGTTCACCGAACGAGTGCGAAAAGTGATGTACCTCGCGCGCGAGGAGGCGGCCCGGCTTCACCACGACTACATCGGGACCGAGCATCTTCTGCTCGGCATCCTGAGGGAGGGTGAGGGCATCGCGGCCACCGTGCTGAGCAACCTTGGGCTGGACCTGGACGCCATAAGGCAGGCGGTGGAGAGCATGGTCGCGTCCACCGGCGGAACGACCACGATAGGCGAGATCCCGTTCACGCCGCGCGCGAAGAGGGTGCTCGAGCTGTCGGTGGACGAGGCGAGGCAGCTGGGCCACAACTACGTTGGAACCGAACACCTTCTCCTGGGTTTGATAAGAGAAGGCGAGGGCGTTGCTGCACGCGTTCTCATCGAGCTCGGAATAGACAGGAAGAAAGTCCGCGAAGAGACCCTCAAGCTTCTTGGCGGCGCGGCCCCGGGCGCGCAGCAGGGCGAGAAGGAGGAGAAATCCGAGACCCCGGCGCTGAACCAATTCAGCCGGGACCTGACCGTCCTTGCGAGAGAGGGCAAGCTGGACCCGGTGATCGGCCGTGAGAGTGAAATAGAGAGAGTGGTCCAGGTCCTGAGCCGCCGCAAGAAGAACAACCCGGTCCTCATCGGCGAGCCCGGCGTGGGTAAGACGGCCATCGTCGAAGGGCTCGCGCAGATGATCGTGGACAACAAGGTGCCCGAGACACTGCGCGGCAAACGCCTGGTCGTCATAGACCTGGCGTCGGTGGTGGCAGGGACCAAGTATCGCGGCCAGTTCGAGGAGCGGCTGAAGGCAGTCATGAACGAAATCCGTGATTCCAAGGACACGATATGTTTCCTGGATGAGCTCCACACGATAGTGGGCGCCGGAGGCGCCGAGGGAGCCATAGACGCCTCGAATATGCTGAAGCCCGCTCTGGCGCGCGGCGAGATGCAGTGCATCGGAGCCACGACGCTGGATGAGTACCGCAAGCACATCGAGAAGGACGGGGCCCTCGAGAGGAGGTTCCAGCCCATAATGGTGGACCCGCCCTCCGTCGAGCAGACCATAAAGATCATCCATGGGCTGCGCGACAAGTACGAGGCGCATCACGGCGTCAAGATGACCGACGGCGCTGTCGAGGCCGCGGTCGAGCTGTCCGACAGGTACATCACCGACCGTTACCTTCCCGACAAGGCCATAGACGTGATAGACGAATCGGGCGCGAGGGCGCGGCTGTCGGTGGCCACGGCGCCCAACGAGCTAAGACAGCTGGAGAAGAAGGCCGAGGAGCTGGCCAAGGAGAAGGAAGAGGCCGTGTTGGCCCAGGAGTTCGAGAAGGCTGCCGGCCTGCGCGACCAGGAGCGTGAGCTGCGGCACAACATACGCGAGACGAAGAAGGGCTGGAGCGAGGCACGCTCTGAATCGCAGGCGGTCGTGGATGCCGACGACGTGGCCGAGGTGGTGTCCAAGATGACGGGGGTGCCGGTCGCGAAGCTCGAGGAGAAGGAATCCGAGAAGCTCCTCAGGATGGAAGACGAGCTCACGAAGTTCGTGGTGGGCCAGGGCCCGGCAGTCACAGCGATCGCCAAGGCGGTCCGCCGCAACCGGGCCGGTCTGAGAGACCCGCGCCGCCCGATCGGGTCGTTCATATTCCTCGGACCCACCGGGGTCGGCAAGACGGAGCTGGCGAGGGTGCTTGCCAGGTTCCTGTTCCAGGACGAGGACGCCCTGATCCGCATAGACATGTCGGAGGTCATGGAGAAGTTCAACGTGTCGAAGCTGGTGGGGGCGCCTCCCGGGTACGTCGGGTACGAGGAGGGCGGCCAGCTGACCGAGAAGGTCAGGCGGAAGCCGTATTCGGTGGTGCTGCTGGACGAGATAGAGAAGGCGCATCCTGACGTCTTCAACATCCTTTTGCAGGTGTTGGACGACGGGCAGCTCACGGACAGCATGCGCAGAAAGGTGAACTTCAAGAACACGGTGCTCATAATGACTTCGAACCTCGGTACGAGGCAGATCAAGGGCTCGTCGCTCGGGTTCCAGAAGCCGGACGAGGCCACGACCTACGACAAGATGAAGGGCGCCGTGATGGACGAGGTGAAGCGCACGTTCAACCCGGAGTTCCTGAACAGGATAGACGAGATCATCGTGTTCAGAGCCCTCGACGTGCAGGACATGCAGCAGATCGTGAAGATACTGCTGGACCAGGTCGACACGAGGCTGAAGCGCAAGGACATCCGCCTCAATTTCACTCAGGAGGCCCTGGACTTCCTGATAGAAAAGGGATTCGACCCCGCGCTGGGCGCCCGGCCGCTCAGGCGGACCATCCAGCGCCTGGTGGAAGACCCTCTCTCGGAGTTGGTCCTCAGGGGTGTGGTTCGCGACGGATGCACCGTGGAGGTCGGCCGCAAGGGGGACGAGATATCGTTCCGCGAGTGCGATAAATAGGCCGGCACTGCTCCTGGTTCGGGAAGCGTGCGGCTGGCCGACAAAGTTGTGTTGCACCGGAGCGGGCCTGTCCCGCCCGCGCCCGTTGTCTGAGTTCGAAGTCCATGCGGTGCGGCTCTGGCGCCGCTGCTGATTGGGAGTCCACTTGATGCATACGCCCGGGCAGACCCTCGGTCGCTCTTCCAGAGCGCTGTTCTCATTCCTGTTCCTTCAATCCTTTCTTCTCGCGGTCGCGCCATTGGTGCTCGCGGGTCCGGTTTCGGGGCTCCTGGCGCCGTCCGCCGAGGCGCAGGCGGCCTCATCCGCCTTGTCCGGGAGCCAGGCAGACTCGTTGTCGGCGCTGAGCGGGACGGCTCCGCTGCTGACCGTTCCGAGCGCGGCGGACACCGGCGGCGCCGCGGCCACGGAGGCCAAAGCGCCTTCCCGAGTGCTGGCCGTGAGGGTGTCCGGGCTCGAGAACGTCGACTCGAGCGTGGTCTTGAGCGTGTTCGGAGTGGCCCCGGGGGATTTGTTCTCGTACGAGAACGTGAGGGCTGGCGTCAAGAGCCTCTACGGCCTTGGCTACTTCTCTGACGTGACGGTGGACGGTGAGGAGCTGCCCGAAGGCGTAATACTCAAGCTCGTGGTGGCCGAGACTCCCAGAGTGATCGCGGTGAAGTTCAGCGGCACCAAGGGCATCGACGACAAGAAGCTCCAGGAGAAGCTCGCGCTGAAGGGAAACGACTTCTACACGGAAGCCGCCGTGTTTGAGGCCAAACGCGCCATCGTGGCCGCGTATCTGGAAGAGGGCTATCCGGCCGCGACGGTCAAGGCCGTCACGACCAGCGAGAAGCAGAAGGGCAAGATAGAGCTCACGTTCGAGATAGAGGAAGGCAAGAAAGTCCGCCTCAAGGGCATAACCTTCGTCGGGAACGCGTCAATAGAGTCGTCGAAGCTCAAGAAGGCCATGGACCTGGAGGTGAAGTCCTGGTGGAAGGGCGGGAAGTTCAAGCAGGAGACCCTGGAGAGCGACTTCGAGAAGATAGCGAAGTATTACAAGAGCAGGGGGTTCCGTGACGCGGCGGTGACGGGACACGAGATCAGTTACAGCGAGAACAAGCGTGACCTCTTCTTGAAGATCAGCGTGGAGGAGGGCGGGCGCTACCGGCTGGGAGACGTGCAGTGGACAGGCGGTGTCGCGCTGGGACCGGACGCCTTCAAGAAACTGACGACCGTGCTAGAGGGCGACATCTACGACATCGAGAAGCTGGAGAAGATGCAGGCCGGCGCCTACGAGATGTACGCGGAGCACGGCTACATCTTCCTGGACATAGAAAAGCGGGAGTCCGTCCGGGACAGCCTCGTGGACGTGACTTACGCGATAACGGAAGGGCAGCCGTCGTTCGTCAAGCACATACTCGTCTCCGGAAACGACAGGACCAAGGAGAAGGTGATCAGACGGGAACTGTCGATCAGACCGGGTCAGATGTTCAAGAGGTCGGCGTTGTTGAGGAGCCAGCGCGACGTGTTCGCCCTCGGGTACTTCGAGGACGTGCTCATAGACTACCAGATCGAACAGCCGCCCGACATTGACCTCATCTTCCAGATGAAGGAAAAACAGACCGGCACGGCCACGGCGGGCGCGGGTTACACCAGCGACTCCGGCCTGACGGGGTTCGTCGAGCTGGGGCACAACAACCTGTTCGGTAACGGCCAGAGTGTCATGCTCCATCTGGAGAAGGGCAAGAAGCGGAGCAACTACGACCTGAGTTTCACCGAGCCGTGGTTCCGCGATACGCGCACGAGCCTCGGCATCGACATCTACAACATGGAAAGGCAGCGGGACTACTACGACGAGCTCCGCCAGGGCGGGGGAATAAGGGTCGGCAGGCCTCTCCCGTGGCCGGACTACACGAGGGGATACGTTTCCTACACTCTGGAGGACGTGACCCTCAGGGATTTCTCTTCAAGCTACACCGGCACGCTGGACGAGGTCTCGTGGCCGCAGCGCACCAGCCGCATGGAAACGGCCGTGGTGCGCAACAGCACCGACAACCCGTTCTATCCCACGAGAGGCTCTCGTCTCTCGATAAACTCCGAGTTCTCCGGCGGCGCCCTGGGAGGCGACCAGAACTTCCACAAACAGGTCGTTGATTTTCGTGTGTACAAGAACGTGGTGTGGAGGACGGCTCTGCTGACCCGGCTGCGCGTGGGTTGGATGGACGCCTACAATCACTACGAGAAGGTGCCCGAGTACGAGAGATTCCGTCTGGGCGGCACGACCGTGGACTTTCTCCGCGGATATCCCGACTACGAGATCGTGCCGGACGCGAACGTGTACGAGCTGGACGGCCGGACCGTCAGATGGCCGGGCGGCCGCATGATGGGCGCTCTCACCCTGGAGTATCAATTTCCGATCGCCGACCCGCTCCGCGGCCTCTTCTTCTTCGACGTGGGCAACACCTGGAACAACGAGACCGAGATCGACCTCAAGGGATTCAAGAAGGGTGCGGGCGTCGGACTGAGGCTGGAGGTCCCCATGCTTGGAGTGGTGGGCTTCGACTTCGGGTACGGGTTCGACCGCGACGGCGGTGGGAAGTGGGAACCCCACTTCATAATGGGCAAGCTCTTCTAGAAGGCGCGTGCGCTTCGCCGCACGGGGCGCCCGTGCGGGCGGCGCCGGCTCTCACGCGTAAGGAGTGATTCCAGTATGAACTCTGCCAGGAAGCACCGTTCTTCCGGCGCCTCCCGGGATGTCTCCCGCGGCGCCGTCATCGCTGCGTCTCTCGCTTTCGTCCTGTTCTCGGCCGGTATGTTCTCCTCGGGTGCGGCACCCGCCCTGGGCGCGGACCTGAAGGTGGGATTCATAGACTCGGAACGCATCTTCAACGAGTACAAGGGAGTCCAGGAGGCCCAGAAGCAGTTCGACCAGGACATACAGACGTGGAAGGCGCAGGCCACGGAGATGAAGAGCTCCGTGGACAAGCTCAGGCTCGAAGTCGAGTCTCAGCGGCTGATGCTGAGCGACAGCAAGCTCCAGGAGAAGGAGTCCGAGCTCCAGACGAAGATCCGCGACCACGAGGCCTTCGTGCAGCGGATATGGGGACCTGGCGGGGAGCTGGAGCTGAGGAATGAGGCCCTGACCAAACCCATCATCGCAAAGATAAGGCAGATAGTGGACAAGATAGGCCTGGACGAGAACTACTCCCTCATTCTGGACGCCGCGGACGGCAACGTCGTCTTCGGTAACAAGGCTCTTGACCTTACTGACAGAGTCCTTGAAGAACTGGGCAAAATGGAATAGTATGTCCGGGATGAAAATGCGACTGGACGAGCTCGCCAAGACCCTGAACGGGGTCGTCGTGGGAGACGGTTCCGTTGAGATTTCGGGCGTGGCCGGCATCAAGGAGGCCGGACGCGGCGATATCACCTTTTTGGCAAACCCCAAGTACGAATCGTACGTATCCACGACCCGGGCCTCGGCCATCATCGTCGCAAACGGCCGCCTGGCAATGCCCATCCCCGTGCTCCAGATCGAGAACCCCTACCTGGCGTTCCTGAAGGCCGTGCGGCTGTTCCGGGGCGACACGCAGAAAGTGGAGCCCGGCGTTCACTCCAGCGCGGTCATCGGCCGCGGGGTCAAGCTGGGCGAGGGCGTGTCCGTGGGTCCGTTCGTGGTGGTGGGAGAGGACGCCGAGGTGGGCGACGACGTCGTGCTCATGGCGCTGAGTTACGTCGGCGCCAGGTCCAAGCTGGGCAGCGGGACGTTCGTGTACCCGAGTGTGACCATCCGGGAGGACGTGGTGGTGGGCCGGAGGGTCATAATACACAGCGGCACCGTCATCGGCAGCGACGGGTTCGGGTTCGCCAAGGACGGCGAGGTGTATCACAAGATTCCGCAGGTGGGGAACGTGGAGATAGGCGACGACGTCGAGATCGGCGCCAACGTGACGATAGACAGGGCCACGACCGGCACCACGTCGATAGGCCGCGGCACCAAGATAGACAATCTGGTGCAGATCGCGCACAACGTGGTGGTCGGAGAGAACTGCATCATCGTCGCGCAGGTGGGCATCTCCGGCAGCACTGAAGTCGGGAAGAGCGTGACCCTGGCCGGCCAGGCCGGCATAGTGGGTCATATCAAGATCGGCGACTATGCGATGGTGGGCTCTCAGGCGGGAGTCACGAAATCGGTGCGGGCCAAGACGAGAGTGAGCGGCTATCCGGCCGCTCCGCACGAGGTGTCCAAGCGGCTGTACGCGAGCATAAGAAGGCTGCCGGAGCTCATAAAACAGTTCAGGGATTTCGAGAAGCGGCTGCGGGCTCTGGAGGGCAAGGAGCCACTGGGAGAAGGAGCGGAGGATGTTGAAGCAGCAGACGACGATTGAGCGGTCCGTCTCGTACGAGGGCACGGGGCTTCACACGGGCCAGAAGTCTGTCGCAACATTCAGGCCCGCCCCGGTGGACCACGGCGTCAGGTTCGTTCGAGTCGACCTGCCGGGGAGCCCCCAGGTGCAGGTGGTTCCCAGGAACGCGAAGTACGACCAGACGGCCGGCAGAAGGACGATCATCACCGAGGGCGGGGTCGAGGTCCACACCGTGGAGCACATACTGGCGACCGTGGCCGGCCTCGGGATCGACAACATAATAATCGAGCTCAACTGCGTCGAGGCCGCGGAGGCAAAAGACGGAAGCGCGGCGCCGTTCGTGGAGCTGCTGCGGGGAGCCGGGCTCGTCAAGCAGAGCTCACTCAAGAGGTTCTTCAAGGTCACGAAGCCGGTGTCTCTCAAGGACAACGGGGCCGAGCTCCTTGCGGTGCCGTACGACGGGCTCAGGATAAGCTTCACCATAGAGTACGACAACCCCTGGGTGGGGACGCAGTACGCCTCGTTCGAGGTGACGGACGAGACGTTTGCCAGGGAGATCGCGCCGGCGCGCACCTTCGTGCTGTTCCGTGACGTGGACGACCTGCGCGCGAAGGGAATGATCAAAGGCGGCAGCACCGACAACGCCATCGTCGTCAAGGAAGACGGCATAATGGGCGGCGTCGCGCTCAGGTTCAGAGACGAGTTCGTCAGGCACAAGATACTGGACTTCCTGGGCGACCTGTTCCTCACCGGGTTGCCGCTCCTGGGGCACTTCATAGCGGTCAAGTCCGGGCACGCCAGCAACGTGAAGTTCGTCAAGCGGCTGAGCGAGGAGACCGGAGGCGACGGTTTCCGCAGGACCCAGGCCGGGCCGGCGGGCAAGTGTCACCTCGACATAAACGCAATCCAGAAGATAATGCCCCACCGCTACCCGTTCCTGCTCGTGGACAGGATCCTCGAGCTGGAAGACCGAAGGCGCGTCGTGGGCATCAAGAACGTCACGATCAACGAGCCCTTCTTCGAGGGCCACTTCCCGGGACACCCCATCATGCCGGCTGTGCTCATCATCGAGGCCATGGCCCAGGTGGGAGGGGTGCTGCTGTTGAGCACGGTCGACAACCCCGAAGACAAGCTCGTGTACTTCATGGGCATCGACAACGCCAAGTTCCGGAAGCCGGTGCTTCCGGGTGACCAGCTCCGTTTCGAGCTGGAGCTGGTGCGTCTCAAGAACAGGATCTGCAAGATGACCGGCAAGGCCTTCGTCGACGGCGAGCTTGTGGCGGAGGCGGACCTGCTTTCGATGATAATGGACAGGTGACGCGGTTCCCGGGCAGGGGAATGTATGCCTCAGATTCATCCTACCGCAGTAGTTGACCCCGACGCCAGACTGGCAGCCGACGTCACAGTCGGGCCGCATTGCGTTGTTTCCGGCGACGTGGAGATTGGGACTGGCACCGTCCTGGGGGTCGGCGTGGTCGTTGAGGGCCCGATCAGGATCGGGAAGAACTGCAGGCTCGCCCATCACGCGGTGGTGGGTGCTCTGCCGCAGGACTTGAAGTACAAGGGCGCGCGGAGCCTGGTGGAGATCGGTGACGGCAACACAATAAGGGAATTCGTGACCATCAACAGAGCGACTGACGAAGGCGACAAGACGGTGGTGGGCGACAACAACCTTCTCATGGCCTACGTCCACCTGGCGCACAACTGCGTGATCGGGAGCAACGTGATACTTGCCAACGCCGTCAACCTGGCCGGCCACGTCACGATCGAGGATTTCGCGAGCGTCGGAGGCCTCACTCCCATCCATCAGTTCGTCAGGGTCGGGAGATACGCGTTCATCGGCGGCGGCTCGAGAGTACCCAAGGACGTGACTCCGTTCGTGAGAGCCGCGGGGAACCCGCTCAGGGTCGTGGGGCTCAATTCGATCGGCTTGATGAGGCGAGGGTTCTCGCAGGAGGTCAGACTCGAGCTCAAGCGGCTCTACCGGCTGTTCTTCCGTTCGGGGCTTAACACGTCGCAGGCGCTGGCCAGGATAGAGGCCGAGCTGCCCGGCACCCCCGAGGTAAAGGAATTCGTCCAGTTCGTGCGGTCGTCGCAGAGGGGCGTGGAAAGAGGCGCCGAGGGCGCAGACGACGAGGACTGACGCGACGCGTGGCGGCCCCGCGGCGGGAGGTGCGAGGCCGGTCACGGCAAGCGCAATAAACCCAGTTGTCATCGCTCGGAGCCCGTGGCATATTGAGATGCCAACGGGCGTTTGTGCATTCTGGGCACGAGGAGAGAGAAGAACATGAGCGGGCCGCTGAAGTACGGCGTTGCAGGCGTGGGGCACCTGGGGAAGCAGCACGCCAGGGTGGCCGCGTCCCTGGCAGGGGTCACACTGGTGGGGCTCCACGACACGGACCCGGGGACACTGCGGAGAGTGGCCTCGGAGCTGGGAGTGCGCCCGTTTTCGACCCTGGCCGAGCTGGTCTCATCCGTCGAGGCGGCCAGCATCGCCGTGCCCACGACGTCGCACTTCGAGGTGGCGATGCAGTGCGTCTCGGCCGGCGTGCACGTGCTCATCGAGAAGCCGCTGGCCGCGACCGTGAGCCAGGCCGAGGAACTGGTCGGGGCCGCCTCGGCGAAGCCGGTGGTGCTTCAGACCGGGCACATAGAGAGATTCAACCCGATAGTGCAGGCCTCCTTCCCCCTAATCAAAGGTCCCAGGTTCATAGAGGGCCACCGGCTTTCCTCGTTTGTCGGAAGAGGCACGGACATAGACGTGGTGCTCGACCTGATGATACATGACATAGACCTCTCGCTCGCGGCCGTGGACAGCCAGGTTCGCGCGGTCGAGGGCACCGGGGTCCCGATACTGTCGCGCAACATCGACATCGCGAACGCCAGGATATCCTTCCGGAATGGCGCCGTGGCCAACCTCACCGCGAGCAGGGTGTCCAGGGAGAAGACGCGCAAGATACGTTTCTTCTGCGAGGATTCCTACATCTCGATCGACTGTCTCGGCAGGACGGCGGAGCTCTACAGAAAGGGTCTCCCCGCGGCCGCGCGCGACGGAGAAGGTGCCTGGGAGGAAACCGTGATCGCCCCGGGGATACTGAGGCGCGTGATAGCGGCCCCGGAACAGGAGCCCCTCCGGCTGGAGCTGGAGCACTTCGTGAAGTGCGTCTTGTCGGGTGCGACTCCTATTGTGGACGGACTCGCGGGCTTGAGAGCCATGGAAGTGGCCCTCAAGGTCATAGACAAGATAAGAGAGGGAATCGGCGGCGCCGCGCCGGGTGCGTGACGGCCGGCGGGAGAGCCTCCGGAAAGCAGGACAATGTCTGCCGGAAAACCCAAGCTCCTCATAGTCGCAGGCGACCCCAGCGGGGACCTGCACGCCTCACGCCTCGTTTCGGCCATCAGAGCCCGGGCTCCGGAAGCCCGCGTGCTGGCTGCCGGCGGACCCAGAATGAGGGAAGCCGGAGCTGAAATGGTTGCGTCGCTGGACGGGCTCGGAGTGATGGGCTTCGCCGAAGTGCTTTCCAAGCTGCCGCAATTCCTCTTCCTCATGCGGCGCATGAAGCGTATCCTGCAACAGGAACAGCCGCAATTAGTTATCGCTGTAGATTTCCCCGGGTTCAACCTCAGGCTATGCCGGGAGGCCAAGGGCGCGGGGGCACGCGTGATGTACTACATCGCCCCGCAGGCCTGGGCCTGGGGAAGAGGCAGGCTGAAGCTCATGGCCTCGGTGATAGACCGGCTGGCGGTCGTGTTTCCGTTCGAGGTCGCCTTTTTTCGCGCGGCCGGGATTGACACGGAGTTCGTGGGACACCCGCTTCTGGAGTCAGTCGGAGTGAAGGAAGACAAGGCCGCGGTGCGAAGACGGCTCGGGATAGCCCCCGAGTCGCGGGTGGTGGCGCTGCTGCCGGGCAGCAGGCTGCAGGAAGTGCGCAGGCTTCTGCCCTCGATGCTCGAGGTGGGGCGGCTTCTCCGTAGCGAATACGGAGTGGAAGTCGCTGTCGGCGCTGCCGACAGCGTGCCGAGTGAAGCGGTTGACGGCGCCGTGCGCGCCTGCTCCCGACCGGCGGGCCTGAGGCCGCGCGGCACGGGACGGAGCGGGGCTGAAACGCCGTTCGAGCCGCGCGTTTTCCGGGGGGTGACTTCGGACCTGCTCGCGGCCTCCGACGCCGCGCTGATCGCTTCGGGTTCGGCCACTCTGGAGGCCGCTATCGTGGGCACGCCGATGGTCATAGTGTATAGGGTTTCGCCGGTGTCCTGGGCCATCGCGAAGAGGATTGTCTCGATAGACACGATCGGCCTCGTCAACATAGTCGCGGGAGAGAAGATTGTCTCCGAGTATCTTCAGGACGCCATCGACGCACGTAAGATTGCCGAAGAGCTGAGGGAGCTCGTGTTCGACGACCGCAAGAGGTCGGATGTCAGCTCGCGGCTCGCACGGGTGAGAAGCTCGCTGGGAGAGCCGGGCGCCTCAGCGAAGGCGGCGTCGATGGCGCTTGGGATGGTGGGGTTGTAAGGTGTGAATCGCCTTTCTGTGCTGGACCGTATAGTGGCCGCGACAACCGGTCTGGCCGGTGCGGTTGTGGTATTGCTGTTGGGCCGGAGTCTCAGAGTCGAGTGGTTGGGTCCGGGCGACACTGTTCGCCGCCAGGCCCCCGTGGGAAGGAGGATATTCGCCTTCTGGCACGGAGAGCTCCTTCCGCTGGCCTACACTCACAGGAGACGAGACATCTGTGTGCTGGTCAGCCGCCACAGGGACGGGGAGTGCATTGCCCGCGTCCTGAGACGGCTTGGGTTCCATACGGCCAGAGGGTCCACGTCGGACGCGGGCCGGGAGGGCGCGTTTCAGATGTGTGGAAGCCTCAGGAACGGCAGGGACGCGGCGGTTGCGCCCGACGGGCCGAAGGGGCCGCGACACCGCGTGCAGCCCGGAGTCGTGTACCTGGCGCAGAGAACCGGGGCGAGCCTGGTCCCCACGGCCTGCCATGCGGAGAGACGATTGCTGCTGGGCACGTGGGACAGGTTCCAGGTCCCACTCCCGTTTTCGAGAGTCGTGGTGGTGAGCCAAGCACCCATCAGAGTGCCGCGCCATTTGAGCGACCCGGACGTCGAGACGTATCGCGCCACGTTGGAGAAGGCTCTGGAAGAGGCGGGCGAGAGAGCTCTCGACTTCCTGCGTTCCGGGCGGACTTCGCCGCTGGTGAAAGAGGGGTAGAGTGTTAAAGAAGAACCCGCGAAACGGGACGGGGTGGCCGGCGTTCGTGTTGTACGGCGTCGTGACCTCCGTGTGCTTTGTCGTTGGCGCACCCGTGTGGATAGCGGGGCTCCTCACCAGTCCTGCGAAGTGGAGCAGCCGGCTGGGCTTCGTCCCGGTCGTTCCCCGCCGCCGGCCGGGCGGGAGCGCGCCGGCGAAGAGAAGAGTCTGGGTGCACGCTTCGTCGGTGGGCGAGGTCAGGGCTGCAGCCAAGCTGGTCAGGGAGATGTGCAGGGACTCCGGGGTCGAAGTGGTCTTTTCGACCATGACGGCCACCGGGAACCAGGTGGCAAGAGACTCCTTGCAGGGTCCGTGCGCCTTCTTCTTTCTTCCCCTGGACGTGCCGTTCATCGTCCTGAGATCGCTTCGACTGATCGACGCCGACTCGCTCGTGCTGGTGGAGACCGAGCTCTGGCCCTGCTTGGTGTTTCTGGCGAAGCGCAGGGGCGTCAAGGTGGTTGTCGTAAACAGCAAGGTGAGCGACAGGTCGCGAAAACGCTACGCTATGTTCGGGTTCCTGTTCAGGCCGGTGTTCGGGAGCGTGGACGCCGTGATGGCCCAGAACGAGCGGAACGCCGGGCGGTTCGAGCTCCTCGGCACGCCACGTGAACGGATAACCGTCACCGGCAACACCAAGCAGGACGCGGAGGCGGGCTCGGTCGCTTGCCTGGAGCTGCGACAGAAGATGGGCTGGGGACAGGACGACGTCGTCGTCACCGCCGGCAGCACCAGGCCGAACGAAGAAGCGGCTCTCTGCGCCGGCTTCGCCGGCGCGAGAGCATCCGCCCCGGGTTTGAGACTGGTGCTCGCCCCCAGACACCTGGGAAGGGTGGAGTACGTCTCCAAAATCGTGAGCTCGAACGGACTGACTCAGGCGAAGTGGAGCGGGCTGCATGGCACCGGAGCGGCTGAAGCGCATGGCGCGAGCGTGCTGCTGCTGGACACGATCGGAGACCTGGTGGCGGCCTACCGGGAATCGGACGTGGCCTTCGTGGGGGGCACTCTGTCCGGGCACGGCGGTCACAACGTACTCGAGCCGGCCGCGGCCGGACTGGTCATACTGGCGGGCGCCTCCCGCGAGAACATAGAGGACGACGCCCGTGCCCTCGAAGAGCGCGGCGCGCTGTTGACGGTGGAGAACTCGTCCCAGGTCACTGAGGCCCTGGGCAGGCTGGCGCGGTCCAGGGAGGAGAGGGCGCGACGCTCCGCGGAGGCGCTGGAGTTTTACAGGTCCAGGCCGGTGGCGTCGTTGAAAACACTGGAGCAATTGAGAAGGATTGGCGTGTTTTGAGAGCTCTGCTTCGGTCCGCTCTTGAATACCTTGAAGAGAACGAAGAGTCCCGACTGGTCAGGACGGTGGCCTCGCCGCTCCTGGTCCTCTCCTGGGGGTACGGACTGGCCATGGACTCCCGGTGGCTCCTCCTGGAGCTGAGGCGGCCCGTGGCGGTCCCATGCGCGGTAATAAGCGTCGGGAACCTCACGGTCGGCGGCACGGGCAAGACCCCGCTAGTGGCCTGGCTCGGACGCTACCTCAGTGGAAGAAACCTGGCGGTCGCCGTCGTGAGTCACGGCTACGGCTCGAGGTCCAGAGACAGGTTTGTGATGTTGAAAGCAGCGAGGCCGTCCCGCGGACTGGCCAGGAGGGCCGGAGACGAGACGGTGCTTCTGTCCCGGGCCCTGGGGCCGATCCCGGTGGGCTCCGGCCGGAGAAAGATCGAAACGCTGGCCAGGCTCTGGGACAGGGTGCGACCTCAGGTGGTGCTGGTGGACGACGCGTTCCAGACCATAGGCGTGAGACGGGACCTGGACGTGGTGATGGTGGACGCCGTGAACCCCTGGGGCCGCGGCTACCTTCTGCCGCGCGGCCGGCTGAGGGAGAGGCGCGAGAATCTCTCAAGAGCGGACGTGGTGGTAATCACTCGCTGCAACGAGGCCGCGGACCTGTCGGCGACGCTGTCGGACGTACGCGGCCTGACGAAAGCGCCGGTGGTCACGGCAGATCACGTACCGGACGGTGTGTCGAGGGTAGACACGTGGGAGACTCTGCCCTCGGGTTCGCTGGCCGGGAAGAACGTCTACGTGTTTTCCGGAATAGGCAACCCCTCGTCCTTCGAGCGTGCCCTGGGCGAGATGGGGGCCGTGGTGGTGGGCGCTCGGAGGTTCGGAGACCATCATTTCTTCTCCCCGGCGGACATGGAGAAGATCGAGGACGCGGCCTCGAAACTGGGCGCGGAGTATCTGGCCACCACGGAGAAAGACGCCGTGAGACTTCCTCGCGGCGCCAGGACGAGGGCTCCGGGAGGGATCGTCGCAGTCGGGGTCGGCATCAGAATCAGGGACGGCAGGGAAGCGCTGGAAAGCGCGGTCCTCAAAGCCGTCGCCGGACGTCAGACCGGAGAGAGTCGATGCAGAGCGTGAAACAGAGCGATTTTCTGGTGATGGGAAGCGGCATAGCCGGACTCACGTTCGCGCTCAAGGCGGCGGACGCGGGGAAGGTGACGGTAGTCACCAAGAAGGAGAACTACGAATCGTCCACGAACTACGCGCAGGGCGGTGTGGCCTGCGTCTTCTCGGCCGAAGACAGCCAGGAGCTGCACGTGCGCGACACTCTGCGTTGCGGAGTCGGGCTGAGCAGAAGGGATGCGGTCGAGATACTGGCGCGCGAGGGCCCCAGGATGGTCAGGGAGCTGATGGACCTGGGGGTCAGGTTCTCGCGCGACGAAGGAGTCCTCGGCGGGCTCGAGTTGGGCATGGAGGGGGGGCATTCGGCGCGTCGAATAGTCCACGCGGACGACCTGACGGGCAGGGAGATAGAGAGAGGCCTCCTGGCGGCGGCGGTCAAGCATCCATCAATCACTATTGTGGAAGACCACATAGGCGTCGAGCTGATAACTGAACCGGCCGGCGGCGCGAAGGAGCCGGGTCCGGCCCGGGCGCGCGGCGCTGAAGTCGGGGGCCGTGGCACCGGCTGCGGCGTCTCGTGCCGGGGCGCGTACGTGCTCAACACAGAGACGCGGAAGGTAACGGCGTTCACGGCCAGTCACACTCTCCTGGCCACGGGCGGGTGCGGGAAGGTGTACCTGTACACCTCCAACCCCGACATCGCGACTGGAGACGGCATTGCGATGGCCTACAGGGCGGGCGCGGCCGTGTCGAACCTGGAATTCGTTCAGTTCCATCCGACGTGTCTGTTCCACCCGGAGGCCAAGTCCTTTCTGATCTCGGAGGCCGTCAGGGGTGAGGGCGCAGTCGTGACGACCAGGGACGGCTCGACTTTCCTGGAGAAGCATCACAAGTCAGCCGGGCTGGCGCCGCGAGACGTCGTGGCCAGGGCGATAGACGGAGAGATGAAACGCCGCGGCGACCAGTACGTGCTGCTGGACCTGCGGCCGATAGGGAAGGACAGGATCCCCAAACGCTTCCCGCACATCTTCGAGAAGCTGACTTCCCTCGGCCTGGACCCGACGAAGGAACCGATCCCGGTCGTGCCGGCTGCCCACTACATGTGCGGCGGCGTCGTCACGGACCTCTTCGGGCGGACGACGATCAAGCATCTGTACGCCTGCGGCGAGACCGCCTGCACCGGAGTGCATGGCGCGAACCGACTGGCCAGCAATTCTCTTCCCGAGGCCCTGGTGTTCGCCGAGAGGGCCGCGCGCGCCGCCAGGGGAGCCGGGGCCTGCGAACCGTCGCACGTTCCTGTCTTTGAGGCCGGACACGCGACCAAACCTCGCGAGAGCATCGAGATGAGGCACGACTGGATGGCCCTGAGGAAGCTGATGTGGGATTACGTCGGCATCGTGCGCACGGACGAACGTCTGTCCACGGCGGCGCGCAGGATCGCCGTGATGCGCGAGAGCATAGAGGAGCATTACGGGAAGTTCGCTCTGGAAAGCGACCTGGTGGAGCTCAGAAACATAGCTCTCGTGGCCGAGCTGATAGTCCAGTGCGCGCTGTGGCGAAAGGAGAGCAGGGGACTCCACTACAACCTTGACCACCCCAGGAAAGATGATGGAGAATGGTTGAAGGACACCATTCTGAGCAAGGACGGAGGGTTTTTGGACGAGCCCTCGTTCTCGTCCTGGGACAGTTGAGCCGGACTGCCGCCGGCGGACCCGGCGCGGCGCCGGGCTGAAACGCGGGTGGCGCCCCCACAAGCATGGAAAGAGAATCGGACATCTACGAAAAGATAGAGCAAATCGTGGACCGGGACAGCCGGTACAAGGTGGCGGCCTACGCGTTCGTCCTGCTGGCCCTGAACTTCACTCTGGGGAAGCTGGCAAAGAGGCGCCACGTCACAGGGAAGGAACTCCTGGAGGGCATAAGGGAGTTCGGCATCCAGCAGTACGGTCCGATGACCAAGACCGTTTTCAATTATTGGGGCGTGAACACGACGAAGGACTTCGGCGAGATAGTGTTCAGTCTGGTGGAACACAGGCTGCTGGGCAAGACGGAAGAGGACAAGATAGAGGACTTCGTCGGCGTCTACGACTTCGAGGACGAGTTCGTGAGAAAATACCGCTGGTAGACGAACCATGAGAACGTTCCTGAGACTGATGTCATACGTGAAGCCGCACGGGCGGAGCCTCACCCTTGCACTGGTGTGCATGGTGTTCTTCGCTTTCTTCAGCGGATTCTCGATAGGCATGATATCGCCTTTCATGAAGGTGCTCTTCAAGAGCCCGACTGCGGAGCAGAGGCAGGAGCTCAGGAAGGACGTTTCGCTTGACATCACCGCGCCGACCGACTTCCAGAAGATAAGGGACTACATCGAGCTCAAGGCCCAGAAGTACATCCTGTCCTCGAGGCCCCTGGTTTCCCTGGAACGAATCTGCTTCGTCATCCTGCTGGTGATGCTGCTCAAGAACCTGTTCAACTACGGGCAGACCTACTGGATTGCCGCGGTGGAGCAGCGCGTCATCAAGGACCTTCGGGACAAGCTGTACTCGCATCTGTACAGCCTGCCGCTTTCGTTCTTCCACGCGCAGAAGACCGGGAGGCTCATATCCAGGATTACGAACGACGTGACGATGATACGCGGCACTATCACCGCCGTTTTCAGCAACGTCGTTCGGGACACGCTGCTGCTTCTCGTGTGCCTCTTCTGGGTGTTCTGGGCCAGCTGGAAGCTGGCGCTCGTTTCCCTGGTCGTGCTTCCGCCTAGCATGCTGCTGATAGTGGCCATCAGCAAGAAACTGAGGCGCGACAGCTCCATCATCCAGGAACGGATGGGGGACATCACCTCCGTGCTGCAGGAGACGATCTCCGGCATCAGGGTCGTCAAGGCGTTCCGGATGGAAGAGTTCGAGATGAGGAAGTTCACGCATTACACGAAGGCCTATCTGTTCCATTTCGTGAGACTGATAAGGATAGGAGCGCTGGCGTCGCCGCTGGCCGAGTACCTCGGCGTCATAGTGGGGACGGTGGTGCTCTGGTACGGGGGCAGGGAAATCCTGCAGGAAGGCACGCTCGAACCGGACACGTTCTTCCTGTTCCTGTTCGCCCTGTTCTCGATGATGGCCCCCATCAAGAGTCTGAGCCAGGTGAACACCAAGATCCAGGAGGGACTCGCGGCCGCGAAGAGGGTGTTCAAGCTGCTCGACACCGTGTCGGCCGTTTACGAAAGACCCGGCGCCGTGGCGCTGACCGGCCTAAAGGACGCCGTGGCGTTCCACGACGTCTGCTTCAGCTACGACGGCGGGGGCAAAGAAGTCCTCAGAGACATAACGTTCTCGGTCAGGCCCGGACAGGTCGTGGCCGTGGTGGGACCGAGCGGGGCAGGGAAGTCCACGCTGGTGGACCTTCTGCCCAAGTTCTACATCCCGACCTCGGGGAAGATCACGTTCGACGAGATCGACTCCCTCGACATCCGCACGGACTCGCTGCGCGGCCTGATGGGCATAGTGACCCAGGAGACGATCCTGTTCAACGACACTGTCAGGAACAACATCGCTTACGGTTCCGAAGGGGCGTCCGAGGAGGCATTGACGCGCGCGGCGACCGCCGCCAACGCACACCAGTTCATAGAGAACATGCCGGCGGGATACCAGACCGTGATAGGAGACAGGGGGGTGCGCCTGTCCGGCGGCCAACGACAGAGGATTGCGATAGCCCGGGCCATACTGAAGAATCCGCCCATCCTGATTTTTGACGAGGCGACGTCGGCGCTCGACACGGAATCGGAGATCCTGGTGCAGCAGGCCATCGAGCGGCTCATGGAGAACAGGACGACCTTCGTCATCGCACACCGTCTCTCGACGATCCAGCGGGCAGACCTGATACTCGTGATGGACAAGGGGAGGATCGTGCAGCGCGGAACGCACGACGGCCTGCTGGCCGAGGAAGGGCTTTACAGGAGGCTCTACGAGCTGCAGTTCGCCGTCTCGCAGCCGGCGCGGCCGGTGGAAACAGTGAAGTGAATCAGCGCGTCCCGCTCAGAACACTCGTCATCAGGTCGAGCTCCCTCGGAGACGTCGTGCTCGCCGCGGCCGTGCCTCGCGCGCTCAAGGAGCGCGCCCCCGAGGCCCGCGTCACGTTCCTGACGAAAGACTCCTACGCGTACACCCTATTGAACAATCCGTCAATTGACGAAGTGCTCACCATCGGCAGTCGAGGTAACTCCCTCCTAGGCGCTCTCAGACTGGGCAGAGAGGTCAGAGCCCGGCGGTTCGACCTCGTGGTAGATCTCCAGTCCAACGTCCGTTCCTTCCTGCTTTGCCGTCTTGCCTCTCCCAGGAAGGTGGTCAGGCCGCGGAAGGATTCTCTCTCGAGACACGGAATGGTGAGGTTCAAGGGTCTCCGCGCCAGGGCGCCCAGACACGTGGTGCAGCGCTACCTGAGCGGCCTGCAGAAGATGTTCGGGCCCATGCCGGCTTACAGGCCGCGGATTCATCTTACTGAGCGGGAGAATGAGGCCGGTCTCCGCTTCGTGCAGGGGACCGGGGTCCCCGGGGGGAGCGGGGCTGCCGAGGCGCGGCCCGCAGTCGGGATCTGCCCGGGCGCCAAGTGGAAGACGAAGATGTGGGGTGAGGACAAAGTGGTCTCGCTTGCGCATCGGCTCGTGGAGCGGGGCTTTCGAGTGCTGGTGCTCGGCGGGCCTTCGGACGAGCCCTCGCTGGCCGCGTTCAGGTCGCTGCTCCGGGTGGGAGCCATGATGGAGGCCAGGATGTCGACCGTGACTGCCGGCGCCGGTACGGCGGGAGAAGCGACGGGACAGACGGCCCCGGCCGAGCCCGAACTCGGAATGCGTTTCCTCATCTCCGACCTGAGGACAATCGCGGCAGTCATGTCGCACTGCGCGTGCGTGGTCTCCAACGATTCTGGTCTGATGCACGTGGCGCACGCGGTGGACACGCCAGTCGTGACGATTTTCGGTCCGACCACGCCTGAATTTGGGTTCTTCCCGCCTGACGGCCGTTCCGTGGTGTTCTCCAACGAGTTTGACTGCAAGCCCTGCGACGTCCACGGGACCGCGACGTGCAAGAAGGGTCGCGCGGTGTGCATGGAGTCCGTGGAGGCGGACGAGGTGGCCGACGCCGTGGAGGCCGTGACGGCCTCCAGGACCAGGCCTCTTCCGGGGCGCGTGTCGGACACGCTGGAGCTGCCGGCTTTCAGGACCAAACAGACGTCAACCGAACGCAGGGAACGGCAGTGGAGACTGCCGGAGACAGGGAGCATCGCGGTGCGTGTCCCCAACTGGGTCGGAGACGCCGTCATGGCCTGGCCCACTCTCAGCGCTCTGAGCAGGCTTGCGCCTAACAGGTTGGTGCTGGTGGCGCACAGACGCGTGGCGGGTCTTTTCCAGAACGGCGAATTCGGCAGAGACGTCGTGGTCGTGGGCTCGAGCCGGTGGCCGTCCCTGGTCGTGGCCGCCCTGCGGCTCCGGAGGCGCAAGTGCGGCCTCGCGCTGGCCATGCCAGATTCGCTGTCCTCCGCCTTGCAGATGTGGCTGGCCGGAGTGCCCCGGCGCGTGGGCTTCAGGAGCGAGCTGAGAGGAGCGTTCCTGACCACGCGGCTGAGCAAGCCCCGCTGGTTACATCTTTGTGAGCAGTATTCCCACCTGCTGCCCGCCGGCGCCGAATACGACGGCCGCGTAAGCATGTCCGTCTCGGAGGCAGACTCCAGGAGAGTCGAGCGGCTTCTGGAAAGCAAAGGAGTGAAAGATGGTTCCAGCCTGGTGCTTCTAGCGCCGGGCGCCTCGTACGGTGAGACGAAGATGTGGCCCGCGCCCGGGTACGTGAGGCTCTCGGAGCTCCTGGGCAGGTCGGAGCAGGCGCTGGTTGCGCTCGTGGGCACGCCGGCCGAGAAAGAGCTATGCGAGTCGATGCGGCGCGAAAGCCGCGTCCCGGTGCTCAACCTGGCCGGGGAGACGAGCCTGGGCGAGCTGGCGGCCCTGTCCTCTGCGGCCACGTTGTTTGTGGGGAACGACTCCGGCGCGGCGCACGTGGCGGCTGCCGCCGGGTGTCCCGTCGTCATCATAGTCGGTTCGACGGACCCAAGCTGGACGATTCCCAGGGGTGACGCGGTGGCCGTAGTCCAGAAAAGGGTCTCGTGTTCGCCGTGTTTTCTGAAGAAGTGTCCGTACGGGCTGGAGTGCCTGACCCGGATCGACCCGGAGTGCGTGCACGAGGTCGCGGTCAAGTTGAGGCGGCGGTTGACGGTCGAGCTGCGTCGGCGGCCGGACTGAGCAGGAGTCGGCCGATGGCGGACGGCGCGCGATAGAGGTTACATGCTGAGAAAGCAATCCAGGGGAATGCGCACCGAAAAAAGAACGGACTGGGCCGTGTTCGTGGACAGAGACGGCACGGTCATCGAGGAGATCGGATACCAGTCCGACCCGGACGGAGTCCGGGTCATCCCCGGCGCCGCCGGCTCGATCTCGAAGCTGAACAAGCTGGGCATTCCTGTCGTGGTCATCTCCAACCAGGCGGGCGTGGCGAGAGGCCTGTTCACGACGGGCGACCTGGACAGGGTGCACGAGCGGTTCGTGGACCTTCTGGCCGCGCAGGGCGCGTTTGTGGACGCCGCCTACTACTGTCCCCACCATCCCGAATTCGACGTCGAGTGCGATTGCAGGAAACCCAGGCCCGGGCTCCTGCTCAAGGCCGCCGAAGACCTGAAAATAGACCTCGGACGGAGCTTCATGGTCGGAGACCGTCTGATAGACGTGCAGGCCGGCAAGGCGGCCGGGGTCACGGCCGTGTTCCTACTCACCGGGTACGGGCAGAGGGAGCTCGAGGAACATCGCGCCGACGTCATGAAGACCGCGGACAGGGTGTGCGGCGACCTCGCCCGGGCGGTGGACTGGATACTGGATGAAAGACTCTAGAACGGCCGTCAAAAACGCTGTCGCGTTCCTCGCAGACAGGTTCTTCCTTCTGAGACCTCTGGTCATAGTCCCGGCCGCAACGTTCTTTTTGCTCGGTTACGCGGAAGCCCTCCTTCGGAGCCGCGAAGCGTGGCCCGGCTATCCGCGGCTCGGCCACCCGTGGCTGGGACTCGTTTCATACTCCCTGCTGATGGCCTCCGTGTACGTCATGAACCAGGTCTACGACGCCGAGAGCGACAGGGCTAACCAGAAGCTGTTCATCATTCCCCGGGGCCTTGTATCGAAGACGGAGGCGTGGGGTGTGGCGGCCGCGCTCATGGTCCTGGGCCTGGCCGGAGGCGCGAGATGCGGGCAGACCACGGCGTTCCTGTTCGGGCTGTCCTTCGTGCTGGGCATGGCGTACTCGATCCCGCCGGTGGCCCTGAAGAGGGTTTTCCCGTTCGACCTCGCGGCCAACGCAATCGGGTACGGTACGCTGGCGTTCTTGTCGGGCTGGTCGGTCGCCTCGAGCGCCGGGCTGAGGGCCGTCGCGATGTCGGAGCCGCTGGCCCTCTGCGTGGGTGCGGTGTTCACGCTCACGGCCGTTCAGGACAGGAAGGGGGACGAACGGAGTGGCTTCCGCACGACAGGGGTGGTGTTGGGACTCGGGCGCGGCACGCTGCTGGCTCTGATCCTGATGGCGGCGGCGATACCGCTGAGCTTTCTCATCGACAACCGGTTTGTGCTCGTGGGCGCGGCGGCGGCCCTGCCGTTCTTCGTGTACGCCTGCGCGAAGCCCTCGGAGCAGGCGGTCAAGGTGGCGTACAGGGCTTCCTCGGCCGTCTTCGTACTCATGGTGGGGTTCGCCTTCCCTTATTTCCTCTTGATCGTGCTGACGCTCATGGGACTGGCGCGGCTGTACTATTCACTGCGCTTCTCTCTGAATTACCCCACGCTGACGGGGAAGTAAAGACGGTTCCGGGCGGAGCGCGACGGTCGGGGTCGTTCCTTACTTGCGATGAAGCGAAAAGCCTTCGGGGGTTCTCGTGTAGATGAACCTCTGGGGCGTGGCCTCTCGCGCCAGGCCCTCGGACACGAGCTGTGTCAGGTTGTCCGGGTAGGCACCCTTGGCTGCCTTGTAGACTTCGATGGCCAGGCGCACGTCTTCCTCGCGCACCTTTTCTGTCCGGCCGGCCGGGTCCACGGAGGGCGCGGCCGCGGCCTCGAACCTCGCCACCGCCCACCTCACGCCCAGACTCGCGGCAGCCAGCGCCACCACGAGCAGGGCGATCCTCAGGGCCGGAATGAGCTGGATCTTGGCTCCGACGTCACCGGCGGCTTCCTCGCCGGACGGCTCCGCCGACCAGTCGGTCGTCTCTATCAGGCCGGTCTCGACCAGGCGGTCCAGGACTTCGTATGTCCGGAACTCGCCCAGCTTGGAGCTGGCCGCGATGCGGTGGATCGGCGTCTGGCCGTCCACGAGGCTCAGGACTCTCCTCTCGTGCTCTCCCATCTCGTCGGGATGCGCCTTGTCCGTGGCACGCATTATGACACTGGGGGAATACATCTCCTTCATTCGCGCGCTCTCGTCGATCCTCCTCATGCATTCCATCAGGAGGGCCTCGGTGCGCATGGGAACCTTGAAGTAGAGCCTGGACACGGTCTTCTCGTCGCCCGAGAAGACGTAGGTGCCTTTCTTCCAGACCACGAGACTGGGTAGCAGTTCTCTGGCGAGGTGTTCGATGGCCTCGGTGAGCTGCTTCGAGCTCAGGTAGCCGCCGCTGATTATGATCTCCGGGAGCTCCTTCTTGCTCTGGCCCCGGATCGCGCAGACCTGTTCGACCTGCTCTTTGCTGAGTCTGCCGGTGTCGGACAGAAAACCCAGCAGGGGGTCGGGCTTCTTCTCGCGTTCCCGCCTGTCTGACAGCGAGACTATGTTGCCTTTCTCGAAGAACAGGACGGCGCTGTTCGTCTCCGAGGTCAGCCTGAGGACCCCGGACTTCCTCTGCACGGCTATGAGCTGGAGGATCTCAACCAGACTGAAGTCTTGTAGGTTTCCCTGTAACGCCATCTCTGAGCGATTTCCCCGGGGTTTGAGTCCGGATGACTCTGAGCTGCGGCACGCGTCTCTTCGCCGTCCTGACCAACCACATGAGCGAAACCCCGTGGATCAGGACCGCCGGCACGAGCAACAGCGAATATGTTAACACGCCCTGGGTCTCGTAGGGAAGAGAAGGCAGGTAGTCCACCCAGTATCCCCGGACGGCGATGCAGACGGCGATGACGGTGTAGAGCAGGACCACGAGGAATCCCGAAATGGCGTACCCGGACTGCACCAAGCTGAAGCCCGGCAAGGCGATGCCGGCCGCGGAGGAGACAGGACGGAGCCTTCTCGTCTCGAGCTGGAATTGGTTGGCCAGGAGCAGCTTCGTGAACTCGGGCGACTTGACGGAGCTCGCCGCCACGGCGCACTTGAGGCAGTAGACCTGCTTCTGCGCCCTGGACAGGCACTTCCGGCAGACTATCTTTCCGCAATTGGTACACCTGTGAGCCCTCAGATTCCGGAAAACAAGTGCGCTTGCGGCAAGACTCAGCGCGAAGAAAAAGGCTATTGTGCCACTCCGTCGCTCGCGGCCCAGACCCAACAGGCGCAGCGCCGGCTCCAAAGCCTCGGACGTCCGGGAGCGGGCTCCCTCCCGGCGAAGCGCGCTCCAGAACCGCGAGGCGGGAAACACCGCGTCGATAACGCTGCGGTTCAGCTGTTCCCGGCTGTTGAGCGAGAACTCGTTTATCAGCTCCGCGTCCAGCTGCTTCGCCGTGCCGATCTCCGCGTTGGCCTCGGCGAAGAGCAGTCTCTTGGTGTAGACCTGCGCAAGGTTGTAGTGCGGCTCGGGCAGGGACGGAGCCATGCTGGCCGCCTTGCGATAGCACTTGTCGGCGGTGTCGAAGTCTCCGAGGTTGAAGTAGACGTTTCCAAGATTGTTGAGATAGCGTGCGTCGTTCGGAGACAGCTGGACCGCCCTTTCCAGCTCCGTCCTTGCTATGCCGAGCCGCCCGGCCCTCCTGGCCACGGTGCCGTAGACAAAATGGTGCGACGCGTCGCCAGGATCGCTCTGAATCGAGCGCAAGAGGGCCTTCTCGTGCTGGTCGCTCCATCCGTCTCTCAGGGCGGCGTAGGAAACGTACGTGGGGGAGTCGTAGCCGAGCGGGGGGAACCTCCTGCCCATCTGTACGGACGCGAACGGCGCCGACACTACCAGCGCCAGAAAAACCGCGGTGAAGAACCTCTCTCTCTTGCTCATGCAGTTCCAGAGGGCTCCTCCGCAGCACAGCACAGTGCCAGCCAGGCCCAGCCCCCACAGCAGCGGTTGCAGAACGGCGAACACGCCCAGCCATCCGGCTGTTCTCGGCGGCATCTCCGCCGACAGCCTCTCGCCGACCACGTGCCTGAGCTCGGCGACGTGCCTGACGATCGCCATGACCACGAAGACCGCCAGAGCGATCGCCAGGATCAGGAAGATCATCGCGGACAGGTTCTGAAGGAGGAAGTACTGCGCCGGGAAATCGCGCCTGAGGACGTCGGCGACGGCGGAAAGCTCCGCGATCGCGCGGCCGGGGTCGCTGAGCAGGTAGGCCCTGGCCAGAGAGTACTTGGGGTCCAGAAAGTTCGGGTCCAGCTCCGACGCGGCCCTGAACGCCTTGAGCGCCGTCTCCGAGTCGCCTCCCCTTCGTGCCTGCACTCCGATGCGGTAGTAAGCATGTGCGTGGGCCGAGAGGGATGGTATGCCGCTGTTGAGCCTGACCTCGTTCAGCTCGGACAGGTAGCGCTCCGACATCGGCGTCACGTCGCCGGCCGCGACGCCGCACGACGCGAGGCAAAGGAACACGACGAGGGCCACGGTCTTCTTCATTGCACTCCTCTTTAGAAGCCTCAAAATCAACTCAAAATATTCGCTGCAACTTCCCATGTCAAGAGAAAATAGCCCGGTTGCGACGCCCGCAGTTTTCGGTTGACTACCCGCAAAAACGCCGGTAAGTTTCAGGAAAATTCAGTGCGGCGTTCCCGGCAATCGAAGTGTCGCCGCGACAGGGAACGGTGCAATCCGCAAACGCAGGGAATCACAATGCACGTATACGTCAATCAGGTGTCCGGGTTTGTGTCCGACGAAGTCGAGATACGGGGCTGGCTCTACAACAAGCGCTCCAGCGGCAAGATCCACTTCCTGCTGCTGCGCGACGGAACCGGGACGATACAGGCGGTGGTCGACCGCGCAGCCGTCGGCGAAGAGGTCTTCGAGAGGTGCGAGCGGCTGACCCAGGAGAGCTCGGTGATCGTGAGGGGGAAGGTCAGGGAGGAACGCCGGGCGCCCGGCGGGTTCGAGCTCCTGCTGACGGGTCTGGACGTCGTCCAGATCGCGCAGGATTATCCCATAACGCCCAAGGAACATGGGGTGTCGTTCCTGCTGGACCACAGGCACCTGTGGCTCAGGTCGTCGCGGCAGCACGCTATCCTGCTCGTCAGGAGCACGGTCGAAAGGGCGATACGGGACTTCTTCGAGTCCGAGGGGTTCGTGGCCGTGGACGCGCCCATCTTCACGCCGTCTGCGGTCGAGGGAACGAGCACTCTGTTCGAGACCGACTATTTCGGAGACAAGGCCTACCTGAGTCAGAGCGGCCAGCTCTACATGGAGGCCGCCGCGATGGCGCTGGCGAAGGTCTACTGCTTCGGCCCGACGTTCAGGGCCGAGAAGTCCAAGACCAGGCGGCACCTGATAGAGTTCTGGATGGTGGAGCCGGAGATGGCGTTCGCCGAGCTCGAGGACGTGATTCAACTGGCCGAACGTCTGATCTGCTACGTGGTCGGCCGCGTGCTCGAGCAGCGACGGGCCGAGCTGGTCAGGCTCGAGCGGTCAGTGGAGAAGCTCGAAAACGTGAAGCCCCCGTTCCCCCGCCTGCAGTACGATGAGGCCGTCAGAGTTCTCAGAGACAAAGGTGTCGCCATCGAGTGGGGGTCGGACTTCGGAGCGGTCGAAGAGGCGGAGCTCTCGGCGGCGTTCGACAGGCCGCTGTTCGTGTGGGGCTACCCGCGGGAGTGCAAGGCCTTTTACATGAAGCAGAGCGCCGACGACCCGAGGATCACGATGTCCGTCGACCTGATAGCGCCGGAGGGCTACGGCGAGATAATCGGCGGGGGCCAGAGGGAGGACAGTCTCGAGCTGCTCGAGAAGCAGATAGAAGCCCAGAAGCTGCCCAGGGAAGCCTTCGAGTGGTACCTGGACCTCAGGCGCTACGGCACCGTGAAGCACGGCGGGTTCGGACTTGGGCTGGAGAGGACGGTGGCGTGGATTTGCGGGATCGAGCACATAAGAGAAGCCATACCGTTTCCCAGGATGCTCCAGAGACTGGGCCCGTAGTCCGTGCGGCACGGGCTACCAGGCGGCCTCGCAGCGCGCCCGGCCTGAGTCACGAATGGATTGACAGCCGTGCAGCCGGGACTTAGACTCCGGGCGTTCGAAGGCGCCGACCCGCAGCGGGCGCCTTCGCCTGCTTGCTGCGCAGTCCGGTCGAGCTTGGGGATGAGAATCCACAAACACGGAGTTGAACCTCATGTCTAGGCGTGCCTTCTTGTTCTGTGTCTTTACTCTTCTGATGGTGTTGGCGCCGATGCTTCCTGTCTGTTCCCTGGCGCAGGAAACAGCTCCCGCGTCCGGCCAGGAAATGGTCGAACGGAACGACGAGCCGTCCGCGGCCGTGGCCGCGCCCGACGCCGGGGCTCCGGACGCCGGGCTTGATACCTCGTGGCTCGGGAGGATTAGAAGAAGCGGGATAGTGGACTTCTACGTCAGGGGCGGCTTCTTCATGCACCCCATCCTGCTCTGCTCCATCCTGGGCCTGGCCGTCATACTGGAAAGGGCGTACGTCCTCAGCAGGGCCCGCACCGACGCCAAGAAGCTCGTGGCCGAGATGCTGCACGCTCTGAAAAGCGGCGGTCCCGAGGCCGCGCGCGGGCTGCTCGAGAAGACCAGGGGACCGATAGCCGCCATACTCCACGCGGGACTGTTGAGGGCCGACGTGGGACTGGAGGCCGTCGAGAGGTCGATCCTGACCGCGGCCGCCATCGAAGTGTCCTTTCTCGAGAGGGGACTCATTTGGCTTGCGAGCATAGCCAACATCGCCCCTCTGCTCGGGTTCCTGGGGACGGTGTCGGGAATGATCCACGCGTTCGAGGCCATCGCGGCCGCCGAGCAGGTGAGCCCGAAGCTCGTGGCGGACGGCATCGCCGAGGCCCTGATCACCACCGCGGCAGGCCTCATAGTCGCAATACCGGTCCAGGTGGCCTACAACTACTTCGTGCAGAGAATAGAGCGCTACAGCGTGGACATGGAGGAGTCGAGCCACGACCTGCTGGACGCGCTGACTCAGGGAGCCGTAGGCGCCCGCGGACCTGCGAAGTAACAGATTCCCGGAACGGGGTGAGGTCGTATGAGACTGATGCGGAGGAAAAGGGAATCACCCGAGATTCCGCTGGCGTCCACCGCGGACGTGGCTTTCCTGCTGCTCATATTCTTCATCGCCACCACCGTCTTCTCGATCGACGAGGGCCTGCCTCTCATCCTTCCCGCAAGAGGGTCTTCCGTAGTGAAGGTCTCGGTCAAGAACGTTGCCAGGATCGTCGTTCACGAGGACGGCACCGTGACGGTGGACAAAAAGGCGGTCCCGGTCGAGAGCATCTCGGGGCTTGTGCGCAAGATGATCGCCCAGAACGACAAGCTCGTCGTGTCCCTGGAGACCCACCCCCGGTGCAGGTACGGACGGATGGTGCGCGTGCTTGACCAGCTCAAGCTGGCGAGCGCCACCAGGATCTCCTTGAGGCTTTACGCTCCGGAAACCGGATAGCAGGATTGGAGTAGTGTGACATGCTGCCCGGCAGGATGCCGAGGACCAATCGCAGGGCCGTGAGCACCATCCCGACGTGCACGATGGGCGACATCTCCATGCTCCTGATGATATTCTTCATGTCGACGGTCATCTTCCGCATGGACAACGGGCTTCCGGTCAGCCTCCCGAGGTCCGAAGCGGGCCAGCACGTTCCGAGGGAGAACTCGGTCCGCATATGGATCGACGTGAACGGCCGGGTGTCCATAGACGACAACATAATCGACATATCCGATATAGAGCCCATCATCGCCCGCAAGCTCACGCGCAACCCGGCCCTCATCGTGTCTTTCAACACCGACAAAAGGTGTCCGTACGGCATCGTCTCTCGAGCCATCGATCACCTTAAAGACGCCAATGCGGTCAGAGTCGCGTTCATGGCGCCCCGGATCGAGAGGGGAGGCTCGCTCGACGAATGAAGCAGACCGCGGAGAGCATACTCAGGTCCAGGTACTATAGGTACCTGGAGGTGAGCACGGCATTCGCCGTGGTCGTCCACGCGGTCGTGTTCTTCGCGTGGCCTCCGTACGTCCCGAGGCCGTATCAGATACAGGAAAGGAAACTCGAAGTCCTCAACCTCCCGGAAGGGATCGACATACCGCCGCTGCCCGCGGAGGTCGAGCGGCCGGAGCTTCCTCAAGAAGCCGAGATATCGGCCGACGTGAGCGAGGAAGCCACCATCGCGCCGACCGAATTCAATCCGTTCGCTCCGCCGGTGATCCCGTCCAGACCGGAGCCGGAAGCCTTCTACGCGTTCGACTCGCCACCGGAGGTTTTGAGGGCGGTCGAGCCCAGGTATCCCGACCGCGCCATGGAGGCCGAGGCCGAGGGTGAGGTGCTGGTGGAGGTAATAATTGACGAGAACGGCAGAGTCGTTTCTGCTAAAGTCATAGACAGCGACACGGTCGACGTCCTCGAGAACGCGGCCCTGGAGGCGGCCTACAAGTTTCTGTTCAAGCCGGCCAGGCAGGGGGACGTGCCGGTGAAGTGCAGGGTAGTGATCCCGTTCAGGTTCACGCTGAATGACTAGAGCCGGAAAGGCCGGTCCGCCTCGGGCCGATTCGTACGGCAGTCGTGTGGAAAAGAGGTAAGCTTGCAGGAAACATCGGGGGCGGTGCGGGACTATCGCACTGCCTCCTTGCGTTAACCCTGTGCCGAGAGCTCGCTCCGCCGGCGCGGTAGAGACGGGTTCCGGCCGAACACGTTCGTGCAGCCGATGCAGTGGGCCGCGGACAAGGAGGACGAGATGAGCGACGCAGCGACAGTAGACGCCGGAGGGGCCAGGGCGGGAGGATTCAGTGGTTCCGTGGGCAGGGCAATTCGTGTTCTGTTTGCCCCCACCCAGGTGTTCACCGAGCTCGAGAGAAAGCCGGAGTGGCTCGTGCCCATAATCATCTGCGTGCTCGTGGCCATCTTGAGTTCGATCATTCTGATTCCGAGCGTTATCCTGCCCCATCAACGGGAGCTTCTGGAGGAGCGCGGGCTGACCGAGGAGCAGATGGAGGCCGCGAGGCCGTGGCTGGAGGGCGGCAGGACGATGATCATCGCCGTCGTCACGTCCGTTGTCGGCACGCCGATCGTGCTGTTGATAGTGGCCGGGGTCTTCCACCTGGTGTGCGGTTTACTCCTGGGCGGGCAGGCCAACTTCGTGCGCACGTTCTCGGTCGCGTCGTTCGCCTGGATGGTGTCGCTGCCCGAGAGCATCGTGAAGGTGCCACTGGCGCTTGCGTCCAAATCGGCGGAGGTGCAGACGAGTCTCGGCCTGCTGATGGCCCGCGACCAGGCCGCCGGGTTCGGCTATCGTTTCGTTCAGAGTTTTTTGGCTCACATAGACATATTCTCCGTGTGGAAGGTGCTCCTGCTGGCTATTGGCGTGTCCGTGATGTTCAGGTTCACGAGGCAGAAGTCGTACTACGTGGCAGGCGGCATCTGGGTGGTCTACATTCTCCTGGCGTCGGCCCTGGGCTCCGTGATGCCGGGGTCCATGATGATGCGTTAGGGAGTCGGGACGGCCTGCTGTAACACGGCGGCAGGCAATTGCGTATACACACAGGACTGCGGCCCGCCGGCGCGCGGCACGACACCGGACTCCTCACTACTGAGGACAGGCGCCGTACGGGTCCGCCAGGTTCCTTTTGCAGCAGGAGGAAATAGATGGGTTTGAGATTCCGATTGTTCGCGTGCTGTTTCGTTCTGGCCGCCCTGGCCTTTCCCGTGTTGCCCGGGCCGGGCGGCGCGGGGGCTCTCGCCGCCGCGCTCCCCGACGGGCCGCTCGACGCGTCCGACTGCGTGAAGCTGGCTCTGGACAGGAACCCGACCGTACTGAATGCCCGGGAGAACATAAGGGAGTCGTCCGGCCAGGCGCTCACGGCCCTGAGCTCATTCGTGCCCAGCATTCAGTCGCGCGCCGCTTATTCCCGGCGCATCCAGGGTCCGCAGGAGTACTACATCCCTTCTTTCGACCTGACTCTTCTGACCAAGAGCGTGAGCTCGGAGGACTGGTCGTACAACGTGTCCGCCTCGCAGAGCCTGCTGGACGTGAGTCAGTTCGGGCGGGTGCTGGGAGCGCGGGCGTCCGTGCGCGCGACCCGGCATTCTTTCGAGGCCACGCGCCAGGCGGTGGCCTACGAGGTAAGGATTCAGTTCTACGAACTCCTGAAGGCCGTGAAGCTGGCGGAAGTCAGCAAGGGCGCGAAGGAGCTGAGCGAGGACGAGCTGAGGAGGGCGAGGGCCCTGTTCGACGTGGGCTCGGTCGCGAAGGGGGACGTCCTCAAGGCGGAGGTCCAGCTGTCGCAGAGCACGCTGGATTTCATCGCAGTGGAAAACAGAGTGAAGCTGGAACGTTCCAGACTGGCCAAACTGATGGGGCTGCCGGTGGACGCGGAGATAGAGGTTGCCGAGGACCTGGGAGAAGAATCACCCAGAGTGAGCCTCGACGGCGCAATCGGCCTCGCGAACTCGCGCAGGCCGGACCTGTTGGCCGCGAAGGAGACACTGAAGTCCGCCAGGAGGTCCGCGTTCGCCTACAAGGCCTCCAGACTTCCGAGCCTGTCGGGCAGCGTCTCTTATGGGTGGTCCGACAACTCCTTCCCGGAGACGGGCGACGACCACAGAAGGAACTACGCCTGGGACATCGGCGTCGGGCTGCAGCTGCCGATCTTTGACGGATTCATGACGATCGCCAACATACGCCAGGCAAAGGCGCGCGCCGCGATCGCGGACAACCAGCTCCGTGACGCGGAGCTTCAGGTGGCGCTGGAGGTCAAGGAAGCGCTGTTGACCATCGCGGAGGCGGCGGAGCGCATCAAGGTGTCCAAGAACGGGCTGGCGAGCGCTGAGGAAGACTACAGGCTTTCCCGAGAAAAATACGGCCTGGGGTCTGGCACCATGCTGGAGTTGCTGGACGCGCAGGTGAACCTGTCGCGGGCGCGAAGCTCGTACGTCGACGCACTCGCGAGCCTCAGGGAGGCCGAGGCGTTGTTCGGAAGGGCGACCGGCGAACCCATAAGTTGAGCCGCCGGAGCGCCGTGAGACGATCTTTTCCATTGGAGGCATCGAAGCGATGAAACGCGTGCCGAAGAAGTTCTTCATAATCGCAGGAGTTGTCGTCGTCGTCATCCTGATCGTCGTGGGCAACCTTGCCAAGGGCAGGGAGAAGACCGTCAGCGTCCAGCTGGGGACGGTGGAGAAGGGCGAAATCACCGCGACTGTCAGGGCTCCGGGGACCGTGAGACCGGAGAAGGAAGTCCAGGTGAGCTCCAGTGTCCCGGGGCAGATTGTTCGACTCCTCGTCCGCGACGGAGACAGGGTCGAGCAGGGGCAGCTCCTGATGCAGTTGGACAAGACGGAGTACATCGCGCAAATGCAGCAGGGGCGCGCGTCCCTCGAGAGCGCGAAGGCCAGCCTTAGCCTGGCGGAGGCGTCGCTCCAGCAGTCCACCTCGATATACGACAGGAGGAAGGCGCTGCACGAGAGGGGCCTGGCCTCTCCGGAGGAGCTGGAGGCCGCCAGGACGCAGTGGAGTCTGAACACGGCGGAAACCGAGTCGGCCAGACAGAGGGTGGCCGAGGCCGCGGCCATCCTTAACATAGCTGAAGACGCTCTCAGAAAGACGACCTTCGTTGCCGCGCAGTCCGGCGTGGTGTCCGACCTCAACGTCGAAGAAGGCGAGAACGTTGTCCTGGGCACGATGAACGTGCCTGGCACCGTCATAATGACCGTGGCGGACCTGGCCCACATGCAGGTGGAGTGCGGCGTCGACGAGACGGACATCGTCAGAGTGGAGAAAGGACAAAAGGCCAAGATCTTCGTCGACGCGTTTCCGGACACCTCGTTCGAGGCGACGGTTGTGGAAGTGGGTAGCTCCGGGCAGAGCAGCTCGCTGACGGGCGAGACGTCCGCGACCGACTTCAAGGTGAAGCTGGCGCTGGCGCCGGGCATCGAGAACCTCAAACCGGGCATGACGGCCGACGCGGAGATAGAGACCGCGACTCACACGAACGTGGTCAAGGTCCCGATTCAGGCGGTCGCGGTAAGGGACAAGAAGACGGTGGACAGATGGGAGTCCAAACGGGCGGAGGCAGTAAAGAAGACCCCGGGCAAGGCGAAGAAAGAGGCCGGGAACAAGAGCCAGGCCTCCAAGAAAGCCGGGAAGAGCTCCGGTGCGAACCCGGCGGCTGGCGCCCCGGCAGCCGAGCGTCCTGACACGTCGTCGGCCGGAAAGAACCAAAAAGACGACGAGGACGTGACCGGCGTCTTCGTGGTCGCGGACGGCAAGGCCAGGTTCGTGCCCGTGCGCACCGGCATCATGAGCGAGACCGACGTGGAGATCCTGAGCGGAATAGCCGAGAAGGACCGCGTCGTGACCGGCCCCTTCAAGGTGCTGAGGGACCTGAAGGACGGGCAGGCCGTGAAGGAAGAGAAGAAAGACAAGAAGGGCGAGAAGGAAGGCGCTGATGGCAGAACTGATTGAGATAAAGGACGTCAAGAAGATATACAACGTGGGCGCGGAGGACGTTCACGCGCTGGACGGGATCACTCTCACGATGAAGAAGAACGAATACCTCGCCATCATGGGACCGTCCGGGTCGGGCAAGTCGACGCTCATGAACCTCATAGGATGCCTGGACACGCCCACGAGCGGGTCGTACCGCTTCAACGACAAGGAAGTGAAAGACCTGTCGGACGACGAGCTGGCCAGAATACGGAACAAGGAGATCGGGTTCGTCTTTCAGACGTTCAACCTGCTGCCCCGAGCTGACGCCGCCCACAACGTCGAGCTGCCGCTCATCTACGCGGGCATCCCCAGGGCCGAGAGACGACGCAAGGTCGAGCAGGCCCTGGAGGCGGTCGGGCTGGCTGAGAGGGCCCGGCACCGCCCTTCGGAGCTGTCGGGAGGCCAGCGGCAGCGCGCCGCCATCGCGCGCGCCCTGGTGAACGACCCGGCCGTGATACTGGCCGACGAACCCACCGGCAACCTGGACAGCAAGACCGGCGAAGAGATCATGCAGGTGTTCGAGAAGATCCACGAAGCCGGCAACACCATCATACTCGTGACACACGAAGAGTACATCGCTAAACACTCGGGCCGGATAATCAGACTGAGGGACGGGCTCGTGGAGTCCGACGTCAGCGTCTGATCCCGCCGGGTTCGGAGGACGTCCTTGCAGGTTTCCGAGAGTCTGCGCATTGCGGTCACCAACCTCCGCGTACACAAGGTGCGCTCCCTGCTGACGGTTCTGGGCACGGTCATCGGGGTAATGTCCGTGATCGCCATCGTGTCGATTATAGAGGGCATGAACAGGTACGTGTCAGAACGGCTCCTGGAAGAGGGCTCGAACACCTTCTACGTGGACAAGATCGGTTTCATCACCGACTACGAGGAATACCTGGACGCCATGAACCGGAAGGACCTGACGATCGACGACGCCAGGGCGCTCGAGCGTCTGTCGACGTCCATCCTGGTGGTGGGCTCCATGTCCCAGAGCCGGAGCGACGTCCGGTATCGTTCGAGAGAGGTTTCCGGCGTGGAGATTCGGGGCGTGGACGAAGGCTACCAGCCGTCCAGCGCGATCGAGGTCGAATACGGCAGGTTCCTCTCGCGGGAGGACGTGGTGCGCAGAAGGCCCGTGTGCGTGCTGGGCGCCGACGTCAGAGACAAGTTGTTCGCCGGCCTGGACCCGCTGGGCAAGGAAGTCCGCGTCGGCAGGCACATCTATAGGGTGATCGGGGTGGCGGAGAAGAAGGGTAGCCTCCTGGGCATGTCACAAGACAGCAACGTGATGATGCCGCTCACCGCGTTCCAGAAGGCCTTCGGGTCCAGGTCTCCGGTGATGCTTGTGGCCAAGGCCAGAGACCAGGAGAGCCTGGAGCTGGCACAGGACGAGGCCAGGTCCATCCTCAGGGCCAGGCGAAAGGTGCCCTTCTCGAAACCGGACGACTTCGCCATCATGAGCGCCGAGACGTTCATGGAGATGTACAAGAACTTCACGTCCACCGCCTACCTGGTGACGGTCGGAATCGCAGGCCTGTCGCTGGTGGTGGGCGGGATCGTGATAATGAACATCATGATCGTTTCCGTCACGGAAAGGACCAAGGAGATCGGCATCAGGAAGGCGGTGGGCGCGCGGCGCGCGGACATCATGTTCCAGTTCCTGATAGAGTCGCTGATCCTGTCCGGCTCCGGCGGGCTCATAGGCGTGCTGGTGGGGGTCGGGCTCGCGGTGCTGATCTCCAACGTCACGCCGCTTCCCGCGGCAGTGAAGGCGTGGGCGATCGGCATGGGCCTCCTGGTCGCGTTCGGAGTGGGCGGGTTCTTCGGGATCTATCCGGCGGCCAGGGCGGCCAAGTTGGACCCGATCGTGGCCCTTCGGTACGAATGACGCACGGCGGTCCGGGCGTTCCCGATGCCCGGCCAGTGAGGTGTGATGCGCCCCAAAACAGGGATTCTGAACGAGAGCCTGAGGATGGCCCTCTCGTCCCTCGCGACTCACAAGCTCAGAGCAGGGTTGACCGTGCTGGGCATCATCATAGGCATTACCACGGTCGTCGCGATGGTGTCCCTGGTGCAGGGCCTCAACCGCAGCATGGCCCAGCAGATCAAGTCTCTGGGCACGTCGGTGATCTACGTCAGGAAGTTCGAGCCGGGGCTGATCATGGGCGAGATGCCGGAAAGCCTGAGGCACAGGGAGGACTTCGAGGTCTCAGACGCGGACGCCATCGACAGACTGTGTCCTTCGGTGGCCGCGGCGGTCCCGCTCACGTACACCGGCGGCACTTTCAAGTACAGGGACAGGGAGACCAAGTCCAACTACGCCATCGGAACCTTCCCCGCCTACCTCGAGATTCAGGAGCTCGCTATCTCCGAGGGCAGATGCTTCACTGAAGAGGAGATGACCCACAGGGCGGACGTCTGTGTCATGGGGCAGGACCTGCTGGAGGCGCTGTTCCCGCACAGCTCGGCAGTAGGCAGATGGGTCTCGTTCGGAGGAAGGCGGTTCCTGGTGGTCGGCGAGCTCGAGAAACGGGGGAAGTTCCTGGGACAGAGCCTGGACGACTATGCGATAGTGCCGTACTCGACGTTGCAGAAACGCTTCGGTCCCAACTTAGAAACATACATCAACGCCAGACCCGTGAGCGTGGAAGACACCGACAACGCGATCGACGAGATCAAGGAGGTCCTCAGGAGAAGGCGGGGAATCCTGCCGCACAAGTCGGAAGACTTCGCCGTGTTCACCGAGGACGCACTGATGGACCTCTACCACAAGATCACCGGCACCTTCTACGTGGTCATGATCGCGATATCCTCGATAGCTCTGATGGTGGGAGGTATAGGCGTCACAAACATAATGTTCGTCTCCGTCACCGAGAGGACCAGAGAGATAGGCGTGAGGATGGCCGTCGGCGCCAACAGGAAGGACGTGCTCCTGCAGTTCGTCATAGAGGCCGTCGTCCTGACCGCCACTGGCGGCGTGATAGGCATCGGAATCGGCACCGGAGTGGGCTGGCTCGTGGAGAAGCTGGTGCACATTCCCTCCGCGGCGCCGCTCTGGGCCCTGCTTCTGGGCCTGGGGTTCTCCTCGGCCATCGGGCTGTTCTTCGGAATCTATCCGGCTGTGAAGGCCTCCCGGCTGGACCCGGTCGACGCCCTGAGATACGAGTAGACGGTCACCCACACAGGACAAGGCGGATACGATGGAGACCAGCGTCGGATGAAAGTCCCGAGAAACTGCATTAGAGCCGCCCGGTTATCGTTTGTGATTTGCGTAGTTACGCTGTTCGTGAGTCCCGCGCAGGTCGTGGCTGAAGAGGCCTCCGTAAGGGGCGGGAGCGGCGAGTTCGAGTACGCCGAGAAGCTCATCAAAGACGGGCTCTACGACGTGGCACGCGTAGAGCTGGGAAGGTTCACCGGACAGGATACGCCCGCGGGTTTGCGCCAGCGGGCGTTCCTGCTGCTTGGCGACATCGAGACAGCTGCTTCGGACCACGACAAGGCGAGGAAACTGTACGGATCCGCGTACGAGGCCAGTCCGAAGGGGGAGGACGCGTGCCGTGCCCTGGCCAAGGTGGGAGAGGCGGGGTTTCTGCTCGAGGACTACAGGGGCGCCGCGGCAGTGTTCGAGAGGCTGTCGGCCCTGTTTCCTGACTGCCGGCTCGTCTGCTCGGCGATGTTCGACCTTGGGCGCGCCCGCTTCGAGCTGGGCGACTACGAGCAGGCCGTTAGGGAATTCGAGCGCGCGCGCTCCGCGTGCGGGGTAGAGAAGGAAGACCCCGAGCTGCTTCTGTGGCTGGGGAGAGCTCAGTTCAAGCTGGACCCGGGCAGGGGCCGGGAGACCTTCGAGAGCATAGTCAATTCGTACGCCGGCACTCCGGCGGCCTTCGCGGCTTCCCTTGAACTCGCCGCGGAGCTCGACAGACAAGGCAATTCAGAGGCGGCCGCGGCCGTGCTGGAGCGGGCGCTCAAGTACAAGAACGTGGAGAAGGCCGCATACGCAGTCGGTCTTTCGCGTCACGCGGCGCTGCTCGCGTCGGGCGGCAGGCTGAAGGAAGCGGGCCGGGCTTTCTCCGGGTGCTTCGAGCTTTCGCCGGATTCCGCCCTTTGCGAGTGGTGTAACCTGAGAGCGCAGGAGTCGTTCCTGTCGGCCGGCGAGCACAGAGAAGCGGACTCGATCGCGCAGAAGCTCCTTTCCGGTTCATACAGCAATCAGGGCAGGGACGCATCGCTGCTGACGCGCGCCGCTTCCGCCCGGGCGAAGGGCGACCTCGAAGGCGCGCTGGCGTTCCTGGGCAGGCTCAAGCGGACAGCCGGCGTGGATTCCCTGTACTGCCTCGCGAGGATACAGGAGGCCGAAACCAGGGAAGCACTGTCCAATTTCAGCGGGGCGGAGTCGGCCTACCTTCTGGCCATGAAGCACTCGTGTCCTGAGACCCTGCGGCCGAGAGTGCTGCTGGGGCTTGCGGACCTCTACCGGGCGCGTATGGCGGACCCGGACAGGGCGTCGCTGTACTACGGGCTCCTGGTGCAGCAGCATCCGGGTTCGGATGCCGCGGCCGCGGCGGCTCGAGAAATGGCGTACGCCGCCGAGAAGCGGGGTGATTTCGCCGGGGCGGCAGGGCTGTTTGCCGGGGTGGCGAAAGAGTTTCCGTTGAGCGAGCAGGCGGACGAGTGCCAGGAGAAGGCCGTGGCGCTGCAAGCGCTGTTTCCTCCGTCGGTCCGGGCGGAGGACCTCGGCAAGCTGAGCAGCGTCGTGTCCTCTGCGGCCTCGGGCTCGCTCGAGGGCGGGAGGGCGTTGGAGCGGGCGGCCGAAGTGTTGCGTACGGAGTTCCGGGCTTTCGGAGAGGCCGAGGCGCTGCTTGAACAGGCACTGCTGAGCGCGCCGGTCGAACGGAAGCATATTGTGTTGTTCGCCCTGGGCGAGGTGCGTCTCCTGGAGGCCGGAAAAGCCGAGTACCTGGGTAGAACCGACCAGGCCGCAAGCTTGAGGAGCACCGGGCTGAGAAGCTTCCGGGACCTGGTTTCCCAGTATTCCGAGACTCCTCTGGCGGACAACGCGAGGCTGGAGCTCGTCCGGGCCGAACTCGAACGCGTGGCTTCGCCGGACAGGGGAAGACGCGCGCTCGCGCTCTACACAGAATTCCTGCAGCAGTACCCGGAGACGGACAGGTTCGACGAGGGGCTCTTCCGGCGGGCCGAAGCCCTCGAGGCGTTATCGGAGCGTGCAGAGGACGAATTCGCCGCCGACGCGCTGACCAGTTTCGACAGGCTGATTCGGGATTTTCCGCGAAGCTCGTTCGTGGCCGAAGCGCGGCTCAGAAGGGGAAGGATGCTCTGCCGCGAAGGGAACACGGCAGCAGGCGAGCGCGACTTCGAGGTCGTCGTTGACCAGTTGGCTTCGGCTCCGGCTGCGCCCGAGGCGGCGTACGAGCTGGGAGAGCTGAAGCTGGCCAAGCGGGAGACGGCGAGGGCGGCCTCGCTGTACACACAGGCGTTCGAGAAGGCGACGAGCCGCTCGCTGCGCGAGAGAGCGCTGGCAAGAAGAGGAGACTCCTACCTCGTGGCCGGGGACCTGGCCAGGGCGATAGACGAGTACGAATACGTGCTGGCGCGCGACCCCCGCGGCCCGTTCGCGGACGACCTCCTGGCCAAGGTGGCGCAGGCGTACCTCGGCCGGGGCAAGCTCGCGGAGGCGTCCGCCCCTCTCAAGAGGCTGGGGCGCGAATTCCCACAGAGCTCGCTGCTCCCGGGACTCATGATGCGGAAGGCGCAGGCGGAGGAGCGGGCCGGTGATTTCGCGGCGGCAAAGTCCACTTACGACGAGATCGGCAGGAGGTTCGCGCAGGCGGGCGGCGACACCAGTTTCGTGATGGGATTGGGCAGGACCAGCTTCAGCTCCGGTGATTTCGCCCTCAGCCTGAACGCCTTCGAGAGGCTGCTCAAGATGGACGCGAGCGACGAGCTGCGGAGAGAGGCCGGCCGGGGGGCCGTACTGTCGTTGGCCAAGCTGGGAGACGAGCCCAAGCTGAAGAAGCGGTTGGCCTGGTACCTCGACGCTTTCCCTGAGGACAGCTCGGTCGTGGACGAGGTCACGCTGCAGAGGGGACTGGGCCTGTACCGGGCGGGCCAGTATGAAGAAGCCTACTCCGTGCTGTCTTCCGTGGAGGCGGAGCTGCCGGTGTCCGGGCGGATGAACGCTCTCGTTACGATGGGTCTCGCGAGGCTCAAGGTGGGTGACTACGCGACCGCCGCGGGCGCGTTCAGGGAGGCCGTCGAGGCCGGCCGGGGGGCTCGTGCCGACAGCTCGCTCGCCTTTACGGCGCGCTTCAAGCTCGGAAGCTCCCTCTTCGCCATGTCCGCGTTCAGGGAGGCGTCCGTCGCATACACGGACGCGGCCGGATTCTGCCGGGACTCCACGCAGTGCTGCGAGACATGGTATAATGCGGGGTTGTGCCTCGAGAGGATGGAGGACTGGCGCGGAGCGGCGGACCTCTACCTCAGAGTTGCCGGCGGCTGCGCCGGAGAGCTGGGCAAGGACGCCGCCTTCAAGGCCGGATACTGCAGGCTCAACGCAGGCGACAACCGTGAGGCGATGACCCTGCTCGGCAAGGCGCTCGAGACGTCCGACGAATCCGAGAAGCCCGAGATACAGTACTGGATCGGAGAGGCTCACGCCGCCGCCGGTGACATGGAAAGGGCGGCCGCGGAGTTCCTGAAGGTGCCGTATCTTTACGGAGAGAGCACTCTCTGGGCCGTGACCGCGCGCTACAAGGCCGGCCAGGCTTTCGAGGCGGCCGGGAACAGAGACGCGGCCGTGAGGCAGTACAGAGCAATAATCCAGAGAGAGGGTGAGCAGTCAGAGTGGGGAAGCATGGCAAAGGAAAGGCTGCTTCTGCTTTCGAAATAGGGTCTTCTCGGAGAGCCCCTTCCGGGTTCATAGCGGTCAGAGGGGCCAGGGAACACAACCTCAAGAACATAGACGTGGACATCCCCAGAAACTCGCTGGTGGTCGTCACCGGAGTGAGCGGTTCGGGCAAGAGCTCACTCGCCTTCGACACAGTCTACGCGGAGGGCCAGAGGCGCTACGTAGAGTCCCTTTCGGCCTACGCGCGACAGTTCCTGGGCCAGATGGAGAAACCCGACGTGGACTCCATCGAGGGACTTTCGCCGGCAGTGTCGATCGAGCAGCGGACCGCGGGCGCCAACCCGCGTTCCACGGTGGCCACCGTCACAGAATTGTACGACTACCTCAGACTGCTGTTCTCGCGCCTCGGAGTGCAGTACTGTCACAAGTGCGGCGCGCCGGTCGGTGCGCAGACTTCTTCCCAGATCGTGACCTCGCTCCTGGACACTGAGGCGGGAAAGACTGTCCAGGTCATGGCGCCGCTGGTCAGGGGCAGGAAGGGCGAGTACAAGAAGGAGCTGGAGCAGGCCAGAAGACAGGGTTTCCTGCGCGCCCGCATCGACGGCGAACTGGTGGAGCTGGAGCGTGCCGGGCCTCTCAAGAAGACCAGGAAACACGACATAGACATCGTGGTGGACAGGCTGGTCGTGTCTGAGAAGAGCCGAACGCGCCTGGCGGACTCGGTGGAGACCGCGCTCCGCGTGACTTCCGGCACCGTGAGCGTGCTGGCCGGCGCCAGGGAGCTCCTGTTCAGCGACAGGCGCGCGTGCGCCACGTGCGGAATCGGATTCGACGAGCTCAATCCCCGGAACTTCTCGTTCAACAGTCCTTACGGCGCCTGCCCGGTGTGCGACGGCCTGGGGAGCCGCCTCGAGATAGACCCCTCGCTGGTCGTGCCAGACCCGCGGCTGTCACTGGCGGAGGGGGCGCTCGCGCCGTGGGGAGAAGCCAAGGCCGGCTGGTTCTGGACCCAGATCAGGGCCCTCGCGCGGCACTATAGGTTTGACCTGAGAACTCCGTTCGAGGTACTTCCGGAGCCGGCGAGGAAGGGGATTCTGTACGGTACCGGTCCCGACGAAGTGGAATCCACGTACACGAGCACGCGGTTCACGGTGAAGAGGCGCGCGAGTTTTCCGGGCATCGTTCCCGACCTGGCCCGCAGGTACAGGGCCACTACCTCGGACGCCGTGCGGGAGTGGATAGAAGGGTTCATGGCCCAGGGAGAGTGTCCTGCGTGCGGAGGGAAGCGGCTCAAGCCGGAGAGTCTGGCCGTGCGGCTCGACGGGAAGAGCATCGCCGATTATTCCTCCGCGTCGGTCAAGGAAGCACGCGAGCTGTTCGAGAGACTGGATGTCCGGCAGGCGGACGAGGCCGTGGCGCGTCCAGTCCTGAAAGAGATTCTCCAGCGTCTCAAGTTCCTCTGCGACGTGGGTCTGGATTATCTCACCCTCGACAGAGGCGCCGCGACTCTCGCGGGCGGCGAGGCTCAGAGACTCCGGCTGGCCACGCAGATAGGCTCGAAGCTGAGCGGCGTGCTGTACGTGCTGGACGAGCCCAGCATAGGGCTCCACCATCGCGACCAGCGGCGGTTACTCAACACTCTTTGCGAGCTGAGGGACATGGGGAACACAGTGCTGGTGGTGGAGCACGACAGGGACACCATCCTGTCGGCCGACCACGTTATCGACCTGGGACCCGGGGCCGGCGAGACTGGCGGTTACCTCGTGGCAGCCGGGACGGCCAAGGAAATAGCGGACGACGAGGCGTCGCTGACCGGGCAGTACCTGTCTGGAAGGAAGGACGTGGAGCTCCCGGAAACGCGGCGCCGTCCGGCGGGGCCCGGACTCGTCGTGAGGGGCGCGGCCGCCAACAACTTGAAGACGATAGATGTGTCCTTTCCGTTGGGACTGTTCGTGTGCGTGACCGGCGTCTCCGGTTCCGGGAAGAGCACTCTTGTGAATGACATTTTGTTCAGGGCTCTCGCCAGGCATTTCTACTCGTCCACCGACTCCCCCGGCAAACACGCCAGGATAGAGGGGCTCGAGGCCATAGATAAGGTCGTGGACATCGACCAGTCACCGATCGGGCGCACGCCGCGCTCCAACGCCGCCACGTACGTCGGCGCTTTCACTCACATACGAGACCTGTTCGCGCAGCTCCCCGAGTCGAAGGTGAGAGGATACCGGCCGGGCAGGTTCAGCTTCAACGTTCACGGCGGCCGCTGCGAGGCCTGCCAGGGCGACGGCCTGGTGAAGATCGCGATGCACTTCCTTCCCGACGTGTACGTTACGTGCGACACCTGCCGGGGCAAGAGGTACAACCGGGAGACTCTGGAGATACTGTACAAGGGGCACAGCATCGCCGACGTTCTGGACATGACGATAGAGAGCGCTCATCAGTTCTTCCTACAGATACCCGTCGTGCGGAGGAAGCTGGAGGCGCTGAGGGACGTGGGGCTGGGATACTTGCGCGTGGGACAGCCCGCGACGCGACTCTCGGGCGGCGAGGCGCAGAGAGTGAAGCTGGCAGCCGAGCTCTCGAAGGTGGCCACGGGGAAGACGGCCTACATACTGGACGAACCCACGACCGGTCTCCATTTCGATGACGTGAGGCTTCTGCTCCGGGTTCTGAACAAGCTCGTGGCCGCGGGCAATTCGGTGATAGTCATAGAGCACAACCTTGACGTCATAAAAACGGCCGATTACGTCATCGACCTCGGACCCGAGGGGGGAGAGGACGGCGGGCTGGTCGTGGTCGCCGGCGCCCCCGAGGAGCTCGTGGCCTGCGAACAGTCGCACACGGGCAGGGCGCTGCGGGAAGTCGTCGGCCTGTGCGGGAAAGTGCGGAGCAGGGAGTAGTCGTGCGGGAAGGCCGGCCCGGCGCGGACGCCGGGCGCGGCCCGAGCTCCAGTCTCTAGTACTTTCCGTCCATCTTGAATTCCGGCACGTTGAACCAGAAGCCGGTGTTGTTGATGCTGTCCATCTCGGCCTGAATCAGGTCGAAGTGCGCGTCCTCCCACTGCGCCAGGTGCTCAAAGAGACTCCTGGCCTTCGGGTCAATCGCCGCCTCGGCCTGCTCACGGAAGAACTTCGCCGCTTTCCGCTCCAGGTCCAGGGCTATTTTCAGGGCTTCCGTCTCGGCCCCTCCGGACTCTCCGGTGACCTTCTGCTGCCTGTCGGTCATGGTGGGCGCCACGTTCTCTATCTCGTACTTCGGCACCTCTATCTCGACCCAGGGCTGCCCCTCGGCCAGATGGTGCATCTGTTTCTCCAGAATCCTGCGGTGTTCGTTCTCATCCATCGCCAGACGTATGAACATGTTCTTGCCGAACTCGTGTTTAGTCCGGCGGGCAAACTTCAGAAAGGTCACGAGGCCGTTGTCTTCTATGTCTACGGCCATCTTCAGAGCTTTCATGATTGCGCTCGGTGCGTCACTCATTACGGTCCTCCTTTGCCACGTCCCGTCGCCAAAGCCTCGAGCACTCCGTTTTCCATCCGCCCCAGTCCTAGCCCGGAGTGCGACCCCTACACGTTATTGGAATCGGGACGCGCTGTCAAGGTTGAGCGGTGTGTGGTATAGTATGTCTTACGCACGCACGCGCTTCGCCTTGTCATGACCACGCCGTTGTCCGGCGGTTCGGAGGTAGACCGGGAGCAATGCGAAAACTCAAACTGAGACTCAGCAGACCGTCGTCGTGCGTATTGATGCTGGGGGCGGTTCTCTTTCTGAGCGTTGCTATCCCGGCAGCGGAGGCCCGGGCCGCCGCCACGGACCAGGCTTTTCCGGCTGTCGCTTTCGACGGGACCAACTACCTCGTGGTCTGGGAGGACGGCCGCACCGGCACGTACCCCGACATCTACGGCGCGCGCGTGAGCAAGGCCGGCCTCGCTGTCGACCCGGATGGGTTCGCCATCTCTATGGCGTGGCACACCCAGGCGCGTCCGTCGCTGGCGTTCGACGGCACAAACTACCTGGTCGTCTGGCACGACTTCCGCTCCAACTCGTACTACTCGGTGTATTTCGCACGCGTCAGCCCGGCGGGCGTCGTGCTCGACTCGGACGGAATCCGCGTGTCCACGACCGCCTCGCAGCAGATGTGGCCTGCCGTTGCGTTCGACGGCACCAACTACCTCGTGGCCTGGCAGGACTTACGCAGCGGCAACTTCGACATATACGGTACGCGGGTCAGCAAGTCCGGGGCGGTGCTGGACCCGTCCGGGATCGCCATATCCACGGCTACCGCCAGGCAGGCGCACCCCGCCGTGGCGTTCGACGGCGTGCACTACCTGGTTGTTTGGGACGACCAGCGCACCAATCTTTCGGACGACATCTACGGCTCCCGCGTGAATCCGTCCGGAGGAGTGCTGGACGCGAAAGGAATCGCGATCTCGACGGCTGCCAACCGCCAGGAGTACCCCAGTGTCACGTACGGCGGCGGCAGCTACCTCGTGGCCTGGCAGGACGACCGGAGCGGATTCGAGGACATCTACGGCGCACGCGTGACGCCGTCAGGGGGAGTGCTCAACTCCGGCGGGATTCCGATCTCGCGGGCCGCCAACAGCCAGGCTTACCCGGCGGTGAGCTTCGACGGAACCAATTACATGGCGGTGTGGCAGGATTTCCGCGCCGGCTACTACTTCGACATCTACGGAGCGCGCATTGGTGTGTCCGGCTCGGTGCTGGACACGGCCGGAATCGCAATATCCGTGGCCGGGGACGACCAGCTGGCGCCGGCGGTGGGATATGACGGGACCAACTACATGGTCTTCTGGCAGGACAACCGCGGCGAGACTTACGACGTGTTCGCCGCGCGCGTGGAGAGTTCCGGCGCCGTGCTCGACCCCGGAGGCCTGACTGACGTGCTGGTGGCGTCCGCTTCCGCGCGCGTGGAGGCCGGGTGCGTGGCCGTTTCCTGGCAGACGACGTCCGAGGTCCCCGCGTCGAGTTTCTCAGTGGAGCGTTCGGAGTCCGGGGAGGGAGCGTTCACTGCTCTGGAGACCGCGGTTGTGGCGTCGGACGCGCTGTCGTTCTCAGTCACTGACTGCTCCGTGACGCCCGGCACGACTCTGTGGTATCGGATCGTCCTGGAGGGCGCTTCGGGCGCGAGAGAGTTCTACGGCCCGATTGAAGTCCTGGTGGACGCGGCGCCAGCCACGTACAGGGCGTACGACGCGTACCCCAATCCCTTCAATCCGTCCTGCACAATACGTTATGACTTGCCGGAAGGCGCGGGCGTGAGCTTGCGAGTGTTTGACGTGAACGGCAGCCTGGTGCGCACCCTGGTTGACGGATGGCGCGGTCCCGGGGTCCACAGCGAGACCTGGGACGGCAGAGCCCATGACGGTTCGCCATTGCCGTCGGGAATCTACTTCTATTCCGTCGAGGCCGGCCAGCTGGAGGCGACCAGGAAGATGCTGCTCCTCAGGTAGCGGTCTGCTCGTGCAGCTGTCCCCATTCCTCCAACAGCATTTCCATCTCCTGCTCAGCGCTCATGTATTCTTCGGCCAGCCGCTGTATCTCTTCACGTTCTGCAGGCGGATTGGCGAGACTGTCACGGAGGCGGGCGAGCTTTTCTTCCAGGGCTGAAATCCCGGCTTCGACTTCACCGAGCCGCTTCTGGCGCTTGAGCTCCGCTGCCCTGGCCCGGCGCTCCTGGGCTATCTCGCGGTTCTTGGAGGCCCGCGCCTTCTTGAACGCCTCGCCCTTTTGGAGTCGCGACGCTTCCGAGGCGGCGTCCGAACCTGCCGCGGACTCGGCCCTCTCACGGTACTCGGTATACGTCCCCCTGAAGACGTTGAGGACGCCCTCAACCTTGTCGATTTCCCACACCTGGGTCGCCAGGGCGTCTATCAGGTAACGGTCGTGCGAGACCAGGATGACGGTGCCGTCGAAATCGGCCAGGACGTTCTGGAGGACCTCCTGCGAAGGGATGTCGAGGTGATTCGTCGGCTCGTCCAGCAGGAGGAGGTTGGCGTTGCCCAGGGCGAGCTTCGCCAGTGCCAGGCGGCCGCGCTCGCCGCCGGACAGGACCCGCACCTTCTTGAACACGTCTGCTCCGGTGAAAAGGTACCGGGCCAGATGGCTTCGTATCTCGGCGACCAGCATTTCCGGCGCCGCGGAGGATATCTCCTGAATCAGATCCTTTTCCGGGTCGAGGTTTTCGTGCGCCTGGGCGAAGTAGCCGACGTCGAGACTGGCGCCGAGCTGAGCCTCTCCCCGAGGCGGAGGCAGCTGGCCGAGCAGCATCTTCAGGAACGTCGTCTTGCCGGCCCCGTTCGGACCTATCAGGGCAACGCATCCCAGGCGCTGGAGCTCCAGGTCGGGGACCGAGAAAAGAAAATTGCCCGGATAACCTATTTCGAGTCCGTGGGTCCGGAGCACGATGTTGCCGCCGCGCTTGGCCGCGCTCAGCCTGAGTTTCAACTCGGTCGGATGCCGGAGCGGGTTGCGTAGTGCCCTGAGCCGCGACTCGGCCTCCTCGGGAGTCATCACGCCGGCCTCTATCTGCACGTCCTGACTGATCTGCAGCCACTTCTTGCCGCGCATGGCCTCCAGCCCCACCTGCTCGATGGCCTGGATCTGGCGGCTCATGCGCCTGAGGCGGCCCCTGGCCTGCGTCACATTCTGCGCCGCGATGTTCCGCTTTATGTAGTCCATCTCGTGCAGGAGTCGTTCTTTCTCCGCCTCGAATTCCTTGGAGCGTAGCTCCCAGCGCTCCTGGCGCTGGGTCAGGTAGTGAGTGTAGTTGCCGTGGTAGGCCTCGACGCCGGCCCTGCTCATCTCCCAGATGTTGTTGCATACCTTGTCCAAGAGGTAGCGGTCGTGAGACACGATCAGGATCGCGCCGTCCCAGTCTCTGATGTAGCTCTCGAGCCATTCCACCGCCGCCGTGTCCAGGTGGTTTGTGGGTTCGTCCAAAACGAGCAGTGTCGGGTTCTCGAGCAGGAGCCGGGCCAGCAGAGCGCGCGTGCGCTGTCCGCCGGAAAGATGCGTGAGTGGGAGCGAGTACTCGTCCTGGCGGAATCCCAGGCCAGTGAGCACCTGGCGGATGCGCGTCTCGTACGTGTACCCACCGCCGTGTTCGAAACGGGCCTGCAGCGTGCCGTAGCGGTCCATGACGTCCTGGACCTCCGCGTGCCCGACCTTGCCGTCCCCAAGTGCGCTCACGTCGGAGGCGCCGCCCGAGCCGCCGGCGGTGGACTGCTCGCTTCCGTGCGCGGCCATTTCGGCCTCGAGTCGGGCCAGCTCCTTCTGCACGTCCAAGAGGTCACGGAACGGCAAGAGGCACTCGTCCCACAGTGTGTTCGCAGACTCGACCACGGACTCTTGCGGCAGATAGCCGATCGTGAGGGCTTTCGAGCGTCGCACCGTGCCGGCAGAAGGCGGTTCCGTCCCCGCAATGACCCGAAGAAGCGTCGTCTTGCCGATGCCGTTCGGGCCCACTATGGCGATGCGCGCACCGTGCGGGATGCTGAGCGAAAGTCCGGCAAACACGTCAAGAGCGCCGAACGATTTGCCCAAGTTGTGCGTGGTTACAATTGCCATGACACCTGAATCTACTACAGCGGGCGCTCGGGGTCAAAGCGTGGCGCGAGGGTCGGACCCGCGCATGGGCGGGCGACGCTCTGCGATGACTCCGCGCCGCGGTCGGCGCCCGCATCACGAGATTGACATTCACACCTGATTGTGATACCCTAATCTGTTGTAGGAGTGTGCAGGCTCGCTGACGAGCATGCGGCGTTGGGTGGTGCTTCTTCAGGAGTTGATAGTGGTCAGCTGGTCTTTGGGGTTATAAGACAATCAGGCGGTGAGCGGCCTTGCCCGTTTGGGCGAGGCCTTTGCTGTCTTTAGCGGCTGTAATTCGGAGCCCGAAACCCTGTGCAGCAAGTCGGAGTGCGTGTTTCCTGCCCCGGCAGGAGCGGCACGCGGGAAGAGGAGGTCAGTTCATGAAGACAAAGGCGAGCGTACTTAGTGTCCTGTTCATTTTGTGCCTGTGTCTGTCAGGCGCGCTTTGTCCGTCCTCCGCTACCTGGCTGGAAGGCGGCAACCCGGTCTGCGCAGCAGCGGGCTACCAGCGCTATCACCAGATTGCCTCAGACGGGTTCGGAGGGGCAATCATAGCTTGGTACGACGGCCGTACTGCCTGGGACTCGTACGTTCAACGGATCAGAGCCGACGGCTCGCCGGCCTGGGCGGTCAACGGGGTTTGCGTAAGCAATGTCCCCACCGATCACGCAAGTCCGCAGCCTTTGTCTGACGGTGCGGGCGGCGCCATAGTCGTGTGGCAGGACTACCGAAGCGGCAAGTGGGACATCTATGCGCAGCGAATTCGCGCAGACGGTACGGTGGCGTGGGCAAGCGGGGGCCTCCCGGTCTGCGCGGTACCCGGAACTCACGCCGGGCCACGCGCTGTCTGTGACGGAGCCGGCGGGGCAGTCGTCGCCTGGGAGGACACTCGGAACGGCAATTACGATATCTACGCGCAGCGGATCAGTGCCAACGGCACGCTGACGTGGGCTGCGGGTGGGGTCGTCATCTGTGTCGCCGCAGGGAACCAACGCTCTCTTCGCATGACGGCCGATGGTGCGGGTGGGGCGATCATGACTTGGGAGGACTATCGAACCTATCTGGACGTTTATGCCCAGCGGGTCAGCGCCGGCGGCACGCCAATGTGGACTGCTGATGGTGTGGCTGTGTGCGTGGCCGCTCGAAACCAATACTACCCGAGGATTGCGCCGGACGGCGCGGGCGGCGCAATCATCACGTGGCAGGATGACCGCACGACGGCCTACGACATTTATGCGCAGAGGATAGATGCCGGAGGTATGCCGGCGTGGGTGGTTGATGGCGTTCTCATCTGTGGAGCCATCGGCCACCAGAGTCACCCTCAGATCGCGTCTGATGGCGCCGGAGGCGCCGTCATCGCCTGGGACGAGATTCGAGGCGGGCTCGGCTACGACATCTTTGCTCGAAGAGTCAGCGCCGGCGGCACGCCGATGTGGGCAGTCGACGGTGTTCGAATTTGTGCGGCGCGCTATGACCAGGCGAGCCCGGAGATTGTGCCGGATGGCGCCGGAGGTGCAATCGTCACATGGCCGGACTGGCGGAGCGGGAACGTAGACATCTACGCGCGAAGAGTCAATGCTGACGGCACACCGATGTGGAACGCAGACGGCGTGAGGCTATCCACGTCTCCCAGCAGTGAGGACTCCCCCTTGATTGTAGCGGATTGCTGTGGTGGTGCGGTTGTGGCTTGGGTGGAGTGGCACCAGGATACGGCATATGACATATACGCACAACGCGTGGATGCGAATGGCGCTGGCGGTCCGACGCCGGTAGTCTTCGCCGAGGCTTCCGCGAGGATGGAGAACGGCTGCGTTTCTCTGTCGTGGCAGGTGGCCGCCGACGTGCCAGCTTCGAGCTTTGTCGTCCGGCGCGCCGATGCGCCAGACGGGATGTTCGGCCCTGTCGAAGTCTCCGTGGTGAGGGTTGCGGGCTCTTCGTTCTCGTGCTTGGATTGCTCCGTCCAGTCAGGTAGAACCTACTGGTACGAGATCATACTGGCCGGTCTGTCGGGAGAGGAGAGCTCGGGCCCAGTAGAGGTTCGAGTGGATTCTGCGCCAGTTGCGTTCAGGGCGTATGGGAGTTATCCGAACCCGTTCAATCCTGTGTGCACGGTTCGATACGAAGTGCCGAGCGCATGCAATGTGAGCTTGAAGGTTTTCGACGTAAGTGGTTCTGTGGTGCGCGTGTTGGTGGACGGATGGAGAGAGCCTGGTGTGTACAGCGAGGTCTGGGACGGTAGGGGCGGTGACGGCAGAGGGTTACCGTCTGGAGTGTATCTCTATTCGTTCCAGGCGAGGGAGTTCACGGCAACGCACAAAATGATTCTGCTAAGGTAGGCGCAGGGACTGGCGCCAGCCGGGACAGTTGAGAGAGTCAGCTGTCTCATCATCCCAAGTGACGAAAAATGTTGCGGGGCCGGCGAGCGCCGGCCCTCGTGGTTTTGGGCGTTGTGAAGGCACCCGGATGTCTGCCGGTTGGTTGAGGCAGGGTGTTGGAGTTTTTCGGTTGTCCCGGCGTTCCTTCTGTGGGATACTGCCTGATGTACCCGGCGAAGGCAGCTGAGGGGGCGGTAACAGTGGTAGCCGCCTCTCTGCGTTAACGGGACGTGCAGCCGGGCGTGGGTCACGACTTCAACGGTGCTGACCGTGCAGGGACGGACTTGATGACCAGGAATTACTCGATCATAGTTGGAACTGGCAGTTACATCCCTTCGCGAAGGGTTCACAATGACGAGTTTCTTGAACACCAATTTTACGATTCAGGAGGGACGCTGCTCGGTCAGCCCAACGAGGAGATTGTAAAGACCTTTGCGAAGATCACCGGCATAGCCGAACGAAGGTACGTTACGGACGATCTCGTCACTTCGGACATTGCCTTCTATGCTGCGGCCGACGCCCTCGAATCGTCAGGAATCGCCAGAGAAACCCTCGATTTCATTATCGTGGCGCACAATTTCGGCGACGTGAAGGCGGACAACAGATGTGTCGATCTCGTCCCAAGCCTTGCCGCCCGCGTGAAGAGGCGGCTGGAAATCCAGAACCCCAGAACGGTGGCTCTTGACGTGGCTTTTGGCTGCCCCGGCTGGCTGCAGGGGATGATACAGGCCGATTACTATCTCAAGTGCGGTGACGCGAAGAGAATCCTCGTCATAGGAGCGGAGACGCTGTCAAGGGTTTCGGACCCTCACGACAGAGACAGCATGATATACGCTGACGGAGCCGGAGCGACAATTGTGGAGGCAGCGGAGAGCAGCGCACCGGTCGGAATACTCTCTCATACTGCGCGTTCTGATACAGACCACGCGTATTTGCTCCACATGGGCAGGTCGAACAAGCGTGGCAACTCCAGTGACGGGTTGTTCCTGAAGATGGAGGGCCACAGGCTTTATGAGTACGCCCTTGGGACCGTGCCCGGAGTGGTGAAGGAGACCCTTGACAAGGCAGGGTTGTCGCTGAGGAACGTGAACAAGGTCTTGTTTCACCAGGCGAATGAGAAGATGGACGAAGCGATGCTGAGGCGTCTGTATAGATTGTGCGGAGAGGAGAAGATCGCGGAACATGTCATGCCCATGACAATATCGTGGCTCGGGAACAGTTCTGTGGCCACGTTGCCCACGCTGCTTGATCTACTGCTGAAGGGAAAGCTCGAGAATCACGGGTTGGCCAGGGGGGACAACGTCGTGTTTGCATCCGTCGGGGCAGGCATGAACGTTAACTCGCTTGTGTACAGAATGCCGTGATGTCGGCTTAGTCGCTGTACACACACCCGCTTCGTCTGCACCCGATCCGACGCCACTGTCGAGCCCGCCCCAGTGCGGGATCACATCAGTATCTCCCCGGCTCCGAACAAGCTGTCCTGCTTGACTTTCAGTGTTCCTGTGCTATTCTGAATAGATTTTTGCTGCGGGTATGCTTGTTGAGGGCGCGGGCAGCGGGGCGCGCCCCGGGCCGTGCGAAGCAGGAGCAGCGTAAGGGAGACCCATGCCCAAAGAGACTCCTCTCACAGTAGGGCACCGTGAGCTGGGTGCCAGGCTGATAGAGTTCGCCGGGTGGCTGATGCCTATCCAGTACACAGGCATCGTGGACGAGCACAAGGCCGTGCGTGAGGCCGCCGGGTTGTTCGACGTGTGTCACATGGGCGAGATATGGTTCAGGGGCTCCGGTGCCATCGAGACGGCCAACAGGCTGGTGACGAACGACCTCGAACCGCTCCAATCGGGTGCGTGTCTGTACTCACCGATGTGCAACGAGAAGAGCGGCATCGTGGACGACGTCATTATTTACAGGGTCGGCGACGAAATGCTGTTTGTGGTCAACGCGGCCAACACCGCCAAGGACCTCGCGTGGATACAGGCGAGATGCGCTGAGCTCGGCAGCCGGACTCAGATCGAGGACCGCTCGATGAAGACCGTGCAGATCGCTCTCCAGGGGCCCGGCACTGACGAAGTGATGAAGAAGGCCGGCCTGGGTGAGCTGGTTCCGTTGGGCCGCAACCGCCACATCCAGGTCATGGTGAAGGGAACGCCGGTGCTGGCGTCCAGGACCGGGTACACCGGCGAGGCCGGGTTTGAGTTCTACCACGACTGGGACGCCGGCGATTTCCTGTGGAGGCTGCTGTTCGAGGCCGGGCGCGGGTTGGGCGTCAAGCCCATCGGGCTGGGCGCGCGCGACACGCTCAGGTTCGAGATGGGGTACTGTCTGTACGGAAACGACATCGACGACACGACCTCGCCCCTGGAGGCGGGTCTGGGATGGACGGTCAAGCTGGACAAGCCCGATTTCGTAGGCAGGCGGGCGCTGGTCGCGGAGAAAGCCGCCGGAGTGAAACGCAAACTGGTCGGGATGGAGCTCCTCGAGAGCGGCATTCCGCGCAAGGGTTATCCCATCAGGGTGGGCGGCAGGGGAGTGGGCCATGTGACGAGCGGCACCTTCTCGCCCTGCCTGGGCAAGGGCCTGGCCATGGGCTACGTCGAGGCCGGATTGTCGCAGCAGGGCACGGAGGTCAGCATCACGATAAGGGACAAGGAGCTCAGAGCCAGGATCACAAAGCTGCCGTTCTACGTGCGCGGCAGCCGCAAATAGGCGTACCACGGAAGAGGCGGTAGACCTTAAAGCGAGGTAACAGCATGACAGCGATCCCCGAGGACCTGAAATACACCGACGAGCACGAGTGGCTCCGCATAGACGGAGACACTGCCGTGGTCGGGATCACCGATTACGCCCAGCACGAGCTGGGCGACATCGTATACATCGAGCTCCCGGCTGTGGGGAAGAGAGCAGAGGTCAAGAAGCCGTTCGGCGTCGTGGAGGCAGTCAAGACCGTCAGCGATATCTTCGCCCCCGTCTCGGGAGAGATTGTCGCAGTGAACGAGGCGCTTTCGACGGATGCGTCCATAGTTAACAAGGAACCCTACGGCCAGGGTTGGCTGATAAAGATAAAGATGTCGAACCCGGCTGACGCTGGCTCGCTGCTCGGGCCGGCGGAGTACAAGAAACTGGTCGGATAGAAGGCGCCGGGAGAGTCGTGGCGGACGGGCATGGGCCTTGGACACGCTCGCACCGACTGCGCCGGCCGGAGATGGACTCGCGATGGCTGGATACATCGGTAGAAGCGACAAAGAGCGGGAGGACATGCTCCGCTCCACGGGGGTGGGGAGCATAGACGAGCTCTTGGGCGCGGTTCCGGCCAGGCTCAGGGAACGGGCCGGGATAGACCTCGGCCCGGGGATGTCCGAGATGGAGGTCTCGGCGGGTCTCTCCGAGATGGCGTCGCGCGATCAGTCTTCACTGAACACGGTCTGCTTCGCCGGCGCGGGCATCTACGACCACTACGTGCCGGCGGCGGTGAAGCATCTGCTCCTGAGGAGCGAGTTCTACACGTGCTACACGCCGTACCAGGCGGAGGCGAGCCAGGGCACGCTCCAGTGCATCTTCGAGTTCCAGTCCCTGATGTGCCGGCTCACCGGGATGGACGTGTGCAACGCGTCCATGTACGACGGCGCGACCGCGGTGGCGGAGGCGGCTCTCCTGGCTGTTGCCGCCAGGGAAACGCCGAGAGTGCTGGTCTCCTCGTGTGTTCATCCTCATCACAGAGAGGTTCTCAAGACCTACTGCGCCGCGTCGGGCATCGAGGTTGTGGAAATAGCTTCGCGTGACGGCATCACTGACTTGGAAGCGCTCAAGGTTGCGCTTCAGACCGGCGCCGCCTGCTTCATCCATCAACAGCCGAACTTCTATGGAATAGTGGAAGACACTTCTGAATTCTCCAGGCTCCGGAGCGCTGACCCCGCTCTGCTCGTGTCGTACGTGGACCCGGTCTCGCTGGCGCTGCTCCAGCCGCCGTCCGAATACGGCGCGGACATCGTGGTGGGCGAGGGCCAGGCCTTCGGCAACGCCATGAGTTTCGGTGGGCCGTTGCTGGGCTTCTTTGCGGCCAGGAACGAGTACGTGCGGCGGCTCCCGGGCAGGGTGGTGGGCATGACCGTGGACGGAAACGGAAAGCGCGGGTTCGTCCTCACACTCCAGACCCGCGAGCAGCACATAAGACGCGCGAAGGCCACGTCCAACATCTGCACGAACGAGGCGCTTGTCGCCCTGGCCGCCACGATACATCTGTCCCTGCTGGGCGGGAAGGGTCTCAAGGCGGCGGCCGAGCGCTGTCTGGCCAAGAGTCATTACGCGGCCGAGAAGGTGTCCAGGGTCCACGGTTTTGGACTCAGGTATCAGAAGCCCTTCTTCAAGGAGTTCCTGTTGAGCTGTCCGGTCTCGGCGGAGGCGCTCGTGTCCGAGCTGGCGAAGAGGGGGATCCTGGCTGGCGTGCCGCTCTCGCGGTTCACGCTGCCCGGCGAGACTGAGAGCCATCGCCTCCTTCTGGTGGCGGTGACTGAGAAGAGGACGGCGGGCGAAATAGACAGACTGTGCAAGGCGCTGGGTGACGTGGCCGCAACGATGCGCAGGGTGGACTGAGCAGGATAGGACCATGACTGAAGAAAGCTCACCGGAAAAGGGAATCCGACGGCTTCGTGCGGAATCCGAGCCAGTGTTGTTCGAACTGCACGAGGAAGGCCACGGCTCATTCTCGCTGCCGAGGCCGGACGTGCCCGCGGTGGAGATGGAGAAGGTCCTGCCCCGGCACCTCATCCGCAAACAGGGCCCCGGCCTGCCTGAGCTGAGCGAGCCCGAGGCCATCAGGCATTTCACGCGGCTTTCATCGCTCAACTACCACGTGGACATGGGCATGTATCCGCTGGGCTCCTGTACGATGAAGTACAACCCCAAGGTGAACGAAGACGCGGCCGCGCTTCCCGGCTTCAGAGACGCGCACCCGCTCGCGCCCGAGGAGTCCTCCCAGGGCGCGCTCGAGCTGATGTATCTTCTGGGGCAAGCGCTCACCGCAATCACCGGCATGAGCGAGTTCTGCCTCCATCCTGCCGCGGGCGCGCACGGTGAGCTCACGGGAATGCTTCTGGCAGCGGCCTACCATCGCTCCAGGGGAAACAAGAAGACGTCGGTCATCATACCCGACTCGGCGCACGGCACTAACCCGGCAAGCGTGCGGCTGGCGGGGTTCGAGGCGCTGGAAGTCAAGTCGGGCGAGAACGGGTGCCTGAACGCCCGGACGCTCAAGGACGCGGTGAACGACGGGGTCGCCGCGCTGATGCTCACGAACCCCAACACACTCGGCCTCTTCGAAGAAGAAGTGCTGGAGCTGGCGGAGGTCATCCATTCGGTGGACGGGCTTCTGTATTTGGACGGCGCCAACATGAACGCGCTGTTGGGAGTCGCGAAGCCGGCACACATGGGTTTCGACATAGTCCACTTGAACCTGCACAAGACATTTTCCACTCCGCACGGGGGTGGTGGGCCGGGCTCCGGGCCGGTCGGCGTGGCGGAGAAGCTCAGGCCCTTTCTGCCGATCCCGCGCGTGGTCAAGACCGACAGGGGCTTCGTCCTCCATCACGACGAACCCGCGAGCATAGGCAGGGTGCACAGCTTCTACGGTAACTTCGGCGTGATGGTGAAGGCATACGCTTACATACTGTCCCTGGGTGGCGAGGGTCTCGAGGCGGTGGCGCGGGAATCAATACTGAACGCGAACTACTTGAAGTCGCTCCTCGCGCCTTACTTCGACATACCGTTCGACAGGCCCTGCATGCACGAGTTCGTGTTGTCGGGGAAGAAGCTCAAGGCCGGGGGCGTGAGGACACTGGACTTCGCGAAGCGGCTTCTGGATTACGGATTCCACGCTCCGACCGTGTATTTTCCGCTTATAGTCGAAGAGGCGCTGATGATAGAACCGACCGAGACCGAGACGAAGCGCGAGCTGGACAGGTTCGCGGAGGCCATGAAGGCGATCGTGAACGAGGCCGCTGCAAGCCCCGAGCTTCTAAAACAGGCGCCGGTGGCGACGCCCGTGGGACGGCTGGATGAAGGCAAGGCGGCGCGCGAGCTGAGGCTTAAATGGTAGAGTCGCGGCCCGAACGGGATGGGCAGAAGGCGGCCGGTGGCGATGCATGCGGCCGGACCGGGGCGGCTCCCGGCAAATTGACCTGGAGCGTGAGACCGTGTACAATGAACTGGCTGAAGTTCGGCCTGGTGAGCGCCGTCATACTGGGTTTCGGCTTCTTAGTCCAGCTCGCCTTCGGAGACGTCTTTTTGGCGGTCCTCTCGATCGCCATACTCGTGGGCTCTCTCCACTCGTACTTTTTCGAGACCAGCTACAGTCTGAGTCCTGAAGGCATAGAGGTCAGGGGCGTCTTCGGCAGGCAGAGGAAGCCGTGGACGGGCTTCAAGAGCTTTTCTGTAGACAGGGCCGGCCTGAGCCTGAGCCCTTTTGCCAGGCGCTCGTGGCTGGAGCACTACAGGGGCGCGCGTCTGTTTTTCGGCGTGGAGGGAAGCGGTGGCAGGGACGAGGTCGTGGGTTACGTGACTGAGAAGCTGGGAAAGGAAGCCAGGCGTGGACAAAGGGTTACACCCGTTCCTTAAGGAAACACTTAGGGAGGCGGTGAAGGACGGCATCCTGGACGAAGAGGCCCTGTTGGACGCAGTGGCCGCGAGGATCGCAAAGATGGGTCTGGGCGTTCCGGCCATCTTCTTCCTGGAGTCCTCGAAACCCCTGAGCTTTCTTGGAAGCCAGTTTCTGGTCTTCATCGAGCCGTTCGTGAAGACCTTCATAGACATAAAGAACTACGACAAGTTCTGCCTAATGATGGAGGACAGGAACAACGTCGAGAAGCTGATACTCAAAGTCGAGGAGCTCGAAGAGAAGGTCAGAGAAGAGAAGAGACAGCAGAAGAAAGAAAAGAAAGCTGAGAGAGAAAGGAAGAAGCATGAGCGTGTCCAATCCGGATAGTGTCCGCACCATCCTTGCGACCGACTGCGGAAGCACGACGACGAAGGCCATTCTGATCGAAAAGAGGGGCGAGGAATACAGGTTGATCGTGCGCGGAGAGGCTCCGACGACCGTGGAGGCGCCTTTCGAAGACGTGACCAAGGGCGTGCTGAACGCCGTGAGAGAGGTGGAGGAGCTCGCCGGGAAGAAGATCCTGGAAGGCGAGAGGATCATCACTCCGTGCAAGAACGGCGAGGGCGTCGACCTCTACATATCCACGTCGAGCGCGGGCGGTGGCCTTCAGATGATGGTGTTCGGCGTGGTCAAGACAATGACCGCGGAGAGCGCGCAGAGGGCGGCACTCGGCGCGGGCGCCATCGTCATGGACGTCATCGCTTCGAACGACGGCAGGCTGCCGCACCAGAAGATCAAGCGCATTCGTCAGCTGAGACCCGACATGATCCTGCTTTCGGGCGGGATAGACGGGGGCACGACGGCGCACGTGGCCGAGCTGGCGGAGCTGCTGTCGGCGGCCGACCCCAAGGCGCGTCTGGGCGCGGGCTACATGCTTCCGGTCATATACGCCGGCAACAAGGACGCGAGGCGAATCGTGTCCGACCGGCTGGCGGACAAGACGGCGCTCGTCATAACCGACAACCTGAGACCCGTGCTGGAACGCGAGAACCTGGGCCCGGCGAGGATCAGGATACACGACCTCTTCATGGAGCACGTGATGGCGCACGCGCCCGGGTACAAGAAGCTGATGGAGTGGACGGCGGTGCCCATAATGCCAACTCCGGCGGCGGTCGGGAAGATAATCGAGACAATAGCGAAGGAAGAAGGAATCCAGCCCATAGGAGTGGACATCGGCGGGGCAACGACGGACGTGTTCTCGGTCTTCCAGGGCGTTTTCAACAGGACCGTGAGCGCCAACCTGGGCATGAGCTACAGCATCTCCAACGTGCTGGCGGAGACGGGGCTTCCTAACATCATGAGGTGGGTGCCGTTCCACGTGGGAGAGAAGGACCTGCGAAACAGGATCAAGAACAAGATGATCAGGCCCACGACGATTCCGCAGAGTCTTGAAGAGCTGATGATAGAGCAGGCCATCGCGCGCGAGGCTCTGAGGCTGGCGTTCGAGCAGCACAAGTCGCTGGCGGTGGGTCTCAAGGGCGTTCAGCAGGAAAGGACGATTTCGGACACGTTCGACCAGACCGCGAGCGGCGAGACCCTGGTCAATTTGAGGGACCTGGACATGCTGGTGGGGAGCGGCGGTGTGCTCTCGCACGCCCCGCGCCGCGTGCAGGCCGCGCTCATGATGATCGACGCGTTCCTGCCGGAGTGCGTGACTCATCTGGCCGTGGACAGTATTTTCATGATGCCGCAGCTGGGCGTGCTTTCCACAGTGCACGAGAAGGCCGCCACGGAGGTGTTCAAGAAAGACTGCCTGATTCACCTGGGCACATGCGTGGCCCCCGTCGGGACGGGGAAGCAAGGCAGCGAGTGCGTCAAGGTCAGGCTCGAGACCGGCGAGGGCCGGAAGGCAGACGCCTCGGTCAAGTTTGGACAGATGGTGGTCCTGCCGCTGGGTGTGGAGGAGACAGCTCGAGTGGTCGTGGAGCCTGCCAGAGGGTTTGACGCCGGCTCCGGACCCGGCAAGATGCACGAGGCGAAGGCGCAGGGAGGGGTCGTGGGCCTCATCATGGACTGCCGCGGGCGCCGGCCGTTCGCGCTTCCGTCAGACGACGCCGAAAGAGTGAGAAAGCTGACGGAATGGAACGCGGCGCTGAACGTGTACCCCGAGAACCAACTCAAGTAACAACGACCCGGCGGAACGAGTCGGGAAGAAACCTGTGCCGAATAAGAGGGAGGGAACAGCAAATTGGCTCACGCGTACACGCCAGGAGTCACAGTAACTGCTGAGACAAGATTGATAAGGGAGAGGCGGCTCCCCCTGGCCGGGACAGTCCAGGCCAAGAAGGGAGACAGAGTCAAGGCCGAGGACGTGGTGGCCCGGACGGAGCTGCCGGGAAACGTCCAGACGATAAACATCGCCAACATCCTGAGTCTGCTGCCCGAGGACGTGGAGAGCGCCCTCCTCAAGCCGGTGGGCTCGCCGCTCCAGCACGGCGAAGTGTTCGCCATGAGCCGGAGCTTCTTCGGACTGTTCAAGTCCAAGTGCAAGAGCCCGGTCAACGGAACGCTGGAAAGCGTGTCGAACATAACGGGCCAGGCCATAATGCGCGAGCCGCCCATTCCGGTGGAAGTCCACGCCTACGTGGACGGCGTGGTGGTGGAGGAGATGCCGCGGGAAGGCGTGAAGGTGGAGACCGAGTGCTCGTTCATCCAGGGAATCTTCGGAATCGGCGGCGAGACGTGGGGGGAGCTGAAGCTCCTGGTGAAACGTTCCGACGAACCCCTGGATGAGAAGTCCCTGGACGCTTCGTGCAAGGACAAGCTGCTCATAGGCGGCTCCAGGGTGGACGTGAGCTTCCTCAACAGGGCAGCCTCGCTCGGGGTCAAGGGTGTGATCGTCGGCGGAATCGATGCCTCCGACCTTCGCGAGTTCCTCGGGTACGACCTGGGAGTGGCCATCACCGGCTCCGAGGAAAAGGGCATTTCTCTCATCATCACCGAGGGCTTCGGTGATATGAGAATGGCCGAAAAGACCTTCTCGCTGTTGCGCTCGCTGGAGGGAAGGAAGGCGTCCATGAGCGGCGTGACGCAGATCAGGGCCGGCGTGATGAGGCCCGAGGTCATAGTCGCCCAGGGCGACCGGAAGACTCAGGGCGTCGAAAAGGTCTTCTTCTCAACTTCGGGCATGGAAATCGGGAGCTCCATCAGGGTCATCAGAGAGCCCTACTTCGGAAGGCTGGGGAAGGTCGCCGACCTTCCGCCGGAGCTGAGGCAGCTGGAGACCGAGGCCAAGGTCAGAGTGCTCGAAGTCGAGTTTGAGAACGGTGAGAGGGCGGTGCTCCCGAGAGCCAACGTCGAGATGATCGAAGGTTGAGATCAAAGGTTGACGCCGTGCCCCGTCTTCTACGTGCCCTGCTAGCAGTCGTTCTGGTGCAGGCGCTCGCCGGCGCCTGCGCGGCCGAGCCCGGTCCAGCGCCGACGCCCGGAGGCCGCGACCGTGCGAGCCCGCCTTCCGAAGCTCAGGTCAGATGCCGGGGCGAGTCCTTCGAGATCCTGAGCGACGGCCGGTGGACCCCGGTCTTCTTCAAAGGGTTCAACATCGGCGCGGCACCGCCCGGGAAATTCCCGGGCGAATTCGCCATCACCAAGGCCCAGTACTCCAAGTGGATGGGCGAGCTGGCCGAGCTGGGCGCCAACGCAATCCGAGTCTACACGCTCCACCCCCCACAGTTCTACGAGGCCCTGGCAGAGCACAATTCCAGAAATGGCTCGCAGACCCTGTGGCTCTTCCAGGGAGCGTGGTGCGAGCTGCCCGACGACCTGGACTTCTACAACGACTCCTTTTCCGGGGAGTTCCGGTCTGAAATCCGCCGCGTGGTGGACGCAGTACACGGAGCGGCAGCGGTCCCGGAGCGCCGGGGGCATGCCTCGGGCACGTACGCCGCTGACGTGTCGCGCTGGGTGGCGGGCTACGTGGTGGCGCGTGAGCTGGAGCCGTTCGCCGTCATCCATACGAACGAGGCGCACCCCGGGATTTCCGCGTTCGGTGGCCACTATCTGACAGTCGCCAAGGGCAGCCCGACCGAGTGCTGGCTCGCCGGTATGTGCGATTTCCTGGTCGGCTACGAGCTCGAGAAGCACGGATGCGCTCACCCGGTGTCGTTCACGAACTGGCCCACGCTGGACCCCATCTCGCATCCGACTGAGAGAGAGCGCGGCGAAACCAGGGCGTATCACGATGAGGACGCAGTCTCGCTCGACCCGGCCGTCGTAAGGCCCACTGAGAACTTCGACGCGGGCTTCTTCGCGACGTTCCACGCCTACCCGTACTACCCTGACTTCATGAACCTGGACCCGGGATACTGCGCGACAACAGACGAGCACGGGCCGTGCAATTACGCCGGGTACCTGCGGGACCTGAAGTCCACCCTGAAGGGGATGCCTCTGTTGATTGGGGAGACCGGCGTGCCGACCAGCCGGGGAATCGCCCATTTCCAGCCGCAGGGCTTGAACCACGGCGGCGCCACCGAGGCCGAGCAGGGCGCGCAGAACTGCCGGATCGTCGAGGACTGTTTCTCCAACGGCACGGCCGGCGTGCTCCTCTTCGAGCTCTTCGACGAATGGTTCAAGGACAACTGGCTGGTCGACGACTTCGAGCTTCCGGCCGACAGAGACGTGCTGTGGCAGAACGTGCAGGACGCGGAAGAGTTCTTCGGCGTGCTGGCCGAAGAACCGCCCGCCTGGCCGGGCCCGGGCTTCGTAGACTGGAGCCGTGTGCCGCCCCTTTGTTCTGATACTCACGGTGACCCGCTCGATGCACCGGAAGACGTGCTGTCGTATTGCAGGCGTGACCTCAGCGAACTTCGCGCGGCGTCGGATTCCAGGTACCTGTATCTGCGGGTGCGCACCTGGGCCGTCGACTGTTCGCCCGAGTACCTTTGTGAACCGCCGTCCCGGCGTCCGTGTCCTTGCGGAGCGCGACTCCTGATAGGCCTCGACGTGCTCGACAGGGACAGGGGGGACACCAGGTTTCCGGTGGTTTCGGACTTCACGACGCAGGCCGGGATGGAATTCGTGATATACGTGCAGGACGCCGACTCGGCCGCGCTGTTGATCGACTCGGGATACAACTATTCCAGGTTCAGCAGAGTCCTGGACAGGGGAGAGTTCAAGCTTTGCCCGTGGCCGTTCAGGCCGTCCGTCAACTCTGACGGGAAGTTCGAGCACCTCATCGTGGAAACGAACCGAGAGCGAGTGGACGCGGCGGGACGAGTGTATCCGGCTCTCCATCTGGATGCCGGGAAGCTCAAGTACCTCAAATCAAGTGGCGCGGCCGCGCCGGCCGATGGCGACTGGCGGGTGAGTGAGGGGGGAAGGTCGGTGGAGCTGAGGATACCGTGGGCTCTGCTCAACGTCACGGACCCGTCGTCGCGCTCCGTGCTGGACGATTCGGCAGGAACGCGCGAACTGGAGGTCACAAAGACGGACGGGATCGCGATCACAGTGCTGTCGCTCACGGGCGGCAAACGGCCGCGAGTGGCGGACGCGATGCCCAATCCGGTCCGGGACGGGGAAGGATACGTCATCCCGAGAGGCGACATCCCGGTCTACACCTGGACGGGCTGGGAGGACGTGAAATACGTAGAGCGCAGGAAGGGCTCCTTCGGCGCAGTCTCCTCGTGTTTGTCGTCGCTGCCGGGCGCGCCGGGTCCGTCCATGGCCGGGGCCAAGACGCCCGCGTCCGGGGTCAGGGCGCGCATCGCGCTCTGGCCTGGTAACCGCCCGGCCGCGGCGTCGGTGAGCTTCGACGACGGCACGGCGAGCCAGGTAGAACACGCCCTCCCGATTCTGGAGAGCCTGGGGCTCAAAGCCACCTTCGGACTGTGCGGCGCGTGGACGGAGCCCGAACGCATGAAGCTGGAGCTGGCTCCGGGCTGCGTACGGGAGCAGCTGTCCGATGCGGACGCGAGAACTCTCCGCGGCCTTGGCCACGAGATTGCGAGTCACGGCTTCAGGCACATCTTCCTGGATACGCTGCGCGAGACGGCGCTGGCCGATGAGATGCGTCTGGCAAGGTCGTCCGTTGAGTCGGCGCTCGGACACGAGGCCGGCCGGGCGGGGATGTTTGCTGAGCCGGCCGAGGGCGGCGTGGCGATGTTCCACTACCCGTTTTCCCGGTGGAACGAGCGAGTGAAGGAGGAGGTCGCCGCGGCAGGATTCCTGGGCGCCAGGAGCATCGGCAGGATAAACTCCGCGTCGCCCGACAGGTATCTTCTGGAAAGCGTTCCGGTGGTGTCCGACAGGGTGCCGGACATGAAGGCAGTCAAGGCGCTGCTGAGGGAGACGCGGGAGAAGAACGGATGGCTGATCCTGAACTACCACAACGTGCTTCCCCGGGGTTCGTCGGAAGCCAAGTGCTACGCGCGCCTGGACCCTGAAGAACCGTACTCTGTCACGCCCGGTACCTTCCTTGCGCACATGAAGTTGCTGGAATCCAGCGGATTCTATGTCGCTCCCGAGGGTGATGTGTTAACGTACATACTCGCAAGAGACAACACAAGGCTGTCTGTCTGGGAAGACGGCGACGAAGTAGACATAAAGGTCCTTAGCGGAAGTGCCGACGTTGAATACGTAACAAAGTTGACGCTTGTCATCAAGCTGCCCTGGAAGAAGGTTGGGGTTCTGGTGAGTCCCGGCGGCGCGGGCTACGAGCTGCAAGCCGTGGTCGGCGGCGTCATTACGGTAGAAGCCGCCCCGGGGAGCCGGGTGAGCGTGCGTCGCATGGAGTGAAGATGAGACTCTCGAGGCAGTTGTTCGTGACTCTCGCGTTGCTCGCGATACCGCTGGGGTGTGCATGCGCGTTGTGCCAGAGCGCTCCGGCTTTCGGGCAGACCGTCCTGGGCGAGTCGAACGAGCCCCAGGCGCAGGAGCCGGAAGACCAGAGATTGAACGAGGCGCGCGCCCTGATATACGACGGCCGATACGCCGAGGGCATGGCCATCCTTGATGGACTGCTGTCAGAGCGGCCGGACTCGAGAGAGGCGCTGTTCCTGCTGGGCACCGCGTACGAATGGCAGGACCAGCTGGACGAGGCCCAGAAGATATACAGAACGATAGTCTCAGTGAACGAGAACGACCTGGAAGCGTGGGAACAGGTAGCGAAGCTGGACGCCTGGCAGGGCAGGCACGAGGAGGCCATCTCGCTATACGGGAAGCTCATTTCCAGGTTTGGCGACAGGCCTTCTCTGCTGGTGGGACTGGCCAGGTCCTTGAGCTGGGCGGACAGACTCGACGAGGCGCTTCTTTACTACGACAGGGTGCTGCTCCAGGAGCCGGAAAACCCGGATGCACTGGCGGGAAAGGCGCAGGTGCTGAGATGGACGGGGGATATGCGGGCCGCCAGGACCGTCATAAGCAAGGCTCAGAGCTCCAGCCCGTCGCACCCCGAGGTGAGGAGGGAGGCGGAGCAGATCCGGCTCGCCATGAGCCCCAAGGTCACGGTTTCGTACCTCGAGTCCCTGGAGAAGGACTACCTGCGCACAGGAGGCTCCTCCTCCTACAACCTGGGAAACAGGACCTGGAGGGCGGAAGCGGACTTCTTCCCCCAGCTGCTGGAATCGGTGAGCCTGGACATCTGGTCATCGCGCGACTGGGAGCTTGACAGGGCCCTTGGAACCGAGAACTTCCGTTTGTCCTCACTCGGGTTCTCCGCGGGCGTGGGCGTCCCGCTGGGCGACCTGGGCACCGCGGGCGGGAGCTTCAGCATCAGGGAATTCGAGAGATACAGGGAGAACGTGCTCTACCCGCTGTACAGCGAGGAATCGCGCGTTCAGGACTACGAACTGTGGCTTTCGGCTGGACGCGGACGGTGGAGCTTCGGCGCCAATCTGAGCACCTACCCGTACTTCCACAAGGAAGACAGGGTGACACCGCCAATCAGAAAGCTGGAGATAGGACAGCAGACCGTGGGAAGAGTCCAGGTCGGGAGGCACCTGACCAGGACGTCGTTCGCCGCGGTGGGTTGCGAGTTTGGTGACTACTCTGAAGAGAACGACCGCGTGAGAGTGTTCGGCAGCGTCGAGGGTTCGCCATCCGGCGCCGACTGGGTGTACCTGAAGTACGCCGCGTACTTCCAGGATTTCGATTCGACCTCGCGCGACTACTTCGCGCCGATGAACGAGTTCAACCACAAACTGCAGGCTCAGTTCAGCAAGTCGCGGGGCAGGAACTTCGTGAGCGCGGGCTTGACGCTCGGGCAGTCGCATTCCAGAAACTTCGGCGACATTTTCTCGGTGGCCCTGTCCGGGTTCGCGTCGCACACGCTCGCGCAGAGATGGAAGGTGTTCGCAGACGGGTTTCAGTCGTACGACGACAACGACTATTCCGTCGGCTCCATACGGGTCGGGCTGGAGCTGACGCTCTGAGGTAACTGGTAGTGATAATCCCTCTGTACATACTCTACTGGGTCTTCGTGATCCTCGTGTTCTTCGTGCTGGCGACGGTGCTGGCCGCCGGGCTGAACCGGATGGTGTCGAGTTCGCGCCAGGCCAGAGACCGGGCGCATCGGACGAGGGCGCGCGAACTGCTGCTTTCGTTCTCGCGCGAAACGGGCGAGAGAAGGGGAGTGCTGCTGGGACAGATCCAGAGCTTCCTGAGTCCGGAGACGGCCGAACACGTGGCGCTGGCACTCCACAGGCTGGAGCCTCCGGGCAGACGGGACGTCGTGGCGTTGTTCGAGTCCGGCGGGATGGTGTCGCACTTCATCAGATTGCTCAAGACCGGGTCCAAGTGGAACAGGGCGAAGGCGGCCAGGATCCTCGGCGAGCTCGACCTGCCTGTGGCCTCCGCGGCCCTGTACAAGGCGCTGGACGACTCCGACCCGGACGTGCGGAACGTGGCCGCCAGGGCTTTGAGCCGCCTCAGGCATCCGATGGCCCAGTCAGTGCTGATCTCGGTCCTGGGCAAGCATGAGGAACCAGTCTCTTCGCGCATCGCGGCGATGTTCATCGAGGCCGGCGCGGCCTCCGTTCCTTTGCTGATAAAGAACATGAGGAACGACAACTGGCGCGCCAGGTTCTGGTCGGCGGAGATACTCGGACAGGTTGGCGACCAGCGCGCGGAAAGGGCGCTGATCTCGGCCCTGGGTGACGCCAGCGCCGACGTCAGGTCGGCGGCCGCGAAAGCGCTGGGCAAGACGGGAACCGGCGCGTCGGTGGAACACCTCGTGCCGCTGCTTAGGGACGAAGAGTGGTTCGTACGCTGCCACGCCGCGTGGGCCCTCGGACGGCTCAAGGCGGTGGACGCCATCGGCGAGCTGGCGCACGGTCTGCGCGACAGGTCGTGGTGGATGCGCAAGAACACGCTGGAGGCGCTCGCGAACCTCGGCGACAGCGCCATCCCGGCTCTGATGCACGCGCTCGAGGGAGACGACAAATTCGCCAGGGAAAGCGCCCTGGAGGCGCTGCAGAAGCTGGGTGTGGAGGTCCGCGGGTCCGGCGGGGAAGGCAAGGTGGGCGAGAGATGACATACCTGCACCTCATGGCTCTGGAACACGCTCTCTTCATCGCGAGCATCGTGATACTCGTTTACTTCTCGGCGCTGCAGGTGCTGCTCCTGGTCTTGACTCTCCTGTCTTTCCTGGACATGAGGCGCAGACTGAGGCAGAACTATTACACCGACTTCGAGTGCATGGCCAGGTCACACTTCACGATGCCGGTGTCGATAGTCATCCCGGCTCACAACGAGGCGGCGGTGATAGTGCCGTGCGTGGACTCGGTGCTTTCGCTGGATTACCCCGAGTTCGAGGTCATAGTCCTCAACGACGGCTCGACGGACGAGACTCTGGCGCTTCTGAAGAAGGCCTTCCAGCTCGTGGAGCGCCGCTTCGTGTACAGGAAGAGCATTCCCACCGGCGACATAACCGCCATATACAAGTCCGCTTCAAGACCCAACCTGACGGTGGTTGACAAGCGGCACTCGGGCAAGAGCGACAGCCTCAACATAGGCATCAACCTCGCCCGGTACCATCTGTTCTGCAGCATCGACGCCGACTCCCTGTTCCAGTCGAACGCGCTTCTCAGGATAGTGAGACCCATTCTCGAGAGCCCGGACGAGGTCGTGGCGGTGGGAGGCCAGGTCCGGGTGGCCAACGGATGCGTCGTGGAGGATAACCGCGTTGTGGAGCCGCGACTCCCGCGTAGACTCCTGGCCGCCTTCCAGGTGGTCGAGTACCTGAGAGCGTTCGTGGCCAGCAGGCTGGGCCTGAGCCGCATAAACAACCTGCTCATCCTCTCTGGCGTGTTCGCGCTGTTCAGGAAAGACATGGTCATACAGGCCGGCGGATACAAGTCCAACACCGTGACCGAAGACATGGAGCTCGTGGTCAGGCTTCACAGGTTCGTCAGAGAGATCAGCGAGAAGGGGCAGCGCTACCGCGTCGTGTTCCTGCCGGACCCCATCTGCTGGACTGAGGTGCCCGTTTCGCTCCGCAATTTGGCGCGCCAGAGGAACCGGTGGCACAGGGGCCTGATTCAGTCCATCTCACAGAACATCAAGATGCTGTTCAACCCCAGGTACGGAAGCGTAGGTTTCCTGGGAATGCCCTACTACTTCTTCTTCGAGATGCTGGGCCCGATAGTGGAGTTCGTGGGTTACCTGCTCATCCCGCTGGGTTACTTCCTGGGGATACTGTCGCTCACGTATTTCGTCACGTTCCTGCTCTTGGCCATCGTGGCCGGCACCCTGCTGTCCACGCTGGCAGTCCTGCTCGAGGAGGCCAGCTTCGGCCTGTACAAAGGTTGGGGCGACTTCGCCCGGATGATGTCGCTGGCGCTCTTCGAGAACTTCGGCTACCGTCAGCTCACCCTCCTCTTCAGACTGAAGGCGACGGTCGATTTCCTGTTCGGCAGGAAGGACTGGGCCAAGACGAAGAGAGAAAACGACACTCGTTGACAACCGCGTCCGTGTCTGCTATCTTTCCGCTCACGTAGCGAACGTGTCAGCCGGGCTGATTCACACTTGAGCTGGTAGAGATAGTGCGCAGCACCAAGCCGATTGTTCTCTTCGCCGTGTTTCTCCTGCTGTTCGCCTGCGGCCACGTCCTGACCGCCATGGCGCAGGAGTCCGCTCCGGCGCCCACGACCGCGGCCGAGGGGCCCGTCAGGTGGTTCGACCCTGCCAGGGCCAACATCGCCATCGTGGTCGCGGTGTTCTTCATCCTGGTCCTCATTTTCATCAGACAGGCGGGTAAGGGCGCGTCTTACTTCATACGTAAGATCGCGGGGCTTGACGCCATCGAGGAAGCCATAGGCAGGGCCACCGAGATGGGGAAGCCCGTGCTCTACGTCCCCGGCATCGACGACGTCAACAACATCCAGACGATTTACAGCATGGTCATACTGGGCAACGTGGCCAAGCTCGTGGCCAGGTACGAGACGTCTCTCATCGTGCCGGTCTGCAGGGCGTTCGTGGTCCCACTGGCCGAGGAGACGGTCAAACAGGGGTACCTCGACGCGGGACGCCCCGAGGCCTACAACCCGAACAACATCAGATACCTCTCCGACGAGCAGTTCGCCTTCACCGCGGGAGTGGACGGCATAATGCTCCGCGAGAAGCCCGCCGCGAACCTTTTCCTGGGCTCTTTCTTCGCGGAATCGCTGGTGCTGGCGGAGACCGGTTTCAGCACCGGGGCAATACAGATCGCCGGGACCGCGAACATACACCAGCTTCCGTTTTTCGTGGTGGCCTGCGACTACACGCTCATAGGCGAGGAGTTCTACGCGGCGACGGCGTACCTTTCCAAGGAAGCAAAGCTGGTCGGCACGCTGAAGGGCTCAGACTGGATGAAGATCTTGATCATCGGGGTCTTGGTGGTTGGGGCCGTGCTCGAGACGTTCGGGGTGACGGCCCTTACGAAATGGTTCATCGTGCAGTGAGAACCGTACAATGAAGAAAGAAATCCCACTCCTGATAACGGCGATCTTCGGGTCGTTCATGGTCATAGACTACTTCGTGCCGCACCCTTCCGTGTCTGCCGTGGGAGAGAACCTCCAGCAGTGGGCGATAATCGTCATCTCGTTCTCGTACGTTCTGGGAGTTGCCAACATCGCCCGCATCAACGGCCAGAAGATATCCAAGCGCTCGAAGGACTGGCCGTACGCGATTCCGCTCCTGGCGGGACTGGCCTTCATGCTGGGCGTGGGCATCTTCGGCGGGATTAGAGAGGGGACCCTGTTCAACGACTTCTACCTCTACGCCTACACGCCGATGTCCGGGACGATGTTCGCCTTGCTGGCATTTTTTATTGCCTCCGCGGCCTTCAGGTCCTTCCGCGTCAGAACGGTTGAGGCGGGGCTTCTGGCCGCGGCTGCGATAATCGTGATGTTGGGTAGGGTTCCGGTGGGCGCCGAGATATGGGACAAGCTGCCCGCGGTCTCGGACTGGATTAACAACGTGCCGCAGATGGCCGCCAAGCGCGCCATACTCATAGGCGCGGCCCTGGGCGCCATTTCGACAGGGCTGAAGATCATCCTGGGCCTGGAGAGGAACTATCTGGGCGGGGAATAGAATGGAGAAGGTCGACAGACGTTACATATTCCTGGCCATACTGCTGGTGGTGCTGGTGCCGCTTCTTGCGCCCTTGGGCCTGCCCATCAGGATCAGCAGGGAAGTGCAGTCCGCGTACGACGCCGTGGCCAGGGTGCCGGACGGTTCCAAGGTGTACTTCGCCGCGGACTACGACCCATCCACGATGCCCGAGCTTCATCCGATGGCGATGGCCACGCTGGACCATCTGTTTTCGAAGAACTGCAAGGTCATAGGCGCTTGCCTCTGGCCCGGGTGCCCCCCCCTCCTTGAGGATGCCCTGCGCCGCATCGGAGAGGAGAGGTACGGAAAGAAATACGGCGTGGATTTCGTCAACCTGGGGTATAAGCCCGGGAATGAAGTCGCCATGGTGAGCGTTGGAAGAAGCATACCTGCCACTTTCCCGGCTGATTTCTACGGCACGCCGGTAGAGAGCCTGGAAGTGATGCAGGGCGTGCGGAGCCTGACGGACCTCGCCATACTCGTCAACATCTCGGCCGGGTATCCGGGTACGAAGGAATGGGTCCAGCAGGTGCAGTCAAGATACCACGTGGTCCTCGTCGCCGGATGCACGGCGGTCAGCGCTCCGGAGTACTATCCGTATTTCCAGTCAGGCCAGCTTTCGGGGCTGATGGGAGGACTGGCCGGAGCGGCCGAATACGAGAAACTGGTCGGAAGGCCGGGCACGGCGACGAGAGGAATGGACGCGCAGTCGCTCGGCCACATAGCCATAGTAATATTCATAGTGCTTGGGAACATTCTGTATTTCGCGTCAAAGAAGAAGGCGGCCTAGGGAGGTAGTCGGTTGCTTCCAGCACCTTTCGTGAATACGATGGCGGCTCTGCTTACGCTGGCCGTGTTCAGCTTCTTGTACAAGGACAACCCCTTCTACAAGTTCGCCGAGTACTTGTTCGTCGGCATCGCGGCCGGCTACATCGTGGCGCTCGAGTACCATAACGTGATAATCCCGAACCTCTGGAGACCGCTTGTGGGGGGGGATCTGAAGCTCCTGGTGCCCTTCGTGCTGGGCGTACTCCTGTTTTCCAGGTTCACTTCGAGCCTCGGATGGCTGAGCAGGTGGGCCATAGGACTCATGGTGGGCACTTTCTCGGGGCTTGCCATAATCGGATTCGCGCAGGGAGACCTCGTGGCGCAGATCCAGGCGAACATGCTTCCGCTGAAGACGGATACCCTGCTGGGCACTTTCAGCAATTGGGTCATCTTCGTGGGGCTTCTGACCAGTCTGGTCTACTTCTTTTTCTCGAAGGAGCACAAGGGAGCGCTGGGCGCCTCGGCGAAGCTGGGGATATGGTTCCTCATGGTATCCTTCGGCGCCTCGTACGGCTTCACCGTGATGTCGAGGTTCTCTCTCCTGATAGGCAGGCTGCTCTTCCTGCTGGTGGACTGGCCCGCTTCGTTCGGGTTTTACTGGTTGCACTAGCGCCTCCTGGACCTGCATTCTCACATGAACGACAACGCCGTTTATCTTCACAGGCTGTCAGCCGACGGTTTCCTCAACATGGCCGTGGACGAATACCTGCTGGAGCTCTGCCGCGCGGGCGGCGCCCGGGCGGCGTTGCGCTTCTACGAGTGGGAGCCGCCTGCCGTGTCACTGGGCCGCTCGCAGTCGTTTGACCTGCTGGACCTGGCCGAGTGCAGGGAGCAGGGCATAGACGTTGTAAGGCGCATCACTGGAGGAGGCGCCATACTGCACTGGGAGGAGCTGACCTATTGCTTTGCGCTTCGCAGGGACGTGAGCGCGCCCGCTGCGTGGCCCAGACAGACTGCTAACGCGGTGTCGAGGTCTCTGGTTCTGGGGCTTTCGAAGCTTGGAGTGCGGGCGTCAGCACGCGCGCGGAGGGGTCGTGCCGCGGATGTACATGACCCCGTCGCGGCCGAGCGTCCGGCCGCTCCGTCGGACCGGAGGCTCACTGACCTGTGCTTCATGTCGGGAGTGGAGAACGAGATTGAGGCCTGCGGGAGGAAGCTCGCGGGCTGCGCCCACAAGTTCACGCGAGAGGCCTTTTTCTCTCATGGATCCATCATGACCGGGCCGAGTCACGTTCATGTCGCTCGCCTGGTCCAGCCGGACGCGCGGGCTTCTCAGGACGCCCTGGCTCAGACCATCGCGGAGAAGTCAGTGGCGCTGTCCCAGCTCCTGCCCGGGCCGCCGGCGGCCGGCCAGATGGAGGCGGCGTTCAAGAGCGCGTTCGAAGAGGTGTTCGAGCTCTGTTTGGCGCCGGAGAGCCTGTCCCAGTCGGGAACAAGACTCGTGGAAGAGCGCGCCGCGGAGAAGCGCTCAGTCCTGGCCGCGGCTTTTAGAACCGCCAAGTCGACCGGAGGTGCGCGTTGAGGCTTGTGATCCTGGTTGTGTTCGCAGTGGCCATGGCCTTCGTGGAGGCGGCCGTGGTCGTCTACTTGCGGGGGCTTTTCTATCCGGAGGGGTTCTACGCGACCCTGGCCGCGTTCCCGGTGCTTTACTACGGAACGGAGGTGTTCAGGGAAGCCGCGACGATAATAATGCTGGCCACCGTGGCGATTCTCGCCGCCCGGAGAGGCTGGTGGGAAAGGGGCGCTTACTTCCTGCTCTGTTTCGGAGTGTGGGATATTTTCTACTACGTCTGGCTTTACGTGCTGCTGGAGTGGCCGCCGTCGCTCTTGACCAGCGACGTTCTGTTCCTCATACCGGTGCCCTGGGTGGCGCCTGTGATAGCGCCGGTCATCGCGTCAGTCGTGATGATAGCCGTGTCGTTGTGGATTTTGGCCAGAAAAACCAGGAGTCTGTTCGAGGGAGCCGAGTAGAGATGAACGCGAACGACGAACCGAGCTCTTCCGGGTCCGGTGGCGGGCCGGGTGCCGGCGGAGCGGCCGGCGAGACCCGAGAGTACTTCCTCCCGCCCATAGTGGCGCTGGGAATCACTCTGGCCAGTTACGTGGCGCTCCAGGTGCTCGCGGCAGTGTTCATGCTGCTTCTGGGCACGGGCTACGCCCTTCTGCCTTCTTTCCTCATCGGTGTCGTCGTGCCGATTCTGCTGGTGACGCGGGAACACAGTCCGTCAGTCAGGAAGACCCTTCGGCTCTTGCCCATGAGGGCCGCGCCGCTGGTGTTCACAATCGGGGCCGCGTTCAGCTTCATACTCCTCCAGTATCACGTGGCCGGACTGCTGGAGAGGGTCTTCCCCATGCCGTTCTGGATCCAGGACTTCCTGCTGGAGATGACCCGTATAAGGAGCGTGGCCGAGGGCCTGCGGGTCGTGAGCGGAGTCGTGCTGGCCGCGGCCGTGGCCGAGGAGCTTCTTTTCAGGGGATTCCTCCAGGGCGCGCTCGAGCACAGACGCGGGAGGTGGCCTGCCATCATTCTCACGTCGCTTCTGTTCGCCGTGCTGCATGACCCGTGGCGGCTCGTGCCGGTCTTCTTCATAGGCGTGCTGCTGGGTTATCTGACCTCCAGGGGTGGCAGCATCTACTACGCCATGGTGGCGCACGCGGTGACCAACGGGACCAGCGTGGCGGGCCTCAACATCTTCGGGCTCGAGACTGACGCCGAGTTCGCGTTCCCCGCTGCGTTCATACCGGTCATGGTGCTGATGTTCGTGCTGTCCATCCTGGGGTTTGCGAGGACCGTGGCCGCCCGGGAGTAGGGGAATCCAGGGAGTCTTCCGTGTCCCCGGAATGCGGCATTAGGGGAATCCCGCCACGCCGCTGGGGAATAGCACCCAAACGTAGTCCATCTCCGTCGACCGCCGCGCCAGTCCCAACGCCCGCGCGATCCTTCCGCCTGACCTTCCGCCGAAAAGCGACTTCCAATCTACAGCCGTCTGGCAAGTTAGTCCGCGCGACCGTTAATGTCCCGAATTCGCCAGTTTTCCCGCCTTCCGGGCCTGCTGGCATGCAGGTTGCTCATGTATGTTAGTAGAAAACAGAATAGGAAAAGTTCCCTGCTATGGCCGTGCTTGTCCCGGTAGAGGGCTGATCCCCCAGACGTAGAAGGTGCAGTTTCATCTTGACCGGCACACGCCATTACAGCGGGGAACTTTTGTTTGAGCCGCGCGGCGCGCTGCCGACGCACGTATGCGCTGTGGTCAGACGGGGAGAGAGCAAGTAGTGTTGGGAGTGATGGAGGCGGCCGCCGGGGTTATTCTTTCACAAAGAACTCAACGGCCGCGATCGTGATTACCACGATGCCGCCGGTGACGTAAACCACGGTGGCAAGTGTCAGGCCGTTGTTCGGCAGCACTGCGCAGCTTAGTTGCAGGCTGCAGAGCCCCCTGCCCAGTGTGATCACGAGCAGAGTCATGGCCAGCAGGAACCACTTCCGCATGACGGCCAGAATCATGAGTAGCGCTGTCAGAAGCAGCGCCAGGGGCGAATTCCAGTCCACGCGGCTCAGAAAGTCTGACATCCAGGACATTGAACACCTCTCGAGAATTGGAGCATTCGGCCGGGCCCTTTGCCCGGCAACACCCGCCATTCATACTTATCGGCATAGTCGGGCGGGTTGATTAGCCCCGGGATGTCGCGCTGCGGCCGGGTGGTAGGGTGCCTGTAACGCACGCTACACCTTGACCATACGCGCCCCCAGTGGTATTCTGCGCTTGCTGGCGCGGGAAGCCGCCGCAGCCGGGCGCGGACCGCCGGCTGGTCGCACGCCGCGCCGCGAGCTCACAGGGAATGTCTGACTCAGGCCGCGCCAAAGGGGGTGTCGCCGTGGAATTGGAGCCTTACCTCGCGAAGCTGAAGAAGAGCGGTGCGACTTACGCCAGGGTCATCTCCGCCTCCAGGGTGGTGACCGCGGATTGGGTGAGACTCAAGTGCCAATTCGGATGCGGCGCGTACCGCACGAGACTGACGTGCCCGCCGTATTCACCCACGCCGTCTCTGACTCGCGGCATGCTCCGGCATTTCGACAGGGGCATATTCGCCGCGTACCGGGTGTCGGGTACCGACTCCGAAAGAAACATGCGGAGGAAGATGAGAAAGTCGCTGGTCGCTGTCGAGAGGGAGCTCTTTCTGGACGGATACTACAGCGCTTTCGCGATGGCCTTCGGCCCCTGCAATCTTTGCCCTTCGTGCGAGTTGGACGCCGAGTGCAAGTATCCGGAGCTTGCCAGGCCCTCGATGGAGGCCTGCGGAATAGACGTCTACGCCACGGCTCGGAACGCCGGGTTCCTTCTTAGAGTTGTGCGCGACTACGACGAGGGTTGTGTGATGTGCGGGCTGGTCCTGGTGGGGAAGAAGGACTCGCGCGTGGGGAAGAGCGCTCGCGGTGGGGACCCTGGAAGTGCGGCGAACCGGCGCTCGATGAGGGCGGCGGGACGGAAAACCGGGACCGGCGGGCGAACAAAGGCGAGAGGAAGAGGGAATCGCGCCGCAAAAGGGTGACTTCACGCGCTGTCGGCGCCGCGCCGTCAATCGGGCCGGGGCGTGGCGGCGGGCAGTCTCTCTACTGTTCTTACGTGCCCGTCCCACGTGTAGCCCACAGCCGTGAAACCCTCGAACTGCCGGCCCGTCTCCTGCGCAAAGGCCACTGTGTCCACCTGAGGGAAGAACAGTCGCACGCCTGTTCCGCCGGCGACGGCGGTGCGCAGGTTGGTGTCCCAGTACGGCCCCCCCATGACCAGATATGGATGCTCCGCAACCTTCCCCTCGGCTATAGCCTTGAGCGGACTAACGAGCAGCAGCCGGGAGTGGCCGGGCAGGTGTACTTTCCGCAGGTCGCTTATCAGGTTGCCGGCCACGATGGGCCTGTCGAACACGGGATCCTGCCTTCTGACGCTGTCAACCACCGTGGCCCTCTCCACCCTGGAGACGAGGATGTACGAGTTGAACACGAACAGCACCAGCAGGGCCGCGGACACCGGGGCGTCGAGGCGCAGCGACTTGAGGGCGCGTGAGACCAGAAGCCCGAGCGCCGGACAGAGTCCGGCCAGGGGCAAGTAGAGATAGTAGTGATAAGGATGGCCGACGAGAGGGAGCACCGGCAGCAGCGTGAGCGCGAACCACAGGATGCAGTAGACGCTTTTCCTCCTGTCCCTCCGGCCGAGGAGCATCAGTGCGAACAGCGCCGCGCCGGCCAGGAGCCAGATCGAGGCCTTCTCGTCGAGCACGTTCATGGGGTGACGCCTGAACGGCTCGAGGAAGTTGAGAGACCACTTGAGGTAGGTCTGCAAGCTTGTGACGAGGGCGGGTCCCAGGGTGACCACGTACGGCTGCCCGGCCGCTGGAGCCTCCCTCACGCCGAAGACGTTCGCCCTGTAGAAGAGATACGCGTATGTCACGGCCACGGCCGCGAGCACGGAGAACGGGGCGACGGCCCTCTTGAGCCCGAATCCGCGCTGCCAGTAGATGAAGAAAACAAGCGCCGGAAACAGAATAGCCGTTTCCTTCGAGAGCAGAGACGCGGCGAACAGCGTGGCGGCCAGCACAAGGCCGAGCGGTCGTTCCGGCCGCGACGCCCTGAGCAAGTACAGGGCGGCCGCCAGCGCGAACACGCAGCTCAGGATCTCTCCAGCGGAAGAAATGGCGTAGACGGAAGCGTAGAGAGCCGGGTGTGTGACGAACACGCAGGCGGCGAACAGGGCGGCCGTCCTTCCGAGAGACAGCGCCCTGGCCACCAGGAACACGAGCAGCCCGCAGGCAAAATGCGCGGCCAGCGAGACCGCGTGGAAGGCGGCGGGGTTCAGGCCGAAGAGCGCCTGGCCCGCGCGGAAGTACACGAAGCTGGAGAGGATTCTCCAGAAGGTGCCGGGTCCCTCCCTGGCGATCCAGAGACTCGTGAAGTCATCCTGTGAGAAGAAGTAGCGAAAGACCCTGTGGTAGACGAGGAGAACCGCAAACGCCAGCACCACGGCGCACACCGCGTCCGGCAGGACTCGTGAGGACCCCGGAAGACGCGGCAGGGAGGACGCCGGTCTACGGCCGCCGGCCGGCGTCCTCTGCCCGCTCTGGTCTCGTTTGCTTTGACGGGTCTTGTCGCTGCGCTTGGACATCGACTTTTCCACCACGCGGCGCAGACCCGCGGCCGCGCCGCCGGGCGGCTAGTTCTTCGGTTTCTCGAACGCGGCTGGGTCCAGCGCCGGGTTTATCTTGATCTCGGTCACCTTCGTGGTCGATATTGTCTTTGTGGCGGTCCGCTGCGCGGACGCGAAGCTCATCTTTATGCCGCCGACGTCCCTGAAGTCGGAGTAGACCTCGGTGACGTCGGTGGGTCCTTCCATCGTGAACATCTTCCTCACGCTGCCGACCATCATGTTGCTCGTGGGGTCCACGTACGCGTGGACCACGGCGTCCTCGCCCAGGGTGACGAGGACGTCGTGTACCTTCTTGCCGTCGAGCTCGGCCTCCCCGACGTACTGGGCCCCGGCGGTACCGGAGGCCAGCGCCTTGAGGACACTCAGCTGGTCGAACTGGATCTGCTTCCTGAGCTCGTCCGACTGGCTGCCCTGAAGATCCATCACTCCCTGCGGGCTGGACATCCAGGCCTTGTCCTTGTTGAGCACCTGGACCATCGTTCCCATCGGGGTGATGATGTCGAGACGCATTCTGTCGGGATACGCCAGCACGATCTTCGCGTCGAGCACCATGTCCCCGCCGGGGGTCGAAACGGTGGCCTTGAACGAGTCGGTGACGTTCTTCACGGCCAGGATCTTGTCGGCCCCGCCGGCGGCGGCCACCACCTTACGCACTATCTCGTTCGCCCTGTCCGATGACGCCTGAGTGGCCTCCGGCACGGCTTCCTTGATTTCCGGGATCGCTATGTCGATGGTGCTCACCGTGCCCAGGGTCGAAAGCGGTTTGTCGAACTTGCTGGCGTCACCCACGGCCAGGATGATCATCTTGTCGGGATGCAGCCTCCTCCTGGCGACATCCAGGATGTCCTGCTTCGTGACCTTCTCTATGGCCGTCCTGGTACGCTGCAGGAAGTCCTCGGGATATCCATAGAACTGGTAGACCATCAGACGCTCGAGAATCTTGCCGACCGAGTCGAACTTGAACGCGAAGGAATTGAGGTAGCCGTTCTTGGCGAGCTCGAGCTCCCTGTCCGTCACCTCCGTCTCCGTTATGAGCTTGATCTCGTCCAGCATGGTCGTGATGACTTCGTGCGCCGAGGCGAACTTGGTCGACGAGAACGTGTAGAACGGGCCGGGATGGTCCAGCTCGGACATGAGGCCGCCTCCGGCGGAGTAGGCCAGGCCCTTCTCGGTCCGCACCTTCTTGAATATCCTCGAGGTCCAGCCGCCCCCGAGGATGTCACTCATCACGTAGAAGCTGGGGTAGTCCGGGTCGTCCAGACGCATGCACATGTGCCCCATCAGGATGAAGCACTGCTCGATGTCGGTCTTCTCTATGTAATTGACCGACGGCGTGAGCGTCATGTCCACCTCGGCGACCGGCGGGTATTCGGCCTTCGCTGCCGGCCAGCCGGCGAAGGCGTTCTCCAGTTTCGTCTTCATGTCGGCCGCGTTGAAGTCGCCGTACACTCCCAGTATCACTCCGCCCGGATGGAAGTACTTGCCGTGAAAATCGAGCAGGTCGGCCCGTGACAGTCTGTCCACGTCGGCGTACTCGTACTGCCGCGCGTACGGCGAGTCCGCGCCGTAGACCAGCTTCGGATACTCCCGCATCAGGATGCCCATCGGCTCGTCGTTGCGCCTGGCAATGGCGCTCCTCAAGTGCGTCTTGGCCAGCTCGATCTTGTCCTCGCTGAACCCCGGGTGCTCCAGGATGTCCACAAACACGGTCAGGGTCTTGTCGAAGTTCTCCACCAGGGAGTTGGCCGTGAGGTGGGCGGCGCTGTTGTCCACAGAGCCCTCCACGGAGGAGCCCATGGCCTCGAGGAGCTCGTCTATCTCGTCGCCGGACTTGGACGTCGTGCCGCCGGTGCGCCATGCCTCGCTCATGAGCTCGGAGAGGCCGCGGCGGTCCTTGGGCTCAAACACGGTCCCGGCCTTGACCATCGCCCGCATCTTGATCAGCGGGAGCTCGTGGTCCTCCACGAGCATGAGGATCATGCCGTTCTCCAGAGTGAGCTTCTCGACTTTGGGAATCTGAATTTCGTTCAGCTTCGGGTACTTCAAGTCACTCACGCCGGCGGCCGCGGCCGCTCCCACCGCGAGCGAGGCGAAGACCGCGAGACCGATCAACGCCGTCAACGTTGTCCTGCGCGTCATGTCCTACTCCTTTCGAGAGATGAATCGAACGCGTTCTCCGGGGCCGGACCGCCTCCGGCCCTGGAGGCAAAGCCTATTCGCTCTCCGGCTTCACTATCTCGGCGATCGTGCAGTTCGTCTTCGTCAGGTACTGTTTCGCGACCCGCTGTACGTCCTCGGCCGTGACCTTGTCTATGAGGTCCAGCTTCGTGAACATGTTCCTCCACGAACCAGTCACGTGCTCCGCGTCGGCCAGTCCTATTGCCATGCCCTCGTTGCTGTCCAGGGAGTTGATGAACTTGGCCTTTTCTCTGGCCTTCACGGCCGCCAGCTCTTCGGCGGGCACGAGCTCCTTCTTCAATCGCTCAAGCTCCTCGAAGATGGCGGTCTCGTTCTCGGCAGTGGTCTTTCCCTGGTTAGGGAAGGCGCCCAGCGCGAAGAGCCCGGGGTATTTCTCTCCGAGCGACTGGCAGAAGGTCACCAGCGCCAGCTTGTCCTTCTTGACAAGCCGCTCATACAACCGCGAGGTCCTGCCCTCGCCCAGCAGGGTGGTGATGACCGTGAACGTGGCGTTGTCGGCGTCCCTCACGCCGGGGCGGTGGAACACCATCGCCAGCACCGGCTGGGAGGCGTCCTCCACGTACACCCTCTTCAGACCCCTCTGCGGCGGCTCGACTGTCTCGACCGGCGTCGGTTTTTCACCGGCCGGAATCTTGGACAGGTGTTTCTCCAGAATGGGCATGGCCTTCGCCGGGTCGACGTCACCCACGACGCACACGGTGAGGTTCCTGCCGCTGTAGTATTTCTTGAACCACGCCTCCGCCTCTTCGCGCGTGATGGTCTCGAGGTCGGACATGTGGCCGACCACGAGCACGTGGTACGGATGCGCCTTGAAGGCCGCGGCCACTAGCTCCTCGAACAGCTTCCCTGTGGGCGAGCTCTCGAAGCCCATGCGCCTCTCTTCGCGTATGACCGAAACCTCCTTGTAGAACTCCCTCAGGACAGGGTTCGCGAACCTGTCGGCCTCCAGCGCTGCCCAGAGCTCCAGCTTGTTGGATGGCATGGAGTAGTGGTACACGGTCTGGTCGAATGACGTAAAGGCGTTCAGGCCCACGCCGCCTTCCCTCTCGACCATTTCGCCGAACTGGGCGGGTACGACATACTTGTCGGCCTCCTCCTGAGCCATCGCCAAGGCCGCCTCCAGCTCCTTCAGCTTGTCGGGAGAAGCCAGAGTGCCCTTGTTCCTTTCCGCCTTGAGCGCGTGGAAGGCGCTGTCCACCTTCTTCAGCGCCTCCTTTTCCTTGCCGTAATCTTTGGTGCCTATGGTCGTCGTGCCCTTGAACGCCATGTGCTCGAATATGTGAGCGAGGCCGGTTGCACCGGTTATCTCGTCCACCGAACCCACGTCAGCGTGCGTGGCCATGGAGGCGACCGGCGCCACGTGCCGCGGGAGAATCAGCACTTTCACCCCGTTCGGGAGCACCTTCTCGACCACGTCATTCTGCATGTCCTTGAACGTGCGGGCCAGCAGGGGAGAGGCCACGAGCGCCAGACCGACGACGACGAGCACGGCCACCAGGGCCGCGGCCGTCCAACCGCGACGGGAAGCGGCCTGGAAACAGCGCGAACAGTGAGACATGAGAGTCCCCCTTTCCGGAAGGATTGAAGAAACGGCCGGCCTCCGGCGGCGTGTTGAGCACGCGTCACTGCGGCCGCCTCTGGCCGACCTCCGAGCATGAAGCCGGAAAACACAGCGTGCGCCGCCCCGCGGGCGGCGCCAAGTCGAATAAGACTATCTCCGCCGGGCCGTCCAGTCAAGGCGAGATTACGCTGACGGGTAGTGTGCGGAGGGTCGGCCCGCGGGAGAGCGGACGCCGGCGCCCGGGGCGCGATGTGGGACACGAGGGGGGGAGCAGACTCCGGCTAGAACCAGTCGAGTTCGTTGAGCTCGTTTACTTTGTCTCTCAGGTCTTCGTGCAGGCGCTCGAGCCTGCCGGCGTGCTTTTCGAGCCGCTCCGCACGTTTTTCGAGCCTGCTCGCGGCGCGCTCGAGCTTCTCCTCTTTTCTTTCGAGATCCTCTTCGAGGTCGTCCGAGTCGTAGTCTGGAGAGAGGAGCCGGAGCACTCCGATGGCGGCCTTGAGCCCGAGGCCCGCGCCCTTGACGCCGAGCTTCGCGCCTTCTATGCCGACTGACTTAGCGTCTTCGACTATGCCGTTAAAAGTCGCGTAGTAGTCCCGGACGAGCTCTCGTTCGGAGGGGCTCAGGGTCACGGCCCGGTCGTTTACGAAGAGCTCGGCGCGTTCCGTGATCTCGACCGTTTCGTCGCTTTCTTTGTCGGTGAAGATGATGGAGCCATCTTCGAATTCGACCGAAACGTCGTCGCCGCGGAACAGTCTGTCCTCGTTGCACCGGACTTGCACCTCGGCGGACGAACTCAGCGGCGCGCAGATGGCCGCGGCGAACAGAACCATGGGGATAACGGCAAGCGTTTTCATGGGATGTCCTCCTTTGGCGGCTGGTCCCAGCCCGCCCTGTCATTATGTCATACGAACCGGCGGGGCCTATGGTTTCAGCCGACAGCGGCCGTATTCACGCTGAGGGCAGCGCCGGACCGGACGGGGGGTCTGGCGGAAGTCGTTGACTGGGCCCGCGCGCGAATGTAGAATGTGTGCCGTGTGAAACAACTGAATACACGGAGTGTCTGCCGCTGGCCGGAAGCATGCAGGACGCGGGCCGCGGGAGGCAGTCTACGGTGGGGCTGTAGCTCAGATGGGAGAGTACTTGACTGGCAGTCAAGGGGTCACGGGTTCGATCCCCGTCAGCTCCACCATTTCTTTGTAACGAATCGGGAAGAAGGGCGGTTGGGGTTCAGAGCAGCGTGCCTACGGCTCGGGCCGGCCGGCTCAGTATTTCGGCCTGGGGGGCGTCGGCTCCAGCGCGTTTATGAACGACAGCGACCTGGAGCGCCAGACTCCGGAAAGACTGGCCTGCCTCTCGGCATCCTCTATCTGTCGCCCGTTCGAGTCCTCGTAGCCCAGAAACAGGTTGACGATCGAGAGTCTCAAGTAGTTCAGACACTTCCCCACGGCCACGTCGTTTCTTGGGTCGCAGTCAGCGCTGCTCCCGGTCGCCTGAGTCGCGGTCCGCGGGACCAGGACAGGAGGGACTCTGCCGGGTTCGGCGGTCCCGGACTCCCCGGCGTGAGGTCTGTCCGCGTTCCTCGCGCCGATTCTCTTCCACTGACCGTAAAGCCTGTCCGCCCGCTGGAGCAGCGGGTCCAGTCTCTCCAGGAATTCCTCCGTGCCTATGAGGTTCTGCCGCAATCGGCCCCTCAGCTCCTCCACCTGGCCGGCGATCACTCGCTGCTGGGTGAGAAAGCTGAAGTACCATCTCTGCATGTTGGTCAGCGAATGGCCGGCAGTCGCTCCGCTCTGACCGGAGCCGGCGATGAGGAATGGCTGCATCGTGTGGACGGTGGTCAGGGAGAGGAGGCCGGGAAACCCCTGCGGCGTTGGGGCCGAAGCGAACACGGAGGCCGGCGCGGCGAACAGCGCGAGCGCCAGGGCAACCGTCAGCGACTGTTTTGCGAGAGCTTGCCGGGGCATTGTGACCCCTCCGTCCAGAGGATATTCGGCAACGGACCGTCCGAGTTAGAAATCGGCACGTCGGGGCCGCGGCTTTAGCCGGCCGGCGGCCGGCCTTTCTGCTTGACAGGCCCCGTCAGACCCCGTAATCTCAATGCAAGTAAAGGGGTTGCGTGGTTTTCTTCAACACTCATAGGAGGTGATTTCGTCTTGTTCGGACAGAGAGACATACTCAGACCGGGAAGGCCCGCCGCGTGGTGCCTTTCCGCGCTTGCGCTGCTGGCAGCTGTTTCTTTCTTGGGACTGGTCGCTCAGGGGAGCGCTCAAGCCGCTCTCACGTACAAGGTCGAGACGCTTGGAAAGGGAGCCGTCGGAACAGTCACGCCGCTCACGAGGGTCACCTATTCGAACGGCCTCGTGGCATTGGTGAAGGAGTCGCATTCCGCCCCCATAGTGACCGTGGACGCCTGGTGCGCGACCGGTGCCGCCTGCGAGGTTGACAGTCTGAACGGCATCTCGCACTTTTTCGAGCACATGTTCTTCAAGGGCACCGAGAGGCACCCGCGCGGTGAGATGGACAAGATCATCAAGGGGCTGGGCGGAATAAACAACGCCGGCACTTCGGTGGAATACACTCACTACTACGTTACTGTGCCCAGCGAGAATTACCTGGTGGCCGTGGACGTGCTGTCGGACGCGCTCATCAACTCGAGCTTTGAGCCGGACGAGATCACGAAGGAGAGGGACGTCGTCAAGGCCGAGATCCGGAGAAAAGAGGACACGCCGTCGAGCAAGGTGTTCGTGGTCTTCCAGAAGGCGTTCGGCTCCGGCACTCCTTACCAGATGCCGGTGCTGGGCACGTTCGAGACGCTTGACAGAGTCGACCACGCAGCCTTCAAGAACTACCTGCGTGAAAAATACACCGCTGACAACGTGGCGGTAGTCGTGACCGGAGACGTCAACACCAAGGAGATCGCGGACGCGATAGGCAGATACTTCGAGAACATCCCGCGCGGGGAGCCGACGCTGGCGGATTTCACGGTGGCGGAGCCCGCCGAAGAGAGCGTCGGCGTGGAATACAAGGAGGACGTGAACCGCGGGTACGTCATGCTCGGATACCTGACCCAGGGCCGCCGGAACAAGACGGAGTCCCTGGCGTTGGAGGTGGCGGCCACGATACTGGGCGACGGCAAGAGCTCCATGCTCCACCAGAGCCTCGTGGAGAACAAGAAGCTGGCCAACTCGGTTTCGGCGTGGTCGTGGGACCTGAGGCAGGCCGGCGCGCTCGGAGCAGATGCCTCGTTCGACCCGGGCAAGGAAGAAGCGGTGAAGGCTGCCATTCTGGAGGAGGTGGCGAGACTGGCCCAGAACGGCCCGTCGGCTGAAGAGCTGAGCAAGGCCAAGGCGCTCCTGAAAACATCGTTCGCGTTCTCCACGGAGACGACGGACGGCAGGGCGACGGCCATTGGCCTGGCGTACATCAGCGGCACACTGGACCAGACTCTGGAATACCAGAAGCGGGTGGATTCCGTGACTGCCGCACAGGTGAAGGAAGTCGTGCAGAAATACACCGCGGGCAAGCACTGCGCAGTTGCCATGATTCTCCCCAAGCAGAAACCGGAGGAATGAGATGTCTCGCACGAAAACGAGCTCAACAGGGACCGCGTTGTTGATCGCGGTCACGGTGGCCGCCTCGGTCGCGGGCGCGGCGAACCCCGCGCTGGCCGGCTCCCGGGTCAAGCCCTCGGCGGGCGTGCAAAAGACGGTGCTGGACAACGGACTCACAATTCTGGTCAAGCCGTCCACGGCGAACGACATTGTGTCCGTCCAGCTTCTGCTCGGGATGGGTCCCAGGTACGAAAGCGACGCCGAGGCCGGGATATCCAGGCTGCTCCAGCAGTCGCTGCTCAAGGGCACCGGCACCAGGACGGCCGAGCAGATCGCGAACGAGGTCGAGTCCGTGGGCGGCAGGGTGAATTCAGGCTCCACGAAGGAAGTCGGGTTCGTGAGCTTCACGTGCACGAAGGAGGCTCTTCCCAGGGTGCAGGAAGTGTTCTTTGACGTGGTCCTTGCCCCGAGCTTCCCCGAGGCCGAAGTCGAGAAGGAAAAGTCCATAATCCTTCAAAACATCAAGCAGAGAAAAGACCAGCCCCTGGGCAGCACCATAGACCTGGCCCAGGAGGTGTTCTACGGCGAGCACCCCTTCCACAAGCCGTCGGAGGGTTACGAAGAGACGGTGAGTGGGTTCGCGCGGGCTCGGGTCCAGGACGCGTACAAACGGTTCTACGCCCCCCGGAACATGGTGCTGTGCGCGGTGGGGAACCTGAACGCAAAGAAGTTCATGAAGGACGTTGAAAAGAGGTTCGGGGTCCTCAAGGGCGGCGGCGAGAAGCCCGGCGCCGAACTGCCGGCCTTCTCGCTGGCGGAGTCCCGCCGGCAGCTCACGTACAAGAAGAGCGCGTCCGCTTGGCTCGTAATAGCCTTTCCCGCACCCGGCATGTCCCAAGAAGACTACTTCCCGGCGCGCGTCCTGGATTCGATACTGGGCGGCTCCATGCACTCCAGGCTCTTCACCGAGCTCCGGGATAAGCAGGGGCTGGGCTACCAGGTGGGGAGCTTCTTCGCCGGCTACTCCCGGGACGCGTTCATGGGGACTTACATCGGGACGAGGCCGGACCAGTACGAGACCGCCAGGGACGGAATCCTCGCCGAAGTGGAGAAGGTACGCGTCCAGGTGGTCACGGACGAGGAATTGAACGACACCAAGACGTACCTGCGGGGCTCGTACATCATAGGACTTGAATCGAACGAGAGTCAGTCGTACAACTTCGCCTACTACGAATGTCTGGGCGTGGGCTACGATTTCACCGACCGCTTCCTGGACGGCATACAGGCTGTCGAGAAGGCGGACATGCTGAGGGTGGCCAAAGAGCGCTTCGGAACGTACGGGTTGGGCAGCACCCTACCCGAGGCGGCGGTGGAAGAGGGCGAGGTCACAAAGTAGAAAGTGACAGGCGGGTCAGCGGCATGGAACGAAAAGCGGTGGGCCTCGTGTCCGGGGGGCTGGACAGCATCCTGGCCGTCTCGCTCGTGAGACGCCAGGGCATAGAGGTGGTCGGGCTCCACTTCATAATCCCCTTCGCGGCTTCTCCCGAGGAGGAGCGCGGCGAGGCCAGCGCGCTGGCCGAGCGGCTCGGCGTAAGGTCGAGAGTGGAGGAGATGGGTGGGGAGTACCTGGCGATGCTGCAGAAGCCCGCGCACGGGTACGGCAAGAACGTGAACCCGTGCATCGACTGCCACGCGTTGATGCTGCGCCGGGCGCGGGAAGTGATGCTGGAGGAGGGGGCCTCGTTCGTGTTCACGGGCGAGGTGCTGGGCGAGAGGCCCATGTCGCAGCATCGGAAGGCGCTCGGGATAGTCGAGACAGAATCCGGGCTTGCGGGGCTTCTGCTGAGGCCGTTGAGCGCGCTGCTGCTTCCGGTCACGCGGCCGGAGGAGGCGGGCGTGGTCGACCGCAGCCGGCTGTACGGCATCAGCGGACGGTCCAGGAAACCGCAGATGAGGCTGGCGGAGGAGCTGGGCATCACGCAGTACCCGGGCCCGGCCGGCGGATGCCTTCTGACTGACCCGGTGTATTCCAGAAAAGTGCGCGACCTGATGCGGCACGGAGAGCTGACCCTGGAGAACGCGAGGCTTTTGGGCACCGGCCGTCATTACAGGCTGGGGGACTCGGTGAAGCTCGTGGTGGGAAGAGACCAGAAGGAGAATATCGTCCTGGAGAGTCTCGCCCGTGAGGCGGACGTGGTGCTTTCAACCTTCCCCGTTCCGGGTCCGGTGGGACTTTTGCGCGGTGGGGACGACGGCTGTGTGGAGCTGTCGGCCAGGATATGCGCCGCGCACAGCGACGCCAAACGTGAGCCGGAGGTTCCGGTGAGCTGGCGGAGGACGGACGCGGCCGGAGCCGCCTCGCCGGAAGCAGCCGAGGAGAAGGCCTCGGGCGGGACGCGGGTGCTGCGCGTGGCTCCGTTGGCCACGGAAGAGCTTGAGCGTTACAGGGTCTGAAGCGCCACACGATCTGGACGGAGGTGTGAAAGAGGAGCATGTCACCGGCTTTTATAGTACTCAGCCTCCCGGTGTTTCTATTCTCGATAATAGTCCATGAGTGCGCGCACGGACTGGCGGCGCTGTCGCACGGAGACCCCACGGCCAGGAACGCCGGAAGGATCACTCTCAACCCTCTCCCTCACATCGATCTCTTCGGTAGCATAGTCGTTCCACTGATGTTCCTCCTGGCGCAGGGGTTCAAGCCGGCGGTGCTGATCGGCTGGGCCAAGCCGGTGCCGGTCAATCCGTTCAACTTCAGGGGCGGGAGGCGCAGCGAGGTCGAGGTCTCGCTGGCCGGACCGCTTTCGAACATGGGCCTGGCGCTGGTGTTCGCACTGGTATCGAGGTTTCTTCCTCCCTGGCAGGGTGGCAGCGACATGCTGGTTGCAGTGAGGTACATGCTGCTATATGGTATGCACATAAATTGTCTTCTGGCGGTATTCAACCTCATCCCCGTGCCGCCGCTGGACGGCTCGCATGTGCTGGCGGCGTTGCTGCCTTCCGGAGCGGCCCACTACTACAGGCAGGTGGCGAACTTTGGGATGTGGATACTGATCGTCGTGCTGATGTTTCCCCCTCTGAGGAGGCTCGTGCTGGACATACCGGTGGGTCTTCTGCGGGGGTTCTTCGAACTCGTGGCGGGCTCTTACCACGTATTGTGAGAGGACGCAGCAGGAAATGGCAAAGGGTAGAATACTGAGCGGCATGCGGCCCACCGGCAAGCTGCATCTGGGGCATCTTGTGGGCGCGCTCGAAAACTGGGTCAAGCTTCAGAACGAATACGACAGCTTTCACATGGTGGCCGATTGGCACGTGCTCACCACTGCCTACGAGCGAACGGACAGGATCAGGCAGGACACAATGGAGATGGTGGCCGACTGGGTAAGCGCGGGCCTGGACCCGGACAAGGCCGTCGTGTTCGTGCAGTCCAGAGTGAAGGAGCACGCCGAGCTCCACCTGCTTCTTTCCATGCTGGTAACGAAGGCCCGGCTGGAGAGGAACCCCACGCTCAAAGAGGTGGTGCGCGACCTGCATCTCAGCGGCAACGTGTCTTACGGGCTCCTGGGCTACCCGGTGCTCCAGGCCGCCGACATACTGTTGTACAAGGCGAACGCTGTCCCTGTGGGCGAGGACCAGGTGGCGCACGTGGAGCTGACCAGGGAAATAGCCCGGCGATTCAACTCGCTCTACGGGGACGTGTTCCCGGAGCCTGAACCCAGGCTGACGGTGTTCGCACGGCTCCCCGGCCTGGACGGGAAGAGAATGAGCAAGTCGGTCGGCAACGTCATCGAGCTGGGCGACAGTCCCGAGACGATCCTGGCGCGAGTCAAGACCGCGGTCACGGACCCGAAGAAGATAAGGAAGGGCGACGCGGGTCACCCCGACGTTTGCAACGTGTTCAGCTATCAGAAGAGGTTCAACGCCGACGGCATCCAGGAGATAGAGAACGACTGCAAGTCGGGCGTGCTGGGCTGCGTGTCCTGCAAGCAGACCGCGGCTGAACGCCTGGCCGTGGCGCTCGCGCCGCTGAGAGAGAAGCGCGCCGAACTGCTGGCGAACCCGAAAACTCTGGAAGACATAATAGACAGGGGAACTGAAAGGGCCAGGGCCGTGGCCAGAGAGACGATGCACGACGTGCGAGGGGGCATGAAGCTCTGGGACGAGTAGCAGCCGCCGTGCAGTAGCCGATGTGGTGGAGAATACGCCTCGAGTGGAATCATCCGACGACAGATTCGAACAGACCACGTCTTACCACGTGAAACTCGAGAGGTTCGAGGGGCCGCTGGACCTCCTTCTGCACCTTATCAAGAAGGAGGAGATCGACATATACGACATCCCCATAGCCCACATAACGCTCCAGTACCTGTCGTACATAGAGATGATGCAGATGCTGGACCTGGACGTGGCTGGGGAGTTCCTGGTGATGGCGGCCACGCTCATGCGGATAAAGGTGAGGATGCTGCTCCCGGCGGTGCCCGCGGAAGAGGAGGAAGAGGAAGACCCGAGAGAGGAACTCGTGAGGCGCCTGCTCGAATACAAGCGCTTCAAGGAGGCGGCGGAGACTCTCAAAGAGAGGGAAGGTCAGATGCGCCGTGTCTTCGAGAGAGGGTTCTCCGAGATCACTTTCGAGAACGGCGAGGCCGAGCTGGAAGAGGCGAGCCTCTTCGACTTGATGGACGCGCTGAGGGCCGCTCTGGCCAGGACAGTGGAGCCGCCGGCGCACGAAGTGGAGTCGGACAGGCTGAACGTCATGAAGCGGATAGAAGAGATCTGGGAGGTGCTCAGGTCCAGGGGTAAGGTGCGGTTCTCGGAGCTCCTGGATGCGAGCCGGACGCGCCTGGACATAATCGGGACTTTCATAAGTGTGCTCGAGCTCATAAAGAGCGGGAGAGCGGGCGCGGTCCAGCGCTCGGTCTTCGGCGAGATATGGATATATTCTTTCGCGGAGACTCCGGAGGTGGGAGACGTTGGAGCGGAGTGAGCTTAGGTTCGTGGTCGAGGCAATGTTGTTCGCGGCGGAGTCGCCCCTGACCGTCGGCGACGTGCTGGAGCTGGTGGAGGAAGTGACGCGCGAGGACGTGACTGAGGCCCTCGCGGAGCTGTCCCACGAGTACGACGCGCTTCCGCACGCCTTCAAGCTGATGCACGTGGCGGGTGGCTACCAGATCTGCACGCGGGAGGAGTATTCGTTCTGGCTGGACAGGCTGAAGCACGCGAAACGAAAGGCCCGGCTGTCGAGAGCGGCCCTGGAAACGGCCGCCATCCTCGCCTACAAACAGCCCGTTACGAAGCTGGAGGTGGAGAGCATCAGGGGCGTGGATTCGGGGGCCACTCTGCACACGCTCCTGGAGCGGGGGCTGGTCACAATACGCGGAAGGGCCAAGGGACCGGGCCGGGCTCTGCTTTACGGAACCACCAGGCAGTTCCTTCTTCACTTCGGACTGAACGAGCTCGATGAGCTGCCGAAGCTGTCAGAGCTGAAGGAAATTCTTGACGAGAGGGAGGCCGCGGGAGTCGAGGACGATGGAGGTCTGCCGTCTGAACAAGTTCCTGGCGTCTAGGGGCGTCGCCAGCAGGAGAAAGTGCGACGAGCTCATAAAGGCTGGCCGCGTATCCGTGAACGGTTCCACTGTCCTCCTACCCGGCATCAGCGTAGTCCCCGGCAGAGACTCAGTCGAGCTGGACGGCTCGCCGCTGGCGGAGCCGCCGGTCTGCCGGTACCTGATGTTGAACAAGCCGGCGGGACACATAGTGAGCGCCGCCGACACCAGGGGACGACCCACCGTGCTTGAGCTTGTCCCGCCGGGTTTCGGGCGACTCTTCCCGGTCGGCAGGCTGGACCTCGACACCGAGGGACTGCTCTTTCTCACCAACGACGGCGCGCTGGCGCACGGACTGACGCATCCCAGTCGCGGAGTCGAAAAGAGGTACGAAGTCCTGGTGGGTGAGACTCCTCCGGAGAGCGCGCTCAAGGCGCTGAGGCAGGGCGTCGACCTGGGCGAGGGCGCCAGGTCGAATCCGGCCGTGGTCTCTTACGCGGGACCGGCCGGAAACGGTCACCTTCTCAGAATAGCGCTCAGAGAAGGACAGAAGCGGCAGGTCAGGAGGATGTGCAGGGCCGTCGGGCTTACGGTTCGGCGCCTTGTCAGGACCGGCGTGGGTCCGGTCGAACTGGACGCGCTCCCGGCCGGCTCGTGGAGGGAGCTCAGGGACGACGAGGTGCATGCGCTGCAAGAAGCTATCTCCGCGGGTGCGTCAAGAATCGAACCTACCGGTTGAGAATACTGTTGCCTGCCGGCGCCCCATAGTGTATCGTTACCCTGTTTGTGGCCGACTTACGGTAACCTGTTTCTTTGCAGCAGACTAGAAAGGAGCATTCGTGACAGTTGCGCTGAAGGACCTGGTGAAAGAGAACGTCTACAGGGTAGCGCCGTACGTGCCCGGCAAGCCCATCGAGCTGGTGGAGCGGGAGCTGGGTGTCAAGAACGCGCTCAAGTTCGCATCCAACGAGAACCCCCTGGGTCCTTCTCCTTTGGCCATAAAGGCGCTCAGCGAGAACGCCCTGGTGCTCAACAGGTATCCGGACGGCAGCTCGTATTTCCTCAGGGAAAGGCTCGCGAGGCACGTGGGTTTCCCGATGGAACAGATAGTGGTGGGGAACGGCTCGAACGAGCTCATAGAGCTCGTGTGCCATCTGTTCGCCGGAGTGGACGACGAGGTCGTAATAGGCGACCCCTCCTTCGCGATGTACAAGATAGCCATCGACCTGATGGGCGCGACGCCCGTCATGGTGCCTCTCAAGAACCACAAGTTCGACATGGTGGCGATGGCCAGGGCTGTAACTCCTAAGACCAAGATAGTGTTCATATGCAGCCCCAACAACCCCACCGGGACGATAGTGAAGGAGCGCGACGTCAGGAAGTTCATGGACACGATCCCGGAGACGGTCGTGGTAGTGTTCGATGAGGCATACTGCGAGTACGTCAAGGACCCGGACTACCAGGATTCCTTGAAACTAGTGAGGGAGGGCAGGCCGGTCATCACTCTCCGGACCTTCTCCAAGATATACGCTCTGGCGGGGCTCCGGATCGGCTACGGAATCGCGTCGGAGGAGATGGTGTTCCTGCTTGACACCGTGAGGCTCCCGTTCAACGTCAGCACGGCCGCCCAGGTGGCCGCACGGGCCAGTCTGGACGACGAGGAACAGGTCACCAAGACCGTCAGGTTGAACTCCGAGGGCATGGCGTTCTTCAAGGAAAAACTCAAGGAACTCGGGCTCAACATGGTGGATTCAGAGGCCAACTTCTTCCTGGTAGACCTGAGGGTGGGGTGCAAGACCGCCTGCCACGAGCTCGAGAAGAGGGGACTCATCGTGAGGCCCATGGGACCGTTCGGTCTCCCGGATACGTTCGTGAGGATCACTGTGGGAACTCGACAAGAAAACGAGAGGCTCCTGGAGGGCCTGAAGGAGGTGTTGGCGGGCACAAAACGGAAGAAGAAGGAGGAAAGTGTTCGCGAGGCTCGCCTGCAGATGCCCTGAGAGCCCCGGCAGTAGCCCTTCCTCTCCGGTAGTCGTGGTCGGCCGCGGGCCGGTGTCCGGTCTCGCGGTCCCGGCTCAGGCGGCTTCCTGTTCTTCCGCTTTGATGGCCGTTGACCGGCTTTCCCGCTTGCCTCTTTCGTGTTTCCGTCGGAACAGTATGAAGGGCCCGGTCGGGTCGCAGGCTCACGCCAGGGCCGTGGGAGGGAAAGCGGCGTTGTGTCGCCGCGGGCCATGCCGACACGCCGCAGACTGGTCATAGCAATTGACGGGCCCTCCGCCTCGGGCAAGAGCACGACGGCGCGCGCCGTCGCACGGGCGCTCGGAGAGCTGTACGTTGACACCGGCGCGATGTAC
>CAZMZP010000074.1:0-56161 GCA_964570935.1 uncultured bacterium
TTGGTGCGCACGCTGGTGGACGAGAGCAGGGCGGCCGGTCGTTACACGGTGGAGTGGAACGGTCGTGACGAGGCAGGAGAGGTTCTTCCCAGCGGTGTGTATTTCTGCTGTATGGAGACTCCTGGCTTCTCGGTCAGCCAGAAGATGATCATGATCCGGTAGCCGAGCTCAGTAGAGGTGTGTGGGGCGCCGTAAGTACTCCGCGGCGCCCCCCGCCGGAGCCCTCGTAGGGGCGAAGGAGACATCATGAAGCTTACTGGAGACTGCCGGCGTCGCCGCTTTCGGGGGCGTTCGGCAGGGAGGTCTCTGCTCCTGATCGGAATCGTCCTGCTGGCCGCGGCCGGCGCCGCCCACTGCGCGTTCGCAGATGGTGCTCCGACCGTGACCCTGGTGCCGTCCCAGCTGCACGTCAATCCGGGCGACCTCTGTACTCTCCGCGTGATGGTGGACGACGCCGTGGATTCCCTGGGCTGCATGGAAGTCTACATTGCCTTCGATTCTACGCTCGTCCGATGCACGACCGCTGTGGAGGGCATGCTGTTCAAACAGGCCTCGTTTCCCAGGTTCTTCCGCTGGGAGCTCGTGTCAAGCGATACGGCCACGGCGGTAGACTGCGTACTGGGGTACAGGAGTTTTGTCCTCGCTCCGGGCGAGCTTGTGCGTTTCGTGTTCAGGGCCAGGGAGGTGGGCGTCTGTCCAGTTCACATCACGAGCGTGAGGCTGTGGGACATCGACAGAGTCGAGCTCTCACCCGTGACGGGAGACCCCTCCCTGATCATAATCGGCACACCCGTCGGCGTGCCTTCCGGCGGACAGTCGCACAGCAGTTTTTTCAACTATCCCAACCCGTTTAACCCTCTGACAACGCTCGTACTGGACGTACCGCCCGACGGCGCTCAGGCGCTGCAGTCGAGCGTCTCGATTGAGATCTATTCGGTGTCGGGCCGCAAGGTGCGTTCTGTGTTTGGCGGTCTGCTACCCGCGGGTAGGTTCGAGTTCCCATGGGATGGAAGGGACGACAGTGGAAAATACCTGCCCGCGGGCGTCTACCCGGTAGTGGCCAGAGCCGCCCGGGCGACCTTCAAGAGTCGTCTGATCATGGTCCGGTAAAACCTGGAGCAGAGTATGGGAACACGAGTAATGGCGCTTCAGCTACTTGTCTTGCTGACGATGGTTTTCATTCCGACTTCCTCTTCTGCCGAAGCACTGATCTCAATCGAGCCCGACAGCACGCGTGTGTGGGTCAACAGTCAGTTCTTTCAGCTTGATATCATGGTGAATTCCGAAGTTGACAGCCTGATGGGCTATGACATGACGGTCATCTTTGACCCGGTACATCTTCAAGTACAGGACGTGTCAGAGGGTGCCTTGCCGCTGAACTCCGGGTACCCCACTTTCTTCAGGTGGTTGAACGAATACGAGGAGAGTGACTCTGTCTGGGTGAACGGATCGATTCTGGGCAATACGATTGCGGGACCTGGGCAGTTGTTTAGAATCACTTTCTGGGCCATCTACCCCGGCATAACTACGGTGGGGATAGTGAGAAGCGACATGAGGAACGACGAGAATCAGAAACTGCCCCATCTGTGCCGATCGGGAACGGTGTTTGTTTACCCGACAATCGGCGTCGAGCCCGCTAAGGGGACCTGGGGCAGGATCAAGTGTCTCTTCAGGTAAGGGTGGTCCAGGCTCGCGACGGAAGGCAGTACGCGCCCCCTACTTCCCCAGGGCCTTCTTCTTGCGAGCGGTCAGGGCGGACTTGAGCTTCCAGTCCGGGTCCGCGTGCTCGTCCTTCCGTTTGATCAGAAGCCATTCGTTCCCCTTACCCCTTCCCTTGATGCGGACGAGGGCGAAGCCGCCCTTCAGCTTCTTCCCGCGCAGCAGGAACTCGAGGAGATCCGGGTTCTCCTTCTCCAATGTGTAGTCTCCGGTGTCCCACACGACCACCGGGCCGGCGCCGTATTCACCGTCGGGTATCACACCCTCGAAGTCTATGTATTCGAGCGGATGGTCCTCAACCTGGATGGCCAGCCGCTTCTCGGCCGGGTTCATCGACGGGCCTCTTGGAACCGCCCACGACTTCAGCGCTCCCCGCACCTCAAGACGGAAGTCGAAGTGAATGCGTGAAGCGTGATGCTCGTGCACCACGAAGCAGAGTTTGGACGAGGTCATGACTCTCCTTCGCCCCCGTGCGGCGCGTACACGGGCGGTCTGTCCGCGGACAAAGCAAGAGAGCAGGAGTTTGCTGCAACTCCTGCTCTCGAATCTTTCAGGGTACTGTTGTCAGGCGGCTGTTACCGGAACAAGTCCTTTATACGGCTCCACGAAGTCGTGCTGGCGCCGGTGGGTCCGCCCGGCACCCATATGGTCATGCCGTCGTAGGCCCCGCCGTTCCAAACCTCGAACTCCTGGCTGCCAGGATAGCTGAATGGGTCATTCCACGTGAAAGTGACGGAGAAGCCGTTGTGGCTCTCACCCGGCTCGATTCTGTCAACGCCTGTGAGCTCGTCCCATTCGACGTTCCAAGAACCGTCCGGGCCTTCCGGAGTCACAAACACATCTTCCCAGTATACCGGCGCGGCGTAGGAGACGAAATCGGCCCTGTTCTGGCCGTCGGCGTCGAAGAAGATGATAAAACCGCTGATGCTAGGCTCGATCGTGTTGTTTGTGACCGTGTAATCGAACCGGAAGGTCCTGTTCTCCAGAGGTCCTCCCACGTACACAAGACTGGCCGTGACGGTCGCCGCTTCAGGCCCGGCCACCGCGGGCTGTGGAAGCAATGACAATCCGAGTACGAGAACGAGACAAAGACACGCTGCGTTAGCCAAAGCTCTCATGCGCACCTCCCTGAAGCAAAAAGCCCATAGACGTAATGTAACGTCCGATGCAACGAAGTATCCGCCGTGCGTGGTGGTTGAAGATAGCGGTTGTATTATACACTGCCCGTGCCGTCACGTCAAGCTAGTTTTCTTGGCTCATTCAGCTTTCGTTTCCGGCAGGGGCCGCGGCGTTTTTTGCCGTTGAACTGGGCCGCGTGCTGATATACTGTAATTGTCCGGCTCCCCCCCGGACACTGCGTCCCGAAGACGGCAGCAGGAGATTCACCCCCTCGTCCCCAAGCTCACTCGTCCCAAGGGTTCAGCATGATGAAGTGGTACGCGGCAGGTCTCGCTAAAGGCGAGGAGTAAAGGAAGGGAAGTCATGGAACGACGTGACATTGCTCTGGTAGCTCTGGCTGCTCTGGTTGTTCTTGCGTTTGTCCCTGCCTGCGTCTGCGTCGACGCGGAGGCGTCCTGGAAGGGAAACGGCGTTCCCGTCTGCACGGCAAAGGGCGACCAGCTCTCGGTGGAAGCGATCCCCGACGGCGCCGGAGGCGCGATTGTCACGTGGTACAACGGCGGGGTGTTCGCCCAGCGAGTCACCGCGTCCGGCACTCCTCTCTGGAGGGTGGACGGGGTGAGCGTGAGCATCGCGCCCGGGAGCCAGCTGCCCGACCTGGCGGAGGATGGCGCCGGAGGCGCCATAATAACGTGGAACGACGCGCGCAGCGGGGTAAACCCGGACATCTACGCGCAGCGTCTGGACTCCGAGGGCAGGCCGCTGTGGCCGACTGAAGGCGTCCCGGTCTGCACGACTGCGTGCAGTGAGAGGTGCCGCGACATCACGGGGGACGGCGCCGGAGGCGCCATAGTCACGTGGTGCGATGACCGCCGCGCCGGGGACTGCGACGTGTTCGCGCAGCGTCTGGACTCGTCAGGCAGAGTGGTCTGGAAGAGCAACGGCGTCCCGGTCTGCTCCGCGGACCGGGCCCAGGGATTTCCCCGGATCGTCTCGGATGGCTCCGGCGGCGCGATAGTGACATGGGCCGACTTCAGGCAGGGGACTGACTACTGGGTCTACGCGCAGCGTCTCGACTCCTCTGGTAAAGTCCTCTGGCAGGAGAACGGCGTTCCGCTCTGCACGGCGGCCGGCAGCAAGCTTCCGCGCATCACTACGGACGGGGAGGGCGGCGCCATAATCGCCTGGCGGGATCCCCGCAACAGCAGCAACTACGACATATACGTACAACGGGTGAGCGCTTCCGGAAACGTGATGTGGCAGCAGGACGGAATCCCGGTGTGCACGGCGGCCGGCGCCAAGTGGTGGCCGCTCATCGTTTCCGACGGGGCCGGTGGCGCCATAATCCTGTGGCGGGACTATCGCGACGGCTCGAGCTACGACACCTACGCGCAGAGAGTCGACCCGTCCGGCAGGACGCTTTGGAAGAGGAACGGCGCCCTGGTGTGCGCCGGCGAGTACAACGAACGCTATCACGACATGGTCCCTGACGGAGCGGGAGGCGCGGTCGTGTCCTGGTACGAGGAACGCCTGAGCGGCACTTACGACATCCACGCGCAGCGAATCGGTCCGAATGGCAAGACGCTGTGGAAGTCGGCCGGGGCGGTCGTGTGCACGGCGCCGGAGGACCAGGAGTTCCCGGTGGCGGTGCCCGATTCTAAAGGCGGCGCCGTCCTGGTCTGGACCGATTTCAGGAACGGCACCGATTACGACGTCTACGCGCAGAGGGTCGCGCCGGACGGCGCGGTGGGAGCCGCCGACGGCGCCTGGAAGAAACCTCGCGCCGGCGCTCGCCGGTAGGCAGGCGGGACCCGATAAACGAGCCTCGTTGAGCGGACCCTGGTCCGCGCCACAATAACGGCCGCAATAGGGCCGCAATAACGCCGGCGGCAAAGCAAAGGCCGGCCTCTTTCCTCGTAGAAAGGGGCCGGCCTTTCCGGTTGGCACCCGCCGCAGGGCGCCGCATCCGGGGGCTCGCCGCGTGTCATCCCGCGACCTGCCGCGCGTCTGCCGAACCTCAGGTCTCGGGATTGCCTACCTCAGAAACCGCCTGGCCTCGTTGTTGGCCATGAACTTCTCTGACGGAGGCGCAGTCGTCCCCAGCTCTGCCAGGGAAGACTCCAGCAGCGCCACGGTATAGTCCGTGTTGTGGATTCCGACACTGCGGTCTCCCTCGACAAACATGAAGTTGAGTACGGCGCCCGCCTCAGCTTCGGTGCGCTTTCCCGGCACCGGCAGGCCTTCCGAGTCAATCAAGTTCCTTGCCACGAGGATCGAGTGGAGGTCCTCCAGCAGCAGCTCCACTTGTGCCTCCGCGCCCGCGTACCTGAAGTCCTCGACTGCGCCGTAATGGCAGTCCTCGACGTTGCAGCCGCTGATAAGCTCTTCCTCTTCCTCGTGGTAGACGTAGGTCATGTTCATCGAATGGCCGCCGGCCTGGCCTCCGAACGGCGCGGCCATGTGGCAAGACGGACAACCGTTCACGACGGCAACGGTGTGGGGCGAATCCTCATACTCATACCCCGCGAACTCGTGCCCTCCGCTGCCCACCAGCATGTTTGCCTGCATGCTGTGGTGCGGGCCCCACCTGTTGCTCCCGATGTTGGTGGAGTCCGGCGCGGCCTTCACCATCGGGTTGGGCACTCGAGCCTGGTGGCAGTTCGCGCAGAGGTTGCCGTGGCCTCGGTCGAACACCGCCCCGCCCAGCATAAGGGTCACAGGTGCCTGGGTCCTTAGGTTGAAGTTGCCGCTGGTGTGCGGCTCATGACAGGTGAAGCAGTGTATGGTCGAAGGGTTGGGGATTGTGCCCGGGCCGTCGGTCGCGAGCTTCGCCAGGAAGCCCTCGTGAGTGTGACAGCCCGAACAGGGCGGCGTGTTCCGCTCGAAGTCCAGGCCTTTGTTGTGCACGGAGTTTTCGTATTGACCCTCGATGGCCAGCAGCGCCGAATTCTCGGAATGGCACTGGAAGCACTCCGAGGTGCCCGATGATCCCTCCGGACCCTCCGGGCCAGTGGGCCCCTCGCACCCTCCCAGCGCCAGTACCGCGCCCACCGCAAGAACGCCCACGCTCAGCAAGAACAGTCTTCTCATGTTGCTCCTCCCTCCTCATTAGAGTGCACCTCGGGTGCATGCTCCAATGCCCACTGTTTTGTCTGCGATATGTGGCAACGCAAGCACACGTAATCCAGCGTCAAATAGCCGTTCGCGTACTTGCCGTCTGACGTGAACATGCTGGCAGTCGGGCTGGTGTTTATCCTGAACAGATGCGACCTGACGTCGCCGCGGTACCTGGCCAGCTGACCTTCCGCCGACTTCACGGCGTACGCCATGTGGCACTCGGCGCAGTCTATCGTCCCGAGGCCGTAGTGAGGCAGCTCGCTTGCCGCGTACGACTCCGCCTCTTCGAAGTGGCAGGTCTCGCACCTGGCCTTGATGGCGACGTCACGGGAGGGGTTCTGCCCGTGCAGGCTGACGTGAGGGTCGTGGCAGTTCACACAGGCGAAGTTGCCCTTCTTCGTGGCGTGCAGCTCGTTGTACTGCGCCTCATGCATTATGAAGCCTGCTTCTGCGGGGATCTTCGACACGTCGCCGCGAACATGACACTCGCCGCACAACGACGCGGAACGGTCCACCTTGAGCGGGAAGTCGTAAGGCGCGTAGACGTGGCGGCTGCCGGGCCCGTGGCAGCGCTCGCACTGGACGCCGTTCAACGCCCACGTGCCGACCACGCCGGGCATTCCGCCCTGGTGGCCCTCGCTCCTGTAACCTGTCGTGTGGCACGGGCCGCAGTCGTACGGCACCACACTGCCGGCCGCGTACGCCACCCATCTGTCGCTCTGAACGTTGTACTGAGCGGTCGTGCCCGTGACGACGTAGCCGTCGTTACCGACGAACCTGGCCTTCCACCAGAAGCCGCCTACCACGTACGACAGATCACCCCACTGGTGTCCCTCGGGCGGACCGGGCAGGTCTCCGAACGGGAAGTATCCGCGCCCGCCGGCTTCCGAGGCGCGATTCAACACAAGATTGTGACCGGTGTTGCTGAACTCGGCGTACAGCTCCGGGTGACACGCCTGACACGCCTGCGAGCTGACGTACGTTTCCGCCTCTGCCGCCGGCGCAGTCACGTTCGTGGTCTTCTCGCACCCCGTCAGAGCCAGGAGCAGCGCCGCGGCCACCAGCATGGCCAGCGTCGTCACCAGGGGTGGCGCCATGGTCGCACGGCCGCGTCGCCGTGGAGTTCCGGCGCGTTTGTCGTCTTCCAACATCTCGAGGACCCTCCTTCCTCCGGGATTACCACACAGTTTCGTCGGCGTCAGTCGCCGCGCCCCAGAGCGCTGAATCTCTTCGACAGGCTCACGGTGAATACGTTGGCCGCGTAGTTGTCCTGGTAGCTCAGAAAATCGTCATAACTGAAGAGGTCGTACCTGGCCTCTACTGAGTAACCTGCACCCACGGCATACTCCAACGAGGCGGCCACAATGTCTTTCCTTATGTCCAGGTCGCCCCGCACGTCGATATGAGTGATGCCGGTCTCGGCCGTCAGGCGGGCGAAGATCGGCACACGCAGCCTCGCCGACACGAGAACGTTGTCGGTCTCGAAGGATCTATTGAGGTCGGAGTAGTTGTTCCTGAACCCCGACCCGTTGAGTCTCAAGCCCACCGTGCGTCCCGGAAGCGCCAGGGTCCAGTCGGCGAACAGAGAAGGTCCCCTGGTCCAGCTCGAGCTCATGAGGTCGTCGTTGGACCTCTCCTTGTCCTCGAATGCCAGGGCGTATTGTAGGGTCTGGGTGGCCCATCCCTCGACCTTGGCCAGGAAATAGTCCGTGTCGAACGGACCGCTCAGCCCTCCGTACAGCGTCCTGTCCGTGTTCCTCGTCTTGTAACGCACGGTCAGTCTCGCCTTCTCGGAGAGGCGGGCGGTCAGTCCGGCGATGAAGGCGTCCGTGGAGAGCTGCCTCTTCGCGAAGCCCGGGTCCGAGCCCTCCGGCTCGTCGTTTCTCTTCGTGAATTCGTAGCCTCCCTCCAGGAACACTCCGCGGCGGAGGCTCAAGTCGACCTTGCTGCCCGCGGACAGGGTCCGGACGACGTCGTCCGTCACGTCGTTCTGAGTGTTCTTGTGATTCGCGTAACCCGCCACGGTGAGGAACGCGACCGGCCTCAGTTCCAGCACCCCGGAGTAAGACTTCATGTCCAGGGCGTCGTCCGTGTGTTCCAGCACGCTTTCGTCACTCACGTAGGAACCGGACAGCGTGACCATCCTCGTCAGGCCCAACATGCCGGCCACGCGGAGTCTCCGGCCCTCCCTGTTCAGCGGCGAGTTCGCCTCGCTCCTGAACCGTCTCCATTCGTGGCTGACCTCGAAGCTCCTCTGGCGGGCCCGCAGCTGGGCCCCGACGCTGCGGCTCTTGATGGAGTAATCGTACAACGAGCCCGGGAAGTCGAGGTTGTCCGTCAAATAGGCCACCCGGTTACCGCGTCTTTCCTGGTCGTTCATGCCGCCGTACAGCTTCAACCACTTTGTCGGGGTCAGGTTTCCGGACACGCCGGCGGCCTCCCGAACAGATTCAGAATTGCTGGACGCCGACTCCAGATACCGCAGTCGCGAGTAGTCGAATTTGACGTTGAGCAGTCCGGTCTCGGAGAACTCGACCGAAGCGTTCGCCTGATGTCGCGAGACGTCGTGCAAGTCGACTGATATGGTCTTGGTCTCTCCCGCCACGCCTCGCAAGAAGAGATTGGTCAGCCTGAGGCCTCTGGACAGGTTGTAGGCCTCTATCGTGCTCGAAGCGTTGCCGTCGTCGGTGATCGAGGAGACCCCCAGCTTGATGTGGCCCTCCAGCACCGGAATCTGTTCCGACGGCGGCTCCTGGGCGGGCAGTGAGCTCGGGGCAAAGAGGCAGGCGGTCAGGAAACAACCCGCCGCCGCAGCGGCCAACCCCTTATTGACTCGCAACGACTTCTCCTTCCGGCCGGCCTCGCCGGCCAGTGCGGCCGTCAATCCGGCTGAACCTCGTGACAGCCGGCCTGGAAACAGGGCCTCGTCAGCATCGTCTCGTCGAAAAACAGCCTGTTAGTGTACGACCCGTGCACGTCGGAATGACAATTCTGACACGGTCCCCTGGACCAGATGCCGCCGTGCGCGGTGTAATGACCCGGGACGGTGTGGCACTGCAGACACAGACGTTCGTCGGGTTCCCTCAGCAGCCTCTTGTTGGCGGAGCCGTGGGCCTCGTGACAGGCCAGGCAGCCGTGCTTCTCGAAAGCATAGTCGTTCAGGGCCTGATGCTCGTACGGCAGCGGCCCCTCGTATTCCGTGTGGCAGTTCACGCAGACGGCCCTCGCGCTTTCCTGCGAGAACGGCTGGTCGAAAGAGCTCATCACCGTGTGGCAGCTCACGCACTTGAGCGTGCCCTCGTTCAACGGATGGTGAGAGGGCATGCTGAAAGTCTCCGAGACAGACGTGTGGCACTCGAAACAGCTCTGTGACGGCGCCTTCTTCAGGAGGCGGGTCTCGGTCGGCCTGTGAAGCTTGTGGCACGCGACGCACGTCACTCCGTTGCCGAAATGGGACGTGGCGGTCGCCATCTCCCTGACGTGAGGGAAAGCGTGGCAGGCCGAACAGATCGTCAGCAGTTCCTCAGCGGACATGTCCTCGGTGCGCCGGGCCGTCTCGGCTGTGGGGTCTTCCAGGTGTTTCTCGGGGTTTACGTGGCAGTCCTGGCAGAAGACCTTCACGCCCTCGTAAGCGGGTCTCTCCGGAGAGGGCAGGGCGTGGGCCGTTCCCTTGAGATTGGCGCCCTTGTCCTCGTGGCAGAGGATGCACGTCTCGGACATCTCGAACGCGGAGGTAAGAGACCCCCCCGCGGCGGGTTCGCCCTCTTCCTGGGAAACGGGAAACGCGACTTTCGCGCCCGCCAACCCTAACAGACTAATGAGCAGGAGAATAAGGGGGAAAAGTGAAAGCCTCGATACCCTCATTTGTCAACCCCGGTACCACGCCGCCGGACTGTCCTGCCGGCCTCGAGTCGTTTGGGCGAAACCCCGTCCGGCGCAAGGGCTTGCGCCCGGCCGGCGGCCTTGCCGCGACTCAGAGCAACTACAAATTACGCGCCGAACTCCCTGGGAAGAGCTCACGCACGCATGACTATGACAACGAGGGGGGAATTGGAATCGACACGGAGCACGGCCTCTAATTGGTGTCGGGGCGCAGTATAACAACACACCTCCGACGTGTCAACGATTTTTCGATACAGCCGTTCCCCCGCAACCGGCCAGGGCGCAATTCCGTAGTGTGTGTTGTATAATGGTTGGGCTCACCCGGAATGTCGATCATGCCGTATGATGCGGCCCGGACCCGACTCGTCACGCATGACGCGGCCCGGACCCGACTCGTGGCCGGGCGCTGTCGCCCTGCTGCTTCACCTTTGCGCGCCTGCCGGACAGGAGAACCCTGAGGAGGAGCCATGGATTCGATCACGCGACGTTCGTTTCTCAAGACCTCCGCCACGGCCGTAGCAGCCGCCATAGCGGCGTCCTTTCCCAGGTCGGTTGTGGACCTGGCCCACGCCGAGGCGTCGGGGTACTTCGAGAGCGAGTTCGGCGTCACGGACGCCCTGTGCAGGAAGGTGTTGGGACAGGCGATGTCGAAGGGCGGGGAATACGCCGACCTGTATTTCGAGCACTCGGTGGCCAACTACGTCATCCTGGAGGACGGCAAGGTCAACAGGGCTTACTGCGACGTCGGCCTTGGGGTCGGCATAAGGACCGTGAAGGACGACCAGGTAGGGTACGGGTTCACCCAGGAGATAAACGAGAAGGCCATGATGGCAGCCGCGGCGACCGCGGCGACCATAGCCAGTGGTGCGGCCGGCGCTCCGGCGGGCCGGTTCACGGACCTCAAGACCGAGAACTACTATCCGCTCAAGACTCTGCTGACGTCGGTTCCCCTGGAGTCCAAGCTGCCTGTCGTCCAGGCGGTGAACGACAAGTGCTTCTCGCTTTCCCCGCTCATCGTCAAAGTCAACGCGCAGTTCCACGACGAGCAGAAGAGGGTTCTCGTGGTCACGAGCGACGGGGTGAAGGCGGAGGACCTCAGGCCCAAGAACTATCTCTACGCCGGCGTCGTGGCCGAGAAGGAAGGCAAGCGCGAACGGACCGCCTGGAATCTGGGCGGCCGGCACGACTTCTCCTACTACACACCCGAAGTTGTGGACGAGGTTTCGAACGAGGCGGTAAGCCGCGTGCTCGTGCTTTTTGACGCGGTCCAGCCGCCCGCCGGCGAAATGCCGGTGGTGCTGGGACCCGGCGTGACCGGCGTGCTGCTGCACGAAGCCATCGGCCACGGCATGGAGGCGGACTTCAACCGCAAGAAGATGTCCACCTACGCGACCATGATCGGCAAGAAGGTGGCCGAGCCTTTTGTCACCATTGTGGACGACGCCACCGTGCCCGGGAGGTCCGGCTCGCTCAACTTCGACGACGAGGGCACCCCGGGACAGAAGACGGTCCTGGTGGACAACGGGATTCTCACCAGCTACATGCACGACAGGATCTCCGCCCGCTTCTACAACGTCGCGCCCACGGGGAACGGCAGGCGGCAGAGCTATCAGCACTTCGTCCAACCACGGATGCGCAACACCTACATGTTGGCGGGGCCGGCGTCGCCCGCGGACGTCATAAAGGCGGCCGGCAGCGGCATCTACGTTGAAGACGTGAGCAACGGCGAAGTGCGGATAGGCGAGGGGGACTTCGCGTTCTACGTCTCTCAGGGGCGCATGATAGAAAACGGGGTCCTCTCCGCGCCCATCAAGGACGTCAACATCATGGGCAACGGCCCGAAGATGCTTCAGAACGTCATCATGGTCGCGGACGACTTCGCCTTCGACCACAGCGGCGCAGGGTACTGCGGCAAGGGCGGACAGGCGGTGCCGGCCGGGTTCGGCCAGCCCACAATCCTCGTCAAGTCCCTGACTGTCGGCGGCGTGAAGGCATAAATCGGGTCCCCGGGGCGCCGGCGGGCGCCTCGCCGGAGACCCGCGGAGGAGCATTACAATGAACAAGGAAATGCAGGACCTGGCGGCGACTTCCATCAAGGCCGCGATGTCTGCAGGAGCGAACGCGTGCAGGGTGGGGATTGACAGCCAGCGGTTCGTACAGATCACCTACAGGCAGCGCAAGGCCGAGACCATCAAGGAGGCCTCGACAAGGGGCCTGAACATAGAGTTGTTTGTAAACGGCCGGTATTCTTCACAGAGCACGTCAGACTTGCGCAAAGACGCCCTGAAGGAGTTCATCACGAATGCGGTGGCCATGACGAAGCTCCTGGCGGAGGACACTTACCGCAGCCTGCCGGACCCCAAGTACTACGAGGGCAGGTCCAAGGCGGATTTGAAGACACTCGACCCGGACTACGAGAGCCTGACGCCCGAGGAACGGCACCGCATAGTCAGGGAAGTGGAGGACGGGTGCCTAGCCGCAGGCGGGGACAAAGTTGTGGCAGTCATCGCCCTGGGCCAGGACACGCGCGCTGAGTCGGTCCTGATGGCCAGCAACGGGCTCGAGGCGTACGCGGCGGCCACAGGCTACGTCGCGGGAGCACGCTGCACCGTCCAGGACGAAGGGGACCGCAGGCCGATGGGCTACAACTACCAGGCGGCGGCATACAGAAAGACACTGCCCGCCCCCGTGGAGATCGGGAAGGCCGCGGCCGCGCGCGCTCTCGCCGTGCTGGGCGCCAGGAAGATCGAGACGGCGACCCTGCCCATCATCGTTGAGAACCGCGTCGTTCCTGACATCATGGGGGGACTGCTGGATGCGATGACCGGACGCAGCATCCAGCAGAAGCAGTCCTTCCTGCTGGACAAGAAGGGGCAGAAGATCGCGAGTGAGAAGCTCACGCTAATAGACGACCCGCTGCTCGAAGGCGGACTTGGCACACAGACCTACGACTCGGACGGTATTGCCGCGAAGAAGAGGACCATCGTGGAAGCGGGCGTGCTGAAGGAGTTCTTCGTCAACTGGTACTACAGCCGGAAACTGGGCTGGGAGCCCACTACCGGCTCGCCTTCGAACCTCATCATCCCGCCCGGGCAGCGGTCGGTGGCCGAGATAATGAAGGACCTGGGGAAGGGAATCCTCGTCACCAGCTTCATCGGCGGCAACTCCAATTCCACGACCGGCGACGCCTCCGTGGGCATATTTGGCCATCTGTTCGAAAACGGCGAGATAGTGCACGCGGTGTCCGAGATGAACATAGCCGACAACCATCTCAAGTTCTGGCAGAGGCTGGCGGAAGTGGCCAACGACCCGTGGATGTATGATTCCAATCGGACGCCCAGTCTGGTGTTCACGGACGTCGTGGTAGCGGGGGTGTGACGGCGTGAATTTTAGCGATGCCCTGCGGCGCTCAATGTTCGTCTTGACCGCGGCTCTTGCGCTGTCAGTGGCTCTGGCCGTCTGCGGCTGCTCGGCGTCGGGCCCGCCGGCGGGAGCGGCGGCCTCGCCCGGAGTGACCCCGGCAGCGACTGCCGCCGGCCGCGTCCCTTCCGTGCTCGCTGACACGACCCGGGGCCGGACCGAGGCCGCGCGCCACAGGGTGCGGATTACGAAGAACTACTACGTCTCTCTCTGTTGGTACGGCTTCGGCCAGCTCGGGTTCGGGGGCAAGAAGTTCAACCCCGACTATGCCGAGTTCGCCAAGAGACTGGACGCGCTGGTCGGAGACCTGGGCTTCCGGACGCCGGCTGTGAAGGCGCCGTTCTTCCAGCTGGTCTTCCAGATACCCGGCTATTTCGACCCCAAAAGTCCGGAGGAGCTGGACGACCTCTTCGCGGCCATGAGGCGCTTCATCAGAAGCGGCTCGCTGGATGAGTTCAGGCAGAAGTGGCCCGCCCAGGCGCGCGCCCTGGAGGATTGGTTTCCCGGCAGCGCGAAGGGCTATTTCCAGAAGACGCTGGGCGGCCGCGAAGACGTTGTCGACCAGGCCCTGGACACCTGGGCCCGGTACATGAGAGTCCTCTGGCCGAAGTACAGGCCGGAGTACGAGGCCAGGCTGAGGGACTACCCGTTCGAGGCGTACGAGTCCGAGTGCAACAGGCTGGGCGTGTTCGGGGCCTGGCAGCGCGAATTCGGCGTGGAGTACCCCTACGCGGACCTGGTGCTGGTCGTGTGTCCGGAGAACCCCACGATGGCGACCAGCATCGGCCCGGACAAGGTGGTCTTCGGGGCGATGCACTCCCTGGAAGACATGAAGAACTCGGTCGTGCACGAGACCGGAACGCGCTATCCGTCGCTGTCTCTCCTGTTCCAGCATCCGGCCACGTCGGCCGCCATGAGCGCAGACTACGAGATCATGCTCAAGCTGGTCCAGGCGGAGGTGTGCTACAGGACGCCCAGGATTCTGCCCGGCCTCGCCAAAGACAGCTTTGTGACGGGCATGCGTCTGGAAAAACTTATGGCCTGGCGGCAAAGGCAGGAGCTGTCCGGAGGTCTCAAGGACGCGGCCGCTTCCGGTCCGGCCGACCTGCTGGCTCAGCTCTACGCCAGGGCGAAAAGGGACGGGGTGCTGTGATTCGCCGGTGTTGGGGTGTACGGCGTAACTGGTTGTCTCAGAAGGTAATATCCGGTCGTAATCAGACTCGTGCCGACCGAGTCGTGGAGCGGAAGGGGTGAATCGAGGTCGGATTGAGTGGGAAGCCGGCAGTTTGAGTGCGCCAACCTCAGGGTATTCTTCAAGTTCCAGGGAGTGATTGACAGACCCTTCTGATTGTGATATAATATGTTAGTCGTAATAGCTGTAACCCGCATTGGGTCGGTTCAAACATTGAGCCGCAAAGGGATTTTTATAACACATACAGAAGGGGAGGTGATTGCAGGCAAATCTCTTGCTAAGAACGGCTGCATTTGCGGCGAGCAGTTTCTCAACATTTAGAGGACGGAGGGAAGAACATAATGAGACTGCACAAATCCGCGACTATTCTGATGATGGCTATGGTTATCTGCTTTGCTCTAGCTGCGCCGGCCATGGCCCAGCAGGCCAAGGGCGGGCACGACGAGACCACCGAGAATCACAAGGGCGCTCAGTGGGCGGCGGCTGCCGCTGCCACTCCGGGCACTGGACCTGTGGTCGGCGGCGTGCACCTTCTGATCAGTGAGGTGGGCTATCGCGGTCTGAACAGCGCGACGTGCGCGGATTCCACCGAATTCGTCGAGATCTACAACCCGACGTCGCTGCCGATTGACCTGTCCAAGTACTACATTTGCGACGTCAGTGCGTATTCCACACTGCCCGTGGCCGGGAACATTGACATCTTGGCGACCGGCTCGGACTTTGCGATGAAGTTCCCGAATGGTGCGACCATTCCGGCCGGCGGCTACAAGGTAGTGGCAATTGACGGCGGCAGGTACAAACGCTGCGCCGGCATTGACGCCGACTACATGATGTGGAACGCCGGTGGCGTCACGACCGCCATCCCGATGGTGGACGTCGCCACGAACAAACCGGTAACGTATCCCACCTACGGCTCGTTCACCAACACGGCCGAGTTCGTTTGGCTGTTCTTCTGGGACGGCATATCTGACCTGGTCTGTGACGTTGACCTCGTGTACTGGGGCAGCGGTTCGGGGTCCAACTGGCCGGTGCTGAAGACGACTGCACTGTGTCAGGATGGACCGGACGTAGGCGGAGTAGCGTCGTGCTACAACAACGACGTCGGTCCCCTCACCCAGGGATTCGTAGTCCCTGCCAGCGGTGCCGGCACTCGCCAGAGAGTCACTGCGGAAGGTGCTGAGACTCTGCTCGGCGGCAACGGCTGTATAGCTGGCGGACCTACGCCGGTCACCAACAGCACCTGGGGCCAGGTAAAGGCGCTCTATCGCTAATCTGAGCCGCAGAAGCTGATTGTTGAGTCATGAAAAAGCGGCCACCCCGCTTCAGGGGTGGCCGCTTCGTTCTGCCGGACGTCACCCCGCGGTTCGTACGAGCACGGGGCGTAGCGAGTGTCTGAAGCGCCGGCCTAGCGGTTCGACCCGTATAACTACCTGACATATCACCAGTTACACCCGGTCATTGACTTTAGCCCCTCACGGGTGGTATAATAACGTTGAGGTCAAGTAATCCGCTGAAGGATTCTGCTCGGCCTGCAGGCGGGGCGGCCCTTGAATGTTGTGTCATTTTTGGAAGGGGGAGGTGATTCGCGGTATCCATCTTGTTACTGCCTCTTAGAGTTACGACCCGCGATTTCTGCAAACTGTGACAACCGAGGGACGAGTAAAATGAGACTGCACAAGTACACGATTATTCTGATGATGGCTCTCGTGGTCTGCTTCGCGCTTGCTGCGCCGGTCATGGCCCAGCAGATAAAGGGCGGACACGACGAGACCAGTGAAGTGAACAACCCGCGTTGGACGAGCGGTGCGCCAACTGCCGGAGTGGCTCCGGCTCTTACCGGCATCCACCTGCTCCTTAGCGAGGTGGCGGTTGCGGGTACCTCTGCGGAGTTTTTCGAGATCTACAACCCGACATCTGAGACGGTTGATCTCACCAAGTACTACGTGACGGACGCCTGGTACGTACCGACGCCACCGGCCCCGATTTCAGCGTACTACCAGTACCCGTCGGGTGCCCTTATGATCACCACCGCCACGGACTTCTGCTGCCGCTTCCCGGCGGGCACCAGCATAGCCCCGGGCGGTGTGATCGTGGTCGCAATGTACGGGCAGGGCATTGACAGCTTGTACGGCGCGGGCACGTCCGACTTCGAGGTCACCCCCTTCAACGCGGGTATTCCCGACATGATCAATGTGGGTGGCAACGTGCTGTATCCCGGCGGCGCGACGCTCACTAACGGGTCCGAGTTCATCATGCTGTTCTACTGGGACGGCGCCTCGGACAATGTGTGTGACGTGGACTACGTGACTTGGGGTTCTTCTTCCGGCACTTCCCGCGTGGACAAGACCGGCCTGACCTGCGACGGCCCGGACCTGGATGCGATAGCTACCCCGTATAACAACGACACGGCCATCGCGCTGCAGAGTTCCATCGCGGCTCCGGCGGCCGGATCGAGCTCGGCCCGGACCATGCTACCCGAGGGCGTGGAAGCTGCCAACGGCAACGGCTGCGTGGCAGGCGGACCCACGCCGGTCAACAACACGACTTGGGGCCAGGTGAAGACACTTTACCGTTAGGCCTGAGCGTCTGTTCATCGAGCGCTGAGAAGAGCGGCCACCCCGCTTCGGGGGTGGCCGCTTCGTTTGTGGCCCGGCATGATGTCCAGCTCGGAGGCCCGCGCCCTGGTGACACACGGTCGGTTGCACCGCACAATTCTGTTGGAAATTTCCCTTTCCGCGTGTTGACACCGGCCCTGTCCGGGGCCATAGTGTAAGTAGGATCAGGTGTGAACAGCTGACAGGTTGATTCTCCTCAAGATCCGCTCATCAAACAAATCCCGACTGAAGAGGGGAGGTGGAGTGCCCTAAGATTAATTCAGTCCCAAGGGGTTGAGTCCACGCGACGCCCTTATCGCGTTTTTCCACCTCAACGGGAGGTGAACAAGATGAAATGGCTTTCAACCCTTGCTCTAATGCTCTGCCTCGCGCTGCCAGCCCCGGCACTGGCCGGCAACAGCCAGCCGGCGCTCTACCTCGAGGCCTACAGCTCGGCGGACATTCCGACCAGCCCCGCGCCGTCCTACATCTGTTCGCACGGTGAGCAGACAGGCACGCTTCACTGCTACGACAGCAAGGCCCCGCGGGGTTTCCTGTACCTTGTTGTCCATGTCGATAAACTGGACGCAACCTGTCCCAACGAACCCGGCCCTCCGTGTGCCAACTACGGTGGATACCTGGGGCTGCCGTTCGGCATACGGATCTCGGGTGACCCGGTCGTGTTCACGTGCGTGTTCCCGTGTCCCGGATTCGCGGTCGGGCCAAGTCTCGCCGGATGGCCAGCGGCCATAGTGGTGTCAACCTTGGGCGGGCCTGAGTATGGCTGCCGCGACCGCTGGGACAACCCATGCTACCTGGGCTACTACAACAACTCCGAGGGAACAGGGGCGACCTTCTTCGACATGGTGACAAGCGCAGACGGAGACCCACTGCACGTCATCAACTGTGCCTTCCAGTTCGACCCCGGCACGGTGGTCGGGTGCAACGCCCAGTGGGGCGGCCAGCAGACGGCACCCTGCCTTGCGCTGGTCCCGGTCCAGGCGACCACGTGGGGACACATCAAGCAGATGTACAGGTAGGCCTGCCGCCGTCGCAAACGAGAGCGGGGAACCCCGGGCCGAGGGGTTCCCCGTCTTGCTTGCGCCGGGTCCGCGGCTCGCCCGAACGCCCTCCGGGCGGCTTCTCATTTTGCTTGTTTCTTTTCCGGCGGCTGTGATACGTTGACAAAGAAGGCAGGAGAAGGAACCGGACCTGCACCTCAGAGTGTTTACATCCTTTTTCTCATCATCTCTCTCGGTCGCTCTGTGTCTCGTGGCGGCCCTCCGCCGCGCGCAGGCCGGTGCCGCCGGCAGCGCGCTGTTTGCGGGCGGCGGCCGCCCGGGATCGAAGGAGCTGGTGATCTGTGAAGGGCCTCGGGATCACTATTCCACCATCCGCTGTCGCTTATCTCTCAGACCCTGATCACACCCAGTTTTCTCATTCGCGTCACGTCCAACTTCGAGCAAGGAGGTAGACCATGCGACATCGTATGGCCATCGCCGCGACAATCCTGCTCTTTCTCCTCGCTTTGCCGGCAGCATGTCTGGCCGGAGACGTGGGGAAGATCACGGGAAGGGTCGTGGCCAGTGGAACGAGTCAGCCGCTCGATCTCGCCAACGTCGTGATCCTGGGTACGAACATGGGCGCCATGGCGGGCGAAGACGGCAGTTTCCTCATCCTTAACGTCGCCCCCGGGCAATACGACATCCAGGCGTCTTTCATAGGATACAGGACCGTCGTCGTCACCGGGGTAATCGTGGAGCCGGACCTGACCCGCACGGTCCTGTTTGAGCTGGACGAGAGCCCGGTCGAGGCGGAGCCTGTGTTGGTCAGGGCGCAGAGGCCGCTCGTCCAGGTGGACGTAACCTCAACGAGGAACATCTTCCTGGCCGAGGAGGTCGCCTCTCTCCCCGTCGACAACCCGCTAAACGTAATCAACTACGTCTCCGGCGCTGCAATTGACGCGGGAGGCACGCACATCAGGGGCGGACGCGCGGCCGAGGTGGGTTACTACATCGACGACGCGCCCATCCAGGACCCCATCGCCAACAACGCGTTGATCAACGTGTCCAACCAGACTGTGAACGAGATGGTCATCTTCACCGGAGGGTTCAACGCGGAGTACGGGAACGCGAGCTCGGGTATCGTCAACATCATCACCAGCGAGGGCTCGGACAAGCTGGAGGGCTCGGTGGAGCACAGGATGTACGTTCCCCTGGGGAACCTCTGGACGAGAAGCGACACCGGCGACCCGCTGGACACCGGCGAGTCGCGGCAGAGGTTCAGCCTTTCGGGGCCCTTGTACAAAGCCAAGGCAGCGGACTTGAGGTTCGCCCTGTCCGCCGAGGCCACGCAGTGGGACGACTGGGATCCTCGCGTGGAGGCTCTGGACCGTCCGGGCAAGCAGCGGTTGTTCGACGGCTCTCTCACTCTTCGCGCCGGCAAGACGACGCTGAAGGCCGTTGGCAACGTCGAGCTCGACAAGCACGTCTCGAGCTACGACGCCTTCCGTCTGTACGAGAGAATCCTTGTTCCGGAGACCTGGCGCCACACCGACAACGAAAACTACCGTGCGGCGCTCTCGGCCAGCCACATGCTCAGCCCGACGTCCTACCTGCGCGGTACGTTCAGCGTCGTGAACGGTGAGATGGAGATCGCCCAGCCGGGCAAGAAGTGGGACCCCAAACTCACATACGAGGAGAATCAGGACAAGTACGACATAGACCTGGACGTCAGGCGTGACGAGAACAATTTCGTGATCAGCGGGGACAATCCCTACTACGACTTCCAGAAGACACGCGTCTATTCCTTCCGCGGCAGCTACACGCAGCAGTACGGCAGGAACGAGATCAAGGGCGGGATAGACCTCAGCAGGTACGACGTTCAGAACCACGACATCTTTGCGTCGACCCAGAACTACTACATATACACCTACGACGTTAAGCCCACGGCCGGGGCCTTCTACCTGCAGGACAAGATCGAGTTCGAAGGCCTCATCATGAACATGGGCCTCCGCTTCGACTTCTTCGACCCCAACCACAAGAAGTTCCGCGACTACAACCATCCGTACGACCTCGGGGCGCCCGACTCCCTGTGGCACGGCCCGGACGGCGACGAGGCGCCGATCGAGCGCGCGCGGTACGACGACGAAGGCAACTACCTCGGGGGCGGCCTCGAGGACGCGACCGTCAAGTCGAAGCTCAGCCCACGCCTCGGGGTGTCGTATCCCATCTCCTCCACGAGCTACCTGCACATGCAGTACGGGCATTTCTTCCAGATGCCCTCGTTCAACTTTCTCTATGCAAACGAGAAGTTCCACACGAGAGGCCGCTGGCTCCTGACCGGCAATCCGGACCTCGAGGCCGAGAAGACTGTCGCCTACGAAGTGGGCATCAACCATCTTCTGAGCACCAACACCGCTGCGGACGTGACCTTCTTCTACAAGGACATCACCGACATGACGGAGACGGTCACGATGGGCCCCACCGTGGAGTCAAACCCGCAGGGCAGGGAGAACTACGTCACCTACATGAACACCGGCTACGGCAACGTTCGCGGGTTCGAGGTGAATCTGAAGAGGCGGCACTTCGACAACTGGCACTACCACGGAGCCTACACCTTCATGGTCGCGAGGGGCTTCAGCTCCGGCGCCAACGAAGGCTACTTGAGGAGGTTCGACAACGAGGATTTCCCGACCCAGCAGTTCTACCTGGATTGGGACCGCAGGCACTCGTTCCTGGTGACGGGCGGGTTCAGCATCGCGAACAACTGGAGCGTGGACATGGCGGGCAGCTATGCGACCGGCTCTCCCTACACGGACCCCAAGGCTCTGTCCAGAAAGCCGGCCAGAAACGGGGCCCGATTCGAGTCGATAAGCAACGTGGACCTGGAAGTGCACAAGTTCCTGACGCTGTTTGAGCTCAACACGGATGTCTTCATGCGCGTCACGAATCTGTTCGACCAGCGGAACGTCCTCAACTGGGACGATTACGACCAGGACTTCAGGAACTGGCTGGTCGCGAACCCGGGCGATTTCCTCGGGCCGTTCGGCGACTACACCGTGTACGGGTCGCCCAGGAGCGTGCTCGGCGGCGTCAGAGTGAGATTCTAGATAGAGGGAGGTCTTGAATCATGAAAAGACTCATCTTGCTCTTCATTGTTGCGGTCTTCGCCGTGGCCGCCTGCTGCGGGGCGGCTCAAGCGAGAACGAGTCCGCAGAAACAGGGGGCGCCGCCCGCGCTTTACCAGACACGAGGCGCCGGGTACGCGGCCGCGGTCAACGACTCGTTCTTCACGGACCTGCACATAGGGGCCCTGTGGTTCCCAAACATCTCCAACAAGGGCTACATCGGCTACTGGGACCTGTCCGCGTACTATCCCGGCGGAGGCAATCAGTCGAGTCTCTGGCAGGGCGGCATGTGGTCGGGGGGCTACGTGCAGGGGCGGAGCAACGCCTGGCGCTACCTGGGTTCTGACGGCAGCGACGCCGACCCGGCGCAGTACGACACCCGCGACGAGCAGGCCGTGGTCGAGACCGAAGCGGACTTCGGCTACACGTATCCGTACAGGCGCTTCACCGTGCACGTCAACACCGACCTGAAGCCGTACCTCGAGAGCGGGGCTGACACCGTCGACGGCGACATGGGGATGGACGTCAAGTACGAGTGGCACCAGTGGGGCGTGCAGGGATTCGACAATTGGGTCATCGTCCACGTCACCGTCGCCTTCAGCAAGGCCATAGACGATTTCTACTGGGGCTGGATGAGCGACTGCGACGTGGGTGACGTGAACCTGGCGGACGTCTACTTCGACGACTACGCCGGGTGGAACGACACGTACAAATTCGCCTACATGCGGGACTGGGACTACGACCCGCTCCCGGGACAGCCGGCGCAGACGTTCACGGCTGACAGCCTGTGGCTTTCGTCCGGCGTGATAGGGCAGGTGCTGCTTGCCGCGCCGACGGTGGGCGGTTCCGTTGAAGCTTCGCTCGACCCGGCGCAGGATTGGGTGTCCAAGAACTACTGGGACTGGAACAATGACGTGTCCTCCATCCAGAACACGTACGACCGGCTGTCGGGGGCGTGGGAGAACCCGTTCCCGCCCGAGGACGCGTTCGATTATCGAATACTGAACGGAGTCGGACCGTACCAGGTTGCGGCGGGAGACACCGCGCACTTCTGGATGGCCTACGTCATGGGCGAAGGCTACAACGATGACGACTACTCCATCTTCGGGCTGGGTAACCTGGTTCAGCACGTTCAGGACGTGCAGGACTTCTACGACGGCGGGTTCGTCATTCCGGCGGACGCGATTCCTCCGCAGGCGCCCGACCTGAACCCGGACCTGGCCGCCGACGTCTTCGCCGATGAACTGACGGTGCACTGGGCTCCTTACGCCGACATTCCGGGCGGCACCGAAGCCGACAGCTTCATCGTGTACACGAGCGACATAAGCAAGCTTGGTCCATGGGTCAGGTACGAGGCCTTCGACAACACGGCCACGGAGACGATCGTGCGGCTCATCCCCGGTTTCTACACGTACGTCTGGGTGCAGGCATACAACTCCGCGGGTGACATCGGCAGCAATCCGTACGCGCTTTCGAGCCGGCTCTACACGGTGGACGAAGACGGCTTCCTGAGGGCCAACGAGAACACGATTACGAGCGTGGTGGGGAACACCGCGGTCGAGTCGGAGGTCAACAAGGTCACCGTCGCGCCCAACCCGTACGTCGGGTCCAACGAGGCCGAGCTGGAGGAATTCGGCACACTGCTCGGGTTCCACCATCTGCCCGAGAAGTGCACCATCTACATCTACAACCTGCTGGGCAACCTGGTGGACGTCATTCACCACGATTCCCCGACCGGGTCGGAGTTCTGGGACATGACGACCAGGTCACAGGAATCGATCTCGTCCGGTATCTACATCTACCGCGTCACCGCCGAGGACGGGTCGGAAAAGACGGGGAAGTTCGCGGTGCTTAAAGGTCAGAGATGACGCCGTGATGCAATCGGGTGATGAGATTCGCTTGGAGGAAAAGCCATGAAAAAGACACTCGTGAGCATGACGCTTCTGCTCATGACTCTGACCTGCCTCGCGCAGGCGCAGACCAGCGACAGGGCGGGAAGCGTTGGAGCCTTGTTTCTCAAACTGGGCGTGAGCCCCAGGGCCGCGGCCATGGGCAACACCTACGTGGCCGTGGCGGACGACATCACCGGCGTGTTCCTGAACCCGGTGTCGATCGTCAACCTCGAAGGCTACCAGTTCTTCGTCTCGGAGCTGGACTACCTGGTCGACATGAAGGCCCTGGCGGGGGTCGTCGCCTTTCCGATGCCGGCGTGGATCGGAGGAATGGGCGCCGTCCACTACACCGGGTTCTTCTCGGGTGAGATGACGATGACGACGGCCGAGGACATCGACGGAGAGCTGACGGACGAGCAATTCAGCTGGAACGAGCTGGCCCTGGGCGCGACGTACGCCCGGAGTTTCACGGACAAGTTCAGCATCGGCCTCGGCGCGAAGTACGTGCGCACCGACGTGGCGGACTACTCCAGCCAGACGTTCGCGTTCGACGTCGGCACCATGTACAGAACCGGGTTCCGCAACCTGAGACTGGGCATGTCGGCCACGAATTTCGGACCCGACATGAAGTTCAGCGGGAAGTACGCAAACACCTACATAAGCGGGATCTGGCAGGTGTCGGTTCCGGAGGAGTACGGCTACTATCCGCTTCCAATATCGTTGCAGGTGGGCATCGCGGACGAGCTGTACGCGGACGAGCAGCTGCGCCTGACCGGCGCGCTCGACTTCAGCCATCCCAACGACCTGGCGGAGCGGATTCACCTCGGGGCCGAGCTGGCCTACAACGAAATGCTGTTCCTGCGCGGCGGGCTCTTCTTCGACATGGATGAGACCGAGGTCGTCGACCCGGTCGACCCCGACGACGAGGCGCTGGACAGGTACAAGGAGTTCCGGTTCGGGGCCGGAGTGAAGGTCAGCAATTTCGCGATTGACTACGCCTGGCAGGACGTCGAAGCAATGGGAAGCGTCCACCGGGTAGGCGTCAGCTTCAAGATGTAGGCCGGGTCGGCCGGCCGGACCTGTCACGGTCCGACACGCACGTGGCCCGCGCGCTGACCGCGCGGGCCACTCGCGCTGTTGGGGCGCGGCCGCGGGCTGAGGGTGATTCCTCGCGTCCGGACGGAAAAGCGGTTTGACAAACCGGGGTCCATGCGCTAGCTTTGCCCCGATTGTCCGGCGGGCCGTCCGCCGGGAGCCGGACATCGCCGGACCTTCGCCGGGGCAGCCCGGAAAGGGCCGGGCGGGGGGAATCCATGCTTACTCATTACAGGATTGTAGACCAGAAGATCGAGCAGTGCTCAAGGGAAGATGGGACGCTGCTGGTCTGCACCGCCCCCCAGAATGGGGAGATGCAGGAGCTGCTCGACACCTACCAGATACCCGAGCACGACATACGTTCGTGTCTGGACGTAAACGAGCTCGGCCGCCTGGCGCTGGAAGAAGACTACTCCCTCCTGATTCTCAAGAGGCCCAAGAACTACTCCACCCTGGACAACCTGCTCTTCAAGATAGACTCGCTGGGCGTGTTCCTGGTGAGAGACAAGTTGATCATCGTGATGGCCGAGCCTCATCCGCTGCTCGAGGGCAAGCAGTTCGTCAAGGTCAAGAGCCTCAACGACGTGATCATCAAGGTTCTCTACGGAACCGTCGCCCACTTCCTGGGCCACCTGAACGGCATTCAGATGATTTCAGACGACCTGGAGCAGAAGATATCCAGCTCGATGAGCAACAAGTACCTCATACAGATGTTCAGCCTGGAGAAGAGCCTCGTCTACTACCTGAACGCGATAATCTCGAACGCCCGGGTGATAGAGAAGCTGAGGATCAACGCCGGCAAATTCGGCTTCACTGAAGAGAACGTGGAGATGCTGGACGATATCATCATTGACAACCAGCAGTGCCAGAAGCAGACCGAGATCTATCTCAACATCCTGACCGGTCTCATGGACGCCAGGGGCTCGATAGTGGGTAACAACCTCAACGTCCTGATCAAGCGCCTCACGCTCATCAACATCATCTTCATGCCGCTGGCGGTTCTGGCGGGGATCGGCGGCATGTCCGAATACACGATGATGACTGAAAAGTTGGGAATCGGCTGGCAGCTCGGCTACCCACTGTTCCTCGTCGCGGCGGTCGCCATCGGCCTCCTGACGTACCGCATGGTGAACAAGTACCTGGGGAAGGGCGGCACGGAGTAGGGGAGCAGGACGGCCCGGCGCAACGACCACCGTCATCCCCGGGGTCGTCTATCACTCATCAAATCAGTCCCGCCTTCTTCAGCAGCTCCGCGAACCGAGGGTCCCCGCGCACGTCGTCCCAAACCGGGTCCGTCTTCAGCAGGGTCCGCGCGGCATCGGGCTTCTCGAAGCACTTACCCAGCCACTCGAGGGCGGCGTCGTTCTCGCCCAGGCCGGCGTGGATTCGAGCTATGTGATACGGCGCGACGGGTTCAGTCCCGGAGAGCGCCTTCAACTCGGCCATGATCTTCCTCGCTTCGCCGTGCTTGCCCGAAACGGCCCGGACGTAGCCCAGGGCGGCTTTCATCGACTTGCCGCTCGTCGGATGGGCCGTGCGTTCTCCGACCGCCTCCTCTGCCTCCGGATACATGCCCTTCTGCGCGTAGGCCATGGCCAGCCAGGTGTAGGAACCCTGGTACCCCGGGTCCATTTCTATCGTCTTCTTGAGCTGCTCTACCGCCTCGTCGTACATGCGCGCCAGGTAGAGAATCTGGCCCGCGCAGGAGTTGGTCAGGACCGACACGGGTTCAAGCTCCGTTGCCTGTTTCATGTGCGTCACCGCCTCACCCGTGCGTCCGGAGGCGGCCAGGAGATGCGCGTACTGATGGTGAACGTCACCGCTGTAAGGGTCGAGGGTGAGGGCTTGCAGGAACTCTCGTTCCGCCGCCGTCCAGTCGAAGTCGAACCAGACCTTGATGCCGGCCAGCGCCAGATGCGCCTCCGCCAATGAGCCGTCCAGCTCCAGGGCCTTCCGCACCTCCGCCGTGGCCTGTTCGTAGACTGCTTCTCTGGTCATGAAGCCGGACGCTCCCAGGCTTGAGTACGCGTCGGCAATGCCGGCGAACGCCAGGGCAAACCCGGAGTCCTTGGCGATGGCCTGGCGGAAGTAATCTATGGCCTTGCGGAGCCCGTCCTCCGACATCTTCTCCGCGAACCAGCGCCCTTTCAGGTACAGGTTGTACGCCTCCGGGTTCTCCGTGTAGTGCTTCCTGAATCTCGCCTCGTCCGCTCCCAGGATCCTGGCTCTGAGCTTGTCCGCTATGGCCAGCGAGATCTCGTCCTGGACGGCGAAGATGTCTTCCATGGTTCGGTCGTATCTCTCGGACCAAAGGTGATACCCATCGGTGACGCCGACCAGCTGTACCGTTATGCGCAGCCGGTTGCCGGCCTTCTGCACACTTCCTTCCACTATCGACTTGACGTTGAGCCTTCTACCGACCTCGCGGACGTCGGCGCTCTTTCCCTTGAACGAAAAAGCCGACGTCCGCGCCACCACGCGCAAGTCTTTGAGCTGGGCCAGCGCGTCCGTTATGCTCTCCGCCATTCCGTCGCAGAAATACTCCTGTTCCGGGTCGGCGCTCAGGTTGGCGAACGGAAGCACTGCGACAGAAACGGCCGTCCGGGTGGCCGCGGCCGGCTTCTCCGGCGGAGCGGAAGAAGGAGCGGCCCCGGGCTCTCGCGCGTGCGCTACAAGGTCATCTCTGAGCTCCACGGCTGTCTGATGACGTTCGTTGGGATCCTTGGTCATGGCCTTGTCGGTGATGCGCTGCAGCTCGTCGGTCAGCCCGGGACGGAAGCTGGACAGCGGCTGCGGGCTCTCGTTCAGGATCGAGTACATGACAGCGGCTTCGTAATCGCGCCCGAAAGGGGACACGCCGGTCAGCATTTCGTACAGCGTCACACCCAGCGACCAGACGTCCGTTCTGTGGTCCACGGCTTCGCCCCGCACCTGTTCGGGAGACATGTACGCGATTGTGCCGAGGGTCTTGCCGGTCGTGGTCAGGCCGGACCTGCCCGCAAGCTTGGCCAGGCCGAAGTCCAGGATCTTGACGGTCCCGTCCGCGGTGATCATCAGATTCGCCGGCTTTATGTCGCGGTGCACGATGCCTTTCTCGTGCGCCCTGGCCAGTCCCTGTGAGACCTGCACCGCGACGTCCACAGCCTCGGGCACCCTGAGTGGTCCCCGCCGAATCCTGGCTCTGAGCGTTTCCCCGCCGTAGCACGCCATGGCGATGAACATCCGCCCGTCCTTCATCTCGTCTATTTCGTACACCGTGCAGATGCTCTGATGGTCGAGCGACGAGGCCGCTCTGGCCTCGTGGACGAAGCGTTCCTTCGCCTCCGGGTCGCTCGTGAGGTCGGCAGGCAGGAACTTGAGGGCGACTTCGCGTTCCAGCCGGGTGTCCAGGGCTCTGTAGACCACACCCATTCCACCCTCACCCAGCCTTTCCAGTATCTTGTAGTGGGAAACCGTCTTGCCTATCATGGCTGCCTCGGAATGTAGGGATTCAGCCCGGCTTGGGCTCCAGACCCCGCGCGAGGCTCCGGACCCGAATCGGGCGCCGGGCCATGGCCTGGGGCCCTTTCCGTGACCATTCTAAGCCGTCAGACTGCTACATTCAACTTGATATGCGTTGTAATCCGCCGCAGTAGTGCTATACTCTTATTGGGGATACTGACTCACAAACCCTGCCATGCAGTCAATTCCGCGCATTGCTTTTAGTGCGATGCTTCCAGAGGGGTTGGGAACAATCTTACTGCGGGCGTTCGCCCGAGGGGCCAGGCGCCTGCAACGTAGGGGGTGTTTCCCATGAAGCTCGCCGGCATCTCGTTCACCCTGTTGGCGATTCTCGGTCTCATCGTCCTCTTCGCGGCACTCCCCGGCTGTGAGAACGGCCACAGCATCTACCCCAACCTTCCCCCTCGCGTCTCCGTCACCGGAGGCCCGCCCCAGGGCGGTGAGAGCTACTACTACGTGACGATATCCTGGGTCGGGTGGGATGCAGACGGCACAGTCAAGCATTTCCTGTACGCCATAGACGACACAACCCAGTGGACGGAGATAAGGGAACTGGAGGAGACATTCCTCTTCACGGCCGACTCGCTGAGAGAAGGGGAGGAGTTCGGCAGGTGGCACACGTTCTGGATCAAGGCAGTGGACAACGACGGAGCGAAGTCGCTGCCCGACTATCTAACGTTTGATGCGCGTACCGTCGCTCCCAAGACAACGATTGTGAAGCCGTGCGACATGTCGGCCGTGATTTGCGTCCGCGTGCCCGTTGGGACCACAGTCAGGTTCGCCTGGGAGGGCGAAGATCCGGACTGTTCGGACCCGGCGAAGAAACCCGTGGCCTACCAGTGGCGGCTCGTCCCGGAGAACCAGCCCGACACTTCGTGGCATTGGTCCGAGCCCTCACCGGAGACCGAGGTGGTCCTGCGTGATCTCCCGCCCGGCGCGGTCTACCGGTTTGGGGTGAGGGCCATTGACGAGGCCGGCGCGGTCGAGCTTGTGCCCCGTGGTTTCAACGAGCTCCCCATCGTGGTCGGCCCGGGCTACGGCTCGCCGACGCTGTGTGTTTACGAAGACGACGCCTCCCACTGTTACCCGGCCGACGGTGCGGTGTGGGAACGGCGGGCCACTGTCAACAGGACCATAACATTCTCGTGGGAAGGAGACGCGAGCGCGTACGGCGGGACCATATCGGGCTACAGGTACGGCCTGGACATCGAAGACCTGGAAGACCCTTATCAGTGGGCGGTCGATTGGAGTCTGAACAATACCAGCGCGACAATCCAGTTTGTGGAGCCCGGGACACACTACCTCTACGTACAGGTGATGGACGACGTCGAAACAGTGCAGCTCGGCACAGTCGAGATTACCGTGTCGGAGTTCTTTTTCGACAGAGAAGTGCTCTACGTGGACGATTTCTATGACATCATCCCAACCGACCTTGCGCACGACATCTTCACCCAGGCAGTACTGACGAGGTGTCTTGCCTACACCGACTCCATCTACGTGTTCAACTGCTGGCAGGCCGGTCCGGGAGGCGTGCCCAGAGAGATGCCGATGATGGTCGAGGCGCCGGTCCTGAGCGAGCTTTCCCGGTATAGGTTTGTAATCTGGGACACGGACGCCAATCAGAACTCTTTCGATACGGGTCTCCACAGAGTCATAGCTTCGGGAGCCCTGGAAGCGTACCTAAACGCCGGTGGCAGGCTCTGGATTTACGGCAACGAGCTTGTGAGAGGAAGCGACACTTATCCGCTCTCCTTCGCCTACGGCGCCGTGCCGGAGGAAGGGTCGTTTGCAGCGGAGTTCCTGCGCATCTCGGGGGTTGTGAACAGGCCCATTATCACGTCAACCACGCAGGCGAACGGCTTCAGGCGGGCGCTGCCAAACCGGGGTGTGTCCGACCTCCTGCCCACGCTGGAAATAGACTACGCCAAGGGCGGCACGTCCACGGTGTACGGGATGGCCAGGGTGGAGGCCGTGATGACGGCTATGCAGGAGGAAGACTTGAGCCAGAGGCCGGACACCCTGTTCTTCTACGGGGACAATTCGATGTTGGAGGCACCGTACGACAACAAGGCCTGCGGACTCCGGTTCCATGACGTCTACAATGGCTCGAAAGTGGTGTATCTCGGGTTTCCGATACACAGGTTCTTTGAATCGAGCGCCGAGTCGCTCGCCACGTTCGTGACGGACTGGATGCTGGGCGACGCGGGCCCGAGTCCAAGGAGAATCGCTCGCAGATAGACACGGCCAGACCTCCGGACACCCCTTGTTGGGGCCAGTGAGACTCACTGGTCCCTCTTCTTATTCCGGTGAAACTCGTTGCCCCGTATTGCGTAATGACATACAGAGGGGCTAGAACATCGCGCACTGAGAAACCAAGAACGACGACAAGGACTGGGACCAGCATGAAAACTCGGACAACCATGAGGCTCGGATTGAGGCGTCTGGCATCGATGAGCGCCGCAGCTCTGCTTTGCTGTCTGTTCTGCGCGCTGCCCACTCTCGCAGCCGCGGAAACCCTCGTCGACTCACCGAAGACGTTAAAGCTCAGAACAGTGGACACGGCGCCGGCCGTGGACGGCTTCATCGACCAGTCCTGGAGCCAGGCCGATTCCGTGTCTGATTTCGTTCAGTTCCAGCCCTACTGCAGCAGGGAGCCTTCCCGAAAGACTCTTGCGAAGACCCTCACGACCGAAAGGGCCCTCTACTGCCTGCTTGTCTGCCTGGACGAACGAAGGAACATCCAGCGCAACACAGCCACGCTCGACCAGGCTGGCGGGGACATAGTGTCGCTCATGCTGGACACGTTCGGGGACAAGCGGACTGCGTACAAGTTCGCGGTCTCCGCATCCGGCGCGCGCGCCGACTGCCGGCTCCTGGACGACGCGCGCAACCGCGACTACAACTGGGACGGCGTCTGGTTCTCGGCCGCAAAGATCTACGACTGGGGCTTCGTCGTCGAGATGGAGATTCCGTACCGTTCCATACAGTATGACGAACGCCTGACGGAATGGGGCCTCGACTTCGACCGCTGGATTCCCACGCAAACTGAAGACATCTACTGGTGTTCGTACGAACAGAACGAAGGGCAGAGAATCTCCAAGTTCGGCAAGCTTGTGTTCGAGAACTTCCGGCCTTCGGTCAAGGGACTGAATCTGGAAGTCTACCCAGTCGGCATCTCGAAGCTCGAATACCTTCACGACTCCAAGTACGACTTCACTCCCAACGCCGGCATTGACGTCTTCTACAACCCGTCGCAGCGGCTGACGTTCCAGCTGACCGCCAACCCGGACTTCGCCCAGATCGAAGCGGACCCCTTCGCGTTCAACATCTCCCGCTACGAGACTTACTTTTCGGAGAGAAGGCCCTTCTTCACCGAGGGCAACGAAGTCTTCATGCCCTCCGGCCGCGAACGGAGCTCGGGGTTCTACCAGCCGCTGGAGCTGTTCTACTCCAGGCGCATCGGCAGAAAGCTCCCCGACGGCAGCGAAGTCCCGCTTCTGCTGGGAACCAGGGCTTTCGGCCGCGTGAACGACTGGGAGTACGGGGGCTTTGTAGCCGTGACTGACGAGAAGGACTACGTCCTGGGTGGAGAGACACTGACAGAGGCCCAGGCACTCTTCAGTTCCGTGAGACTGAAGAGGCAGATTCTGGGGAATTCGTCCGTGGGGCTGCTGTACGTGGGCAAGAACACCGACGATACGAACAACGGCGTGATTGACGTCGACGGCGCCTTCCGCGCCGCGGACTGGCAGCTCGCGTATCAGCTGGCGCGCTCCTACAGGGGGTCGGAGGGTGATTTCGCCGGGTCCGGGTGCCTGAAGATAGCCAGGGAAAAATGGCTGGGCGCGGTGAGGAGCAGGTACGTGGGTGAGGAGTTCGACGCCAGCGAAGTCGGTTACGTTCCCTGGAAGGGCACGACCGAAGTGACTGCCATAGGCGGCCCGCGCTGGTTTTTTGACGAAGGCCCAGTCCAGCAGGTGTTGATTTACACCGGGGGCGTGCTTAACAACGAGAAGGTCGACGACTTCACGGACAGGGCCGGAGCGCTCGGGGTCAACATGCAGTTCCGGAAGGGATGGGGATACGAAGTTTCTGGTGTGGTCGGCCGCTCAAAGGACATGGACAAGGAATTCGACTCGTTCGATGCTAACCTGTCGTCTTGGTGCAGCATATCGCCCAAGTGGGACGCCTCGCTGTCGGCGGGATACTCGCGGACGTACAACTTTTCCCGCGACTACCTGGCGTTCTACGCGTGGTCGGAGAGCTACGTCGAATGGCGCGCCCTGGACGTGCTGGCGCTGGGAACGTCGCTCAGCTTCTTCGTCGAAGGGAATCCCGACGACGAAGTGGAGGACGTCACGGTCAACGCCCGGCCGTTTGTCTCGGTGACTCCGTTCAACGACCTGAACGTGCGCGTGTACGTGGACAACGTTTACGTGCGCTCCACGGAGAAGGTCCAGCAGTCGATAGGGGGGCTCCTCTTCTCTTACAACTTCCGGCCCAAGAGCTGGATCTATCTTGCCGTTAACGAGGTCAGGGACAGGAGCGACCAATACGACGCTTTCGGTACGCTGCTGCCCAACCGGATGCATCTGACCGACAGAGCCTGTGTTCTGAAGCTCAAGTACCTGTTCTACTTCTGAGCGCGGGGTGGACTCAGGGACTTGGGCTCCTATTTTTCAGCATCACTTCCCAGTTTCACGTCCCGGAGAGCGGCGGTCACAACGTAGATTCTTTCGTTGTTGCAGTTCGGGTCAATCGGGATGAAATAGAACCCCTTCCGGTCCCTGCCGTAGCCCAGGCTGAATCCCCTTATCGTCTCTCCGTCTAGAAATGTGAGTTTGACCTTGAGTCCTTTGAGCGCGGAGCAGTTCACCTCGCTAAACTGCTTCTTTTCTTCGTACTTGCTGTTTCCCTCAAGCGTCCTAACGAAGAACACCGCCTTCAGGTCTTGGCATTTGATCGTGTGGATGTTGCCGGCCGTGTCCACCAGGTGGAAAACGTCTACTAGCGGCTTGAAGTCGTGCGTGTGGCCCTTGAGCAGTCTCCCGCCCCTGTACCGGACGACTACGCGGTTCCGTTCGCTCTTCAACTCCTCCATACGATTCCCTCCGGCTAGCCGTGCGTTTCAGGGACGCAAGGACAAAGACACTCGGTCGTTTGTCCTGATACTGGAGTTGACCGTCCGGAAGATACCGCAACGTCTCCTCGTTTACCATAGCGAATGTCGTAGCGTCACCCGCACCGAAGGGGGGTGCGCCCCCGAAGGGGAATGCGCCGCCGTCGGGGCGTTCGCAGCCGTAAGGACGTGCGCCGTTAACCCCTCAAATGTCTGGCTGTTCCGGGAGTCGGCCTCGCCGCACCGCGACTAACTCGTTGAGCACATTGCCGTTATGGTATATACTCTGTGCAGGCTCGTGGTGTTGTAGGGATGGTGGAGGATGTGAGCGGCGGACGATGATGGATGGGTCGGTGGAGCCAGGCCTCAGTGAGATCTGCAGTTTGAATCGCCCGCGACAGTTCGACTGTCTCCTCCTGTCTTCGGTTCGATTGTCCGGAAGTCCCGGGTCCCGGGGCCGTCGCCCGGCCAAGAGAGAAGGAGTTTCCCATGAAACGAACTGAGCGTTTGATGCGTGTTATCACAATTCTGGCAGTCATCGGGCTGGCGGCTGTCACCTTGGGCACGGCGGCGCCTGCGGCAACGGCGCAGGAGGAAGCCGGCCCCTGGCCGATGTTCCGTCACGACGTCAGCCACAGCGGTAGGACGGCCTACACCGGCCCGGCGTCACCCAACGTCAAGTGGACATTTGCAGCGAAAGACGGCATAGCGTCTTCACCCTCGATAGCAGCCGACGGGACCATATATGTAGGCGCTGGACTATTCCCCGACGCCGTGGACACGTGCCTCTATGCAATCAATCCGGACGGCAGCCTCAAGTGGCGTTATCCCACGAGGGACGGCGTGTTCTCTTCTCCGGCCATTGCTCCTGACGGAACCATCTATTTCGCTTCTTTCGACAACTGCCTATACGCGCTGGAAGATGCCGGCAACTCCGGGAGTTTCAAGTGGCGGTACTCGCTGGGGACTTCTGCGTTTTCTTCTCCGGCCGTCGGCAGCGATGGCACAGTCTACGCCGGGAGCCTCAATTTCAGGATGTACGCTCTGGCCCCGAACGGCATCATCAAGTGGTCCTACCCAACGGACTTCTGTGTGTTCTCATCGCCGGCCATCGGCCCCGGCGGCGAGATATACTTCGGCTCAAAGGACCACCATCTCTACGCCCTGGACGACATGGGCAATCACGGAAGCCTGAGATGGAGGTACGCGACAGGCACTTTCTACGACGGGCATTTCGTGGACTCGTCTCCGGCCATCGGGTCCGACGGGACGCTGTACGTGGGGACCGACCCCTACGGAGGGGGCGGCAAGGACCCCGTTCCCGTGGACACCGTCTTCTTCGCGGTTAACCCGGACGGGACTTTGAAGTGGGCGTTTGAGATGGGGGACGGGGCCGAGTCTTCTCCGGCCATCGGCCCGGACGGGACCATATACGTGGGCTCCTTCGACGGAAACCTCTACGCCATCCGGGACGACGGTAACGCCGGAGTCCTCGAGTGGACCTTCCCCACGCGCGGCGCGATTGATGGTTCGCCGGCCGTGGACGGATGCGGCGTGGTCTACTTCGGCTCCCGCGATTCCACTCTGTACGCCGTCAATCCCGATGGAACCCTGAGGTGGAGCTTCGCGACCGGCGGAGAGATCGAGAGCTCGCCTTCAATAGACAAGAACGGGACATTGTACGTGGGTAGTTTCGACGGGAATCTCTACGCCATTGGGAACAGCGGCCCTGACGTGGGCGTGGTGTCGGTCGACCTTCCTGGTGAAGTGCGGAACGATTCGACCTATCTGCCAATGGCCACAGTGCGTAACTACCGCCATGGTTCGAGGAGCTTCGGAGTGTCGTGCTTAGTCGATAGCGCGGGCCTGCTCGTGTACGCCGACACCGTTTACGTGGACCAACTGGCCGAGACGACTTCGGCGCAGGTGACTTTCGCTCCGTGGAAGGTCGGCATCAATCTGGGGATTGAGTACACGATTCTGGCTTCCACGCTGCTCCAAGGAGACAACAACTTCTTCAACAACAACCTGACCACGCTGTCAGAGTCTGTGCCGGGCACCATCGGCGTGTGCGAGCAGGCGCCGGGTGCGCTCACATTCGCCAGCCGCTGCCATCCGAACCCGTTCAGCGCCGCGACCGAGATCGAGTTTGTCCTGACAGAGAGCTCGTACGTGACACTAAAGATATACGACGTCACAGGCAGACTGGTTCGGGTGCTGGTGGATGAGGAGCTGTCGCCCGGGTTGCACTCGGGAGTCGCGTGGGACGGCCGCGATGACGGGGGAACCCCCGTGGCAGCTGGCGTTTACCTGTACCAGCTCGCCTCGCCCACGCGGGTCGACACAAAGAAGATCGTGCTCTTGAGGTGAGCGCCCAGATAAGGGCGCGCTGTTCTAGTCGGCTGAGAGGAGCCGGCCGGGGTAGATGCCTGTCAGCCCCGTAGTGTGGGGCCGGGTTAGAGCGGTAACGTTCTGGCCTAAGCGGTCCGACAAAGTCTCGATAGGGAGGCGACACGAACCGGCAGGTCGTAACGCGAGTGAACCTAGATGTAGCCTCGTAAAGACCAAAGGATGAGGAGGGCGACCCGGTATCTCAGTGGGGAAGCCAGCATCGCGGGACGTAGGACAGGCGAGCCGCCCGCGGCTCCTTCGGGGTATCAGGGGCGACATGCCGGGAGAGAGAGCGCGTCAACTGGGGAGGCCCTCTCACGCCCTTGCTCATTGGAGCGAGGAGGAGGCTGTTGGTATAAGGCTGAGGCCGAAGTCCGGCAGAGCGTGGGAGGGAGTCGGATGGGGTCATAGTACCGTTGATACCAGAGACAACACAACTCTGGAGGAGGGAAGGACCTCTGCTGTGAGTGTTTCGGACGGAGGGAAGGACAGGCGTATTGCGAGAGCTAGAAAGCGCCGTTGAATGAGTCCGGGAACTCTGTAAGAGACTAGGTGCGAAGTCGAAGTGTTCGCCGCGCTGAGTTCTCACAGGAAAGCCGTGTGAGGGAAAACCTCATGCACGGTTTGATGAGGGGAGACTGGAGACCGGGTATGGTTGCCGGGACTGAGGCCCCGTGCGAAAGTAGACGGGATTAGCCACCCGGAACCTGTAGCCACGGCGCCAGCCTCCTACTCCACGAAGCCGCAGCCATAGGGTCTGAGCGAGGGTCCAGGCGTTCCGACGCGGGCGCTGCCGAACTAACATCAAGAGAATCAACACATTACGGCGGCGCCCCAAATCACCTATTGACAGAAGCGCAGTTCTGGCCGATAATATAAGCGTGAAATAGGCCGAGGGTCGCTGGTCACGGGCTCTGCCAGGGCCGGCGAAGGGGTTAGAGGGCAGGTTGAGTCAGTCCCCGCAACAAGGATAGTCCGCTCTGAAGTTCCATTCTGAACGTCTATCTGTGATTTCTCTCAGACTACTCGCTGCACCTTGGCAATACTCTGCCCGGCCTGCCTGGAGGAAGCTCCCGGAGGCGGGCGAACTCAATCACTTGAAGTGGCCCTTGACTACAGGAGGTGCGCAGGGATCAATCAGAGCATCTGAAACGGGTTAGTATCTGACATTCTCAGGAGTCTGGTAATGCTGCTATCAGAGAGGTTTGAAATGCTATTTTGCTTCTACCTCCCGAGCCATTGTTAGACTAAGAGAAAGAGTTAAGAAGGAGATTAGAATGCAAGGTAGCAAACTGTACGTTGGAAATCTTGGTTACTCAGTCACCAGCGACCAGCTGGAGGAATTGTTCGCTGCCCACGGCACCGTGAGGCAGGTCACCGTCATCGAAGGCAAGGGCTTCGGCTTCGTCGAGATGTCGAGCTCTGCCGAGGCCGAGAAGGCGAAGGAAGCTCTGGATTCGACCGAGTTCAAGGGTCGCACCCTGAAAGTCGACGAGGCTCGTCCTCCGCGCGAGAGAGAGCGTAGAGGCGGCGGCGGCGGCGGTGGCGGTTACAGGAGATTCTAAGGTCGGCGAGACTGCGCCCCGGGGCTAGCGCCTGTGGCCCGGTGGCCGGTCGCTGACCTGCGCCATTTCGGTAGTCAGACATTTCAAGTGATAAACGAAGAGGGGGAGACGTTGAGTCTCCCCCGATTCGTTTTGCGGAGACGCGCGAGCTGCGGTAAGCTAGGCGGCAGCACGAGGAGGCTTATGGCAGGACGCAGGGTCATAGTTGTGGGAGCCGGAGCATCCGGTCTGATGGCCGCGGGGCGGGCAGCCGAGGCGGGCGCCGAGACGCTGCTCCTTGAAAAGATGAGCCGCCCCGGCCGCAAGCTGGCAATCACCGGCGCCGGCCGCTGCAATCTCACAAACGTGTCACCCCTGGCCGACTTCATCGAGCACTGCGGGCCCAACGGGCGTTTCCTGAGGCAGGCCTTCTCTCAGTTCTTTTCCTCAGACTTGGTGGACTTCTTCGCCGCGCGCGGGCTCCCCACTGTTACCGAGCGCGGCGGGCGAGTGTTCCCGGCCAGCGGAAGCGCAAAGGACGTGGTGGAGACGCTCTCACGCTGGGTTGCTGAACGCGGCGTGAAAGTGCGGACACTGACGCCCGTGAAACGTCTTGTTGTCGACGGCCGGAGGGTCGTCGGGGTGGGCCTTCCGCGCGGCCGCGTCCATCACGCGGACGCGGTGGTGCTGGCCACCGGGGGCGCGTCCTACCCGGCCACGGGCTCCACAGGCGACGGCTACGACCTGGCCCGGTCAGTCGGGCACAACGTCGTGCCGATTCGGCCGGCGTTGGTCCCGCTGGAGACTGCAGGCCGGACCGCCCCCGAGCTGCAGGGGCTGGGCCTCAAAAACGTTACTGTCAGTGTCCGGGTGGACGGAAAGAAGCGGGCTCACGCTTTCGGCGAGATGCTGTTCACTCACTTCGGGGTATCCGGGCCGATAATCCTGGCCTTGAGCAGGATGGTCGTGGACGCCCTGCGTTGGGGGGATCAAGTGGCTATTTCAATCGACCTAAAACCGGCCCTGGATGACGGCGAGCTGGACGCGCGCCTTCTTCGCGACCTCGCGGCGCACGGCAGGCAGAAGTTCGGCACGCTGCTCAAGGGGCTGCTTCCCAGAAAGCTCATACCGGTCTGCGCGCAGTCGGTCGGCGTCGCGCAGGATAAGCTTGCCCACCAGGTGACGGCGGTCGAGAGAAAACGACTGCGGGTCTGGCTCAAGGACTTTCGGTTGGAGGTCACCGGGCACCGTCCGTTTGAAGAGGCCATTATCACCGCCGGCGGCGTGGACACGCGGGAAGTGGACCCGCGCACGATGGCCTCACGGCTGGTCGGAGGACTCTACCTCACGGGCGAAGTGCTGGACGTGGACGGCGACACCGGCGGTTACAATTTGCAGGCGGCATTCTCAACCGGTTGGGTCGCCGGCGGGTCGGCGGCTGCTGGCTCAGGGGCGCCGAGTGCCCGATGGTAGATGGGCACCGCACTGGTGAAATGCGGCCGGACATGCCCGGCAGCTTCCCGGCTGACCTTGGGTCGAGAGAAATGTCTTGACGTATGACGTTATTGGTTATAGAATGGGCTCATGATCCGGTCCTTCAAGTCGCGAGACGTTGAAGCACTTTTCAACCGAGAGCCGGTACGGCGACTTGCGCCGGATATACAGCGGACTGCTCTGCGGAAACTGAGAATGCTCAACCGGGCGGAAACGTTGCAGGATCTGCGTGTTCCCCCGGCAAACCGTTTGGAAGCACTGAAGGGAGATCGCCGGGGGCAATACAGCATCAGGATCAATGACCGTTGGCGAGTCTGTTTTCGCTGGGAGCAGGGTGGCGTCTATGACGTTGAAATAGTGGACTACCACAGGAGGTGATCGGCCGTGGCCGCAAAGAAACTAAATCCAGTCCATCCGGGGGAAGTTCTTCTTGAGGAGTTCCTCAAACCCATGGGGCTGAGTCAAAACCGGTTGGCCCGCGATATTGCAGTATCCCCTCGGCGCGTCAACGAAATTGTACTGGGAAAACGAGCGCTGAGTGCGGACACGGCTCTCCGTCTGGCTCGCTACTTCAAGACGTCCCCCAAGTTTTGGCTCGGCCTACAGATGGATTACGAACTTGACGTGGAGATGGACCGGCTGGGAGAGCGACTGGAGCGGGAGGTGGGCCAGTACCGAAGGGCGGGTTGACAGCCGTCAGTCCGCGAGGCTCGCCCGACCGCACGCCGGCCAGTCCGCCGCCTTCGGTGCCTGCAGGCTGCGCAAATCGTTACTTGGCTCAGAGCCGTAAATCACCAGTTGACAGGAACCCGGGCCCACCGGATAATGACTGCTTGAACGACCCGTGGCGCGCTGGCCGCCTCGGGGCGAAGCGCCGGCCAGCTGCGAGGTTAAAGAGGACAGGTTGAGTCACCGGGCGCAGCAAGGATAGTCTGCTCTGAACTCCCATTCTGAACATCTATCTGTGGTTTCCGCTTTCGGCACGCTCATTCTACCCTCTCTAATCCGTGATTTGCGCACGTGTGGAAACGAACGCTCACTTGAAATGGCCCGTGGCTGCCGAAGGTGGTGATCCAGGAATCAGCTACACCCTCTGAAACAGGCGCTTCATCGGCGTTCTCTTGAGTTTGGTAATGTTGCCGCGAGTGAGGTTTGAACTGCCATTTTGCTTCTGCCTCCCCGAGAGACACATTATTCGACGAAGAGACGAGACGCGAGCAGGAAAAGGAGAATGGGATGCAAGGCAGCAAGCTGTATGTCGGGAATCTGGGTTACTCCGTGACGAGCGATCAACTGGAAGAGTTGTTCGCCGCGTACGGCTCAGTGAAGCAGGTGACCGTGATCGAAGGTAAGGGCTTTGGGTTTGTCGAGATGTCCAGCCCCGCCGAGGCCGAGAAGGCCAAGACCGCCCTGGACGCGACTGACTTCAAAGGTCGCACTCTGAAAGTGGACGAGGCCCGTCCTCCGCGCGAGAGAGAGCGGAGGCCCGGTGGTGGCGGTGGTGGATATCGTAGGTTCTAGAGCCGAGGCGTCGGAGCTCCGGGACCAGTGCCTGTGGTCCTGAGCTCTTCGCCGGTCGGCCGTCCCGGAAAACAGTCATTTCAAGGTAGAGCGGGTGAGGGGGAGACGTTGAGTCTCCCCCTCATCGTTTTGCGCCGCGGGGACGCGCCCGGGGTGACTGGGTGCGGCGCACCCCGGACATCGGTCACCTCGTGATGGGGGTGGCACCGCGTTCTCCTTCCTGCTGATTTCACGGCCTCGTTTGTGTACAATAATGGAATCCCGGCGACTGCCGGGAACGTGCGCAACAGACAACCCGAAGAAGTACAACCTGTCCGGAGCTGGCCATTGCGTTTTTTTGCGCTGCTGCGTTTGACGGCTGTTGGTGCGGCCTTACTTTTCGCTCTCGGCTGCGCGCATTCCGCTCCGCCCGCCGTGACCGCGTCCCCGCAATCTTCTCCGTTCGGCGCGTCAGGCGCGTCCGCCGTGACCGCGTCCAGGAAAGCTCCCCGGTCGAGTCAACCCGGGCCCGTCGTGCCCGTGGAACAAGTGTTAGGCCGCGGCTCGGGGTTGACGGTGGTGGAGGTGGTGGACGTCGCGCTTCGGAACAACCCCGCCACCAGGGCCGCCTGGGCCGACGCCAGGGCCGCCAACGCCGAGTATCGTTCGGCCAAAGGAGCATGGCTCCCGACGGTGAACCTGAGCGGGAGCGCCACACGCTCGGAGAGCGGCCGTTCCCCGGGCGGACCCGAGGCTCCGGCCACGAACTACAACGCCACAGCAAGCCTTTCTTACCTGATCCTGGATTTCGGGGGCCGCGCCGCGTCAGTGGACGAATCCCGGCAGGCTTTCTTCGCGGAGGAATGGACCCGCAACGCGGTCATACAAAACACGGTCCTCCAGGCCGAGGTCGCCTTCTTCAGTTACGCGGAGGCCAGGGCGATGCTCGAAGCCAACAGGACCTCTCTTGCGGAAGCCGAGGCCAACCTCGCAGCCGCGGAGGAGCGCAAGCGCGTCGGGCTGGCCACCAACGCCGATGTGCTGCAGGCCAGGACGGCCTACTCCGAGGTGAAGTTGGCCGTGTTGGAGTCGGAAGGACGGGTCCGGACCGCCAGGGCCTCACTCGCGGTCTCGATGGGTTACCAGCCGGACGTCTCTCAGGAGCTTGACGTGTCCGCCCCGGAGATACCGGACGCCGGCCTCTCTGCGACAGTGGAAGAGCTCATCGACAGGGCGCTCGCAGGTAGCCCCGGGCTCCAGGCGTCGCGCGCGGTGTCGCGCGAGGCCGCAGCCAGGGTCACTCAGGCGTGGTCCAGAATGCTGCCCTCACTGTCCGCCACAGGCTACATCGGCCGTACCTGGCCCAGGGGCGAACCGGATTACAGCGAGAGCTACAGCGGGACGCTGCAGGTGCAAATCCCCATATTCACAGGATTCTCACAGCAGTTCGACCTGTTCAGGGCTCGAGCGCAGGCCGAGGCCCAGCGGGAGAGGACCCGCGGCGTCGAGCAGGAAACCGTGCTGCGGGTCTTTTCAGCCCACAGCGATTTCCTCACCGCGGTCGAGAGACTGAAGACGACCGACGACCTCGTTGCCAGCGCGCGGCAGTCAGAAGAGGTCGCGTCGGGGCGGTACAAAGAGGGAGTCGGAAGCATCCTCGACCTGCTGTCCGCGCAGAGGGTTCTTGCCGTGGCCAGGGCCGAGCAAGTGAATGCGCGATTGAGCTGGTTCATAACGCTGACCCAGCTCGCCCACGACGTCGGTGTTCTGGGGTTGGACGGGAGTAATCCCCTGGTGCCCGACGCATTCGTTCCGAGGTGATACCATGAAGCACCGAAGGCGTGAACAGCGCGCGGCGGGCCGGCAGTCAGGCCGTGTGCGCCGCGCCCTCCGCGACGCGGCTCAAACCGGGACCGCGGTTCTGGCAGCAGGGCTGCTGCTGTCGGGTCTGCTGGCAGGCTGTTCCGGCGACGGGGCGGGCCGGCGGCAACCTACCGTGCCGGTGACCGTGGGCCGGGTGGCGGTCATTCCTCAGCCCTTGTCGCTCAAGGCGGTGGGCGCAGTGGAGCCGCTCGAGGCCGTGTCGGTCAGAGCGCAGGTGGGTGGAGTCCTCATAGAAGTAAGATTCACCGAAGGCCAGGAAGTCCGGGCGGGCCAGACCCTGTTACAGATCGACCCGCGGCTTTTCAGGGTTGCTCTGAGCGCCGCCGAGGCGCAGCTGGCCAGGGACAGCACCCAGTTGGCCAACGCCGAAGTGCAGGCCCGGCGGTACGCCGACCTCGTCCGGAAGGACTACGTTACGCAGGAGCAGGACGACGCCGCGCGGACGGAAGTCGACGTGCTCAGGTCGACGGTGCAGGTGGACAGGGCCGTGGTGGAGCAGGCCAGGCTGAACTTGAGCTACGCTTCGGTCGCCGCTCCCATATCGGGCCGCACGGGCAGCCTTCTCGTGAAGAGAGGAAACGTCGTCAAGGCCAACGACGCCGCTCTGGTGGTGATCAATCAGATGCGTCCCATCCGGGTGAGTTTCGCCGTCCCCGAAAGCCAGCTTCCGGTCATACAGAGATACGCGGCGGGAGGGAAGAGACTCGAGGCGATCGTCAGGCCGTCGGGTGACTCCGGTCGTTCAGAACAGAGGGGACACCTGACTTTCTTCGACAATGCCGTGGACCCGGCCACGGGCACGGTCACGCTGAAGGCGGAGTTCCCAAACGCTGACGGCTCACTCCTGCCCGGCCAGTTCGTGGACACGGAGCTGCTGCTCGCCGTGGAGGCCGACGCAATAACGGTGCCGGCGAGCGCGGTCGTCACAGGCCAGGAGGGCACCTTCGTGTACGTAGTCGGCTCGGACAAGAAAGCGGAGAAGCGGCCCGTCAAGGTCAACAGGACACAGAACGACACGGTTGTCATAGACGAAGGCGTGACCGCGGGCGAGACCGTGGTCACTGACGGCCAGATGCGGCTCACGCCCGGAGCCGCAGTGGAAGTCAGGCCTGCACCTTCCGGGCAGGGCGCGGCCAAGTGAACGTTCAGACGAGACGCACCAGATGAGCATATTCATAAAGAGGCCGGTCATGACGACCCTCATCATGCTGGCCATCATCGTGGCCGGGGTCTTGGGCTACAGGCTGCTGCCGGTCAGCGACCTGCCGACCGTGGACTTCCCCACCATATCGGTGTTCGCCGGCCTGCCCGGCGCGAGCCCGGAGACCATGGCCTCGACTGTGGCCACGCCTCTCGAGAAGCAGTTCTCGACCATCGCCGGCATCGACAACATGACCAGCTCGAGCAGCCTGGGGTCCACGCAGATCACGATCCAGTTCAACCTCAGCCGCGACATCGACGCGGCGGCACAGGACGTTCAGGCCGCGATCGCCGCCGTGTCCAGGCAGCTTCCGCGCGACATGCCGTCTCCGCCGTCGTACCAGAAGGTCAACCCCGCCGCCTCGCCAATCCTTTTCATCGCCCTCACGTCGCCGACGCTGCCGCTTTACCAGCTGAACGAGTATGCCGACAACATCATGGCGCAGCGCATCTCGATGGTGAGCGGCGTCGCGCAGGTGCAGGTGTTCGGGGCCCAGAAGTACGCGGTCCGCATCCAGCTCAACCCCCTGGCTCTGGCGTCGAGGGGCATCGGCATCGACCAGGTCACGAGCGCTGTCTCTTCCAGCAACGTGAACATGCCCACCGGCACACTCTGGGGTCGGGAGAAGGCGTTCACGGTGAAGGCCACGGGCCAGCTCAGCAGCGCCGACCAATACCGTTCGGTAGTGGTGGCGTACAGGAACGGAGCGCCCGTGCGGCTCGGCGACCTCGGCAGGGTGTTCGACAGCGTCCAGAACGACAGGGTGGCCGCGTGGTTCAACGACGACAGGTCGGTCATGCTGGCCATCCAGCGTCAGCCCGGCACGAACACGGTCAGGGTCGCGGACGCGGTCAAGGCCCTCCTGCCCAGCTTCCAGAGCCAGATGCCCGCCTCAGTCAGCTATCACATACTTTTCGACAAGGCCGAGCCGATAAAAGCGTCGGTGCACGACGTGAAGTTCACGCTGCTGCTGACGCTCTTCCTCGTGGTCATGGTCATCTTCATGTTCCTGAGGAATTTCTCGGCCACCGTCATACCGGGCCTGGCGCTTCCCATGTCGGTCGTGGGCACCTTCGCCGTCATGGCGCTCCTGGAGTTCAACCTGGACAACCTCTCTCTGATGGCCCTCACCCTGGCGGTTGCCTTCGTCGTGGACGACGCGGTGGTGATGCTGGAGAACATCTTCAGGCACATGGAAATGGGGAAGACGCCGTTCAAGGCCGCGACGGACGGAGCCAGGGAAGTCGGGTTCACCATAGTCTCCATGACACTGTCCCTCGTGGCCGTCTTCATACCCATTCTGTTTCTGGGCGGCATCATGGGGCGACTGTTCCGCGAATTCGCGGTTACCATCATGGTGGCGATACTACTTTCCGGATTCGTGTCTCTCTCACTCACGCCCATGATGTGCAGCCGCTTTCTCAAGCCGGAGCGAAAGGACAAACACGGACGGTTCTTCGACGCCTTCGAGTCCTTCTGGGAGCGGACGGTCGCGCTCTACGGCAGGAGTCTGGACTGGGTGCTTCTCAGGAGGCGGGCCACGGTCGTCTTCTCGGCCGTGATCCTGGCGGCGACGATATTCCTGTTCGGCTTCATATCCAAGGGCTTCATACCCAGCGAGGACACGAGCTTCCTCCAGGCTTCCACCGAAGGCGCGGAGGGGTTGTCCTTCGACGGCATGCTGAAACACCAGCAGGCGGTGGCCGCAGTCGTACGAAGCGACCCCAACGTACAGTCGTTCTCCTCCTCGGTCGGAGGAGGCGGCGGAGGCGGAACGAACAGAGGCAACATGTTCATCAAGCTGAAGCCGCGTCGCCAACGCGGGATGAGCGCCGACGAGGTGGCGAACGCTCTTCGCATGAAGTTGTCCAAGGTCCCCGGGATACGCGTCTTCGTGGTGAATCCGCCCGCAATCAACATAGGAGGGCGCGGAGCGTCGAGCCTGTATCAGTTCACGCTCCAGTCGGCCGACCTGAAGTCGCTCTACTCCGCCGCTCCGGCGTTCGAGGCCATACTGAGGGAGAACGAGCTCCTGAGGGACGTGAACAGCGACCTGCGCATCAGCAACCCGGAAGTAAACCTCATCATAGACAGGGACAAAGCGGCGTCTCTGGGTGTCACACCGGAGGGCATAGAGACCGCTCTCTACTCGGCGTTCGGCACCCGGCAGGTATCCACCATACTGGCTCCGAACAACCAGTACTACGTCATCATGACGCTGCTGCCCGAGTACCAGAGGGACCCGTCCGCGCTGCAGTACCTTTACGTGCGCTCGCAGTCCGGCGGCCTCGTGCCGCTGTCTGCGCTTCTCAGAGTCGAGACCGGCGCCGGCCCGCAGAGCGTGAACCATTCCGGCCAGCTCCCGTCGGTGACAGTTTCGTTCAACCTCGCGGAAGGCGTGGCGTTGAGCCGGGCGGTCGACGCCGTGGACAGGGTTGCGCGGGAAAGTCTGCCGGCCTCGATCGCGACCAACTTCGCCGGAACTGCTCAGGTGTTCAAGGCCTCGCAGAGCAGCCTCGCGGGGCTCCTCGTCCTGGCCATCCTGGTCATCTACATGATCCTGGGCATACTCTACGAGAGCTTCGTGCATCCGGTAACCATATTGACCGGTCTCCCGTTCGCCGTGTTCGGCGCGCTGGTCACCCTCATGATATTCCGGGTGGACTTGAACCTGTACAGCTTCGTCGGGCTCATCCTGCTCATAGGCGTCGTTAAGAAGAACGCGATCATGATGGTGGATTTCGCCATTGAGGCGAGGGAACAGGGAATGGAATGCCAGGAGGCCATAGTGAAGGCCTGCAAGATCAGGTTCCGGCCCATCATGATGACCACGGTTGCGGCCCTGATGGCCACACTGCCCATCGCGCTCGGGGTCGGCGCCGGCGCCGAGTCCCGGCGACCCCTGGGCCTGTGCGTGGTGGGCGGGCTTCTGTTCTCACAGCTGGTTACGCTTTTTGTGACGCCGGTTTTCTACATCTACTTTGACAGACTGGAGGGCAGGTTGGGGCGGGCCTTCGGACGCTTCGGCAGGGGCCGGGCCGGGCCGGGCGGGGTGTCGTCCGGCGGAGTGCCGTCTGGCGGGGGGCCGGTCCAGACAGCATAAGGAGCGCTCATGAACGCGGTGCCGATCGTGCTTGGTGCGATTCTTGTGATGGCGCTGGCGTACCGATACTACAGCGCGTTCATCGCGGCCAGGATCGCCGTCATCAACGACACTAGACCCACTCCCGCGCACGCGCTGCGAGACGGCCAGAACTACCATCCGACGAACAAGTGGGTCCTTTTCGGACACCACTTCGCCGCCATTTCCGGCGCGGGGCCCCTGATAGGGCCCGTGCTGGCCTCGCAGTTCGGGTACGCGCCGGGCCTGCTCTGGATGCTGCTGGGCGCGGTCCTGGCCGGCGGCGTGCACGATTTTCTGATACTCGTCGCGTCAATACGCCGGAAGGGGAAATCGCTCGCCGAGATCGCCCGCCACGAGGTCAGCCCCCTCGCCGGGACAATCGCCTCGGTGGCCATCCTGATAATCATAATCGTGGCTCTCGCGGGCCTGGGCCTGGCAGTGGTCAACGCCCTGGCGGAGAGCTCATGGGGCACCTTCACCATCGCCATGACGATTCCGGTGGCCCTGTTCGTGGGCCTCTGGATGTACCGGATACGGCCCGGGCGCATCGCTGAAGCGAGTCTCATAGGCGTGATAGGGGTGTTCGCCGCGGTCATAATCGGCGGCCGCGTGCCTCACTCCGTCCTGGGGCCCTGGTTCACGCTTTCGAGGCACGGCATCATAATCTCCATCGCCGCGTACGGGTTCATCGCCTCGGTGCTGCCCGTGTGGCTGCTCCTCTGTCCACGCGATTACCTGAGCTCGTACCTCAAAATCGGCACGATAGTCGCGCTGGTGGTCGGGGTGTTGATAGTCCACCCGCACCTCAAGATGCCGGCCGTTACGCAGTACGTGCACGGCGGCGGGCCCATCATCCCAGGGAAGCTCTTCCCGTTCCTGTTCATCACGATCGCCTGCGGCGCCATATCCGGGTTTCACTCGCTCGTGGCCTCGGGCACGACTCCCAAGATGATATCGAAGGAGTCCGACGCCGTCCTGATCGGATACGGAGCGATGCTGGTGGAAGGGGTGGTGAGCGTGGTAGCCCTCGTCGCGGCCTGCTCGCTGGTCCCGGCCGACTACTTCGCCATCAACGTGGCGCCGGACAAGTTCGCGGGCATGGGCATGGCGCCCGTGCATCTGGCCGACCTTTCCCGGCAGGTGGGGGAGAACGTGGCCGGGCGGCCCGGCGGCGCCGTGTCTCTGGCCGTGGGGTTCGCCCAGATATTCTCGGGCCTGCCGGGCATGCGGGCCCTCATGTCCTACTGGTATCACTTTGCCATAATGTTCGAGGCCCTGTTCATCCTCACCACAATCGACACCGGAACGCGGGTGGCCAGGTTTCTTTTCCAGGAGTACGGCGGTCGAATCTACAAGCCGCTGGAAAAGACCGATTGGATTCCCGGCACGCTCGCCTCGACCGGGCTCGTGGTGTTCTTCTGGGGATACTTCATCTGGACCGGGAACATCAGCACCATCTGGCCCATGTTCGGCACTGCCAATCAGCTTCTGGCCGGAGTGGCCCTGGCAGTGGCCAACGCGGTGCTCATCAACTCTGGGAAGGCGCGATACATGTGGGTGACGCTGGTGCCGCTGGTGTTCGTGGCCGTCACCACGCTCTACGCAGGCTGGTGCAACATATTCGGGAATTTCCTGCCGTTGGCCAGGACGCCGGGGAAAGCCGTGCTGGGATACATCAACGTCGTGCTGTCGACCGTAATCATGCTCTGCGCCGTGGTCGTCCTGGTGGAATCGTGCCGTCGTTCGTACCGGGTCCTGGTCCTGGGCAGGTACACGCGAGCGGGGAAGACCGTGCTTGCCTCTGATTCCGACTTCCGGCCGCCGGAGTTTGGAGAGGCGTGAGACCGGAACGAGTCGGGGGTAGGGGCCACAGACCACACATTTATTTTCGCCCGTAACGTCGCCGTTGACAGCACATTAGCTCGAGCCGCAATAATCATCCATTGACAGGACCGACTTCCTCGTATATAGTGACTTATAGAAACGATATGGTGATTGCCCCCGAGTTCGGGAGTTCGGATTGGTGCCAGGGGGGCGATCGCAGAGGACAGGTTGAGTTCCCGTTGGTACACGACGCTAATCCGCAGTAATTACCTCCTCGTGACCTTCCGTTGAACGTTACTCATTTTGCCCTCACTGGTCCGGATCCTTAACAAGACGTACACAATCGAAATGAACATGTCTGAGAAATGGCTGGCGACTACTGAAAGGAGGCAATCGTCACAGTTACTCGTTCTGAAACAGGTTACTAGTCAGTATTCTCTTATGTTTGGTAGTGTCGTTGCAGAGGTCTGAAGTGCTACTTTGCTTCTACTTCACAAGGAACATTATTGGACAGAGAGACGAAGAGGAAAGGAAGCTCTAGAATGCAAGGTAGTAGACTTTACGTAGGAAATCTCGGTTACTCAGTAGTCAACAGTGAGCTCGAGACTCTGTTCTCCAGCCACGGTGAAGTTACCCAGGTCAACGTGATCGAAGGGAAGGGGTTTGGATTCGTGGAGATGGCCAACTCTGCCGACGCCCAGAAGGCGAAGGACGCGTTGGACGGCCAGGAGTTCCAGGGCCGCGCTCTGAAGGTCGACGAGGCTCGTCCTCGCACCAGCAGAGAAGGTGGTTCCAGGTCCGGTTCTTCGGGCGGGGGCTACAGAAGGTTCTAACAACCCTGTGAAATAGCCACACTTCAGTAAGTTCAGTCAGCCATTTCAGACATGGTGAGTCGGGGGGAAGCAAGACTTCCTCCCGATTCGCTTTTTGTGGTCAAACGTGCTGCGCGCGCTGCGCGCTTCACTTGTGCTGCAATCCGAGCTTCACTTGTGCTTGCCCGCCGCCCCGCTTCGTGGTAGGTTTGGAGAGAGGGCAGACGGACGAGGCTGGAGGCCCCGGCGCAGGACCCCGTCGTCGAACTGACTCGGCTGGAACTGGAGTTTTGCATCCCTGGGAAGGAGGCGGACGATGAGAAAACTGCTATTGCTGACCTCGGGAATCGCCGTTCTGTTGGCGGCCGGCGTGGCCCCGGCCCAACCGCCGGTGCCCGACTGGGGGCTCAGCCAGAACCTCCCCAACCCGTTCTGCAACGAATCCAGCATCACCAGGATTCGGTACACTCTCGCTCAGCAGGCGGAAGTGCTGCTCCGGGTCTGGAGCCCGGACACCACCGTCGTGGTGCGGACGATCGTGGCGGGTGCGCAGGTGCCGGGTTATTTCGAAGTCGTCTGGGACGGCAGGGACGGCGGCGGCGCATTGCTGGATAACGGAGAGTATCCCTACAGTCTGACCGCGACACAGGTCGGGGGAGGCCCGGTCCTGTTCGAGAGCATGCTGGTCGCGTCCATTCACTGCGTGCCCATCGGCACGGACCTGGATACCTGGGGCAGGGTCAAGGCCCTGTTCGAGTAGCAGACGGTGGTTTCGGCCCCGGCCACCTTCCGTTAGCCACGGAACTCACTTCGAGGCCGTCAGTTCCCGAAGTCGCATGGTCGCGCGCCTCAGACTCTCTGCACGCTCAATAGCCACGTCAGGGCGCCACGAGTTCTGAACGTAATCAATCAGTCTTGAGGCATATGCCGGCCCCTCTGCCCTGTGGCTTCCTTGGCGCGGTACCATTTCCTCGCGTATCGCACGACGTCGAGATTGCCGTGCAAGGTTGACCATCTCGATCTTCGGCTCCTGGAGCTGTTCTGGATTGAGCGGTACCCTGCTCCGGGCTACACCCAAGAACGCCGCCAGTGAATCCGTGTCAGCCATCAGCCAAGCCTCAACTTCTCTGACAGCCACGCGAAAGCACAGACTGGGTGCGCGATTGGAGATCCATTCCCGGCAAAACGGAGGCGCACAGTCTGCGTCGTGGTCAAGGTCCACCAACACTATCCACGGCGAATGCTGTGCAGCACAGTTGTATCCTCCAATCTGGCGTCGCAGGGAGGCCTTGCCGTTTTTTCCGTAGACTGTGCCCGGGTGGCCGCCCGCAGAGAGGATGAGCTTTCGGACCACCGCCTCATCCACAATCCCTTCCACAGCCGCCGAGACTACTACCGGTCGAGTCATTCTACCGATCCCCGAACAGGGTCAGTTGTTCCGCGTTCTCGGGGCGCGTCCTAGGTATGACCGCGTCTGCCACGGAAAGTCCACCCCGGAGTAGATCTCGGATGTCGCGGTGCGCCTCCGCCGCAGTCACGCTCGTGCCCTCTGCCTCCGGAGCAAAAAGCAGCACTTCGTCCACGCCGATCCCGTCGTCCCGAAGTAGGTCGGGTGAGTGCGTGCTGATGAAGATCTGCCTGCCGGTGAGTCGTTGTACTCTAGCGAACACCTGTGGCAGTATTCTGACGATCTCGGAATGGAGCGAGAGCTCCGGTTCTTCCAAAAGCAGCGGGCCGCTACCCTCCATCGCCGCCCAAAGGAGTCCCATTAGACGCAACGTACCGTCCGAAAACTGCTCCTCGGTCTGCCAGGCCCCGTGCGGTCGCCAGTGCTGATATCTTCCCCGCAAATGGGGTGTGCCCCGAGTGTCGCGCCAGAGTTCGATGTCCTGAAGCTGAGGAACTGCAACGCGAAGTGCCTCTCTTATGCGTTTCAACCGGGCCTTGCGGGTGCTTTCTCGCGCTCCTGCAATCTGCTCCAGAAAGTCCCCACCGAAAGGGTCGTTCGATCGACCAACAGAGCGGTCTGGTTCACGAATCAGCTGAGGCACGATGTGCAGGTAGCGTATCGAGGAGAAGAACGTGGCCAACTCGCGGAATTTCTGATTGACATTCACCTGCTCCAAGTAGGTCTGCGTTAACCGATCCGGGTCGTCGGAGTCATCAGCATTCGGCCGATCCAGGAGCACGCGGCCATTGTGAAGTACCAGTTCCTTGCGCAGCAAAGGACGTTGCCTGTCCTGATTGAAGGCTATCTGATACTCCCAGGGTGATGTGCCATCAGTGTTCCGCAGGTGAACATGAATCTCTATATCTGGATACCGTCGTGCGGCCAAGGACCTAAGCGCAGCGACTCCGCCACGCCGTCCAATGGATTCCTGGAATCCTCCGCCTGAAGAGGTGAGATCTCTAAGAAATCGCAGGACATCCAAGAAATTCGACTTCCCGGAGGCGTTCGGTCCCACCAAGAAGACGCGGTTCTGGACGGCAACATCAGTACTGGCGAAATTCTTCCAGTTCTTGAGCACCACGCGGCGAAACATCATATAGTTGCTCATCTGCATGTCTCCCCCACCGGGGGTTTCCGGGCGCCCCGTTCCGCTGCCTTTTCGAAGGATGTCAGCTTTCACTGCCGACTTATCTGCCCAGAACGCGACTATCGGCCTGTTCCGTTGGCCTCAGTTGGGCCACGTTGATTCACATTAGGCCTAGGTCTGCAATCGCGTCAACTGGTTTCTGGTAGTCTGTCAGAATCTGACGTACGGACGCTGTCCGGCCAGGTCGAGCATCAGGATGGCGCCGACGTTCCAGTCCTGTACGAGCGAGAGCCCGAGCACCTTAAAATTGCGGAAGACCGGCCCCATCTCCTCGTACCGGACCTTGGCAAGCGGCAAATACATCATCAGGATAAGGAAGATCTATGCCGTCAAGAACCGGTCGAGGAATGAGAGTCTCGTCACTGCGTCTACCTTATCTGGCTTTTGCTGTCTTGCTAGTGCCTCGCGCTTCGGCCCTCCCGGAGCGCTTGATGTGCGCCTATGTCCCGCTGATACATCGGCGACTGACCTGATTCCAGAGGGGACATGAACAGGCTTCGAGGTGTGGTGGGCGGGCAACGGGGGAACCACGGCATGGCACGTACGCGCCTCCGGTCGGGACGGCTTGCGGCGTCGGCGCGCGATGCGCTATACTCCGACCGCTTGAGTCCGGCGCGCACGGGCGTTGCCGGGCCTTCGCGGATTGCGGAAAAACCCTGGAGACGAGAAGGGGAGGCTCAGATGAAATCCATGAGGCGTATGAATCTGTGGCTGTGTCTGGCGGCCCTGCTCGCGGTTTCGGGCTGCGCGGCGCTGCAGGGAAGCATGGGTGACATCCTGACTGGCGGTACGAGCAGCAGCGGGGGTCTGGATGAAACCACGGTCATCGCCGGCATCAGAGAGGCGCTGCGCGTGGGAACTCAGAACACGGTGCTGTCCACGTCCAAAGTGGACGGATACCTCGGCAACGCACTGATACGCATCGCCATCCCTTCGCAGATGCAGTCTACGGCGTCGGCCCTGCGCCAGGCGGGCCTGGGCGCGCAGGTCGACGAAATGGAGGTCGGCATGAACCGCGCCGCGGAACTGGCGGCCGGAGAGGCGCGTGAGGTGTTCTGGAGTGCCATCACCGGCATGACCGTCTCGGATGCGTTTGGAATCTTGAGGGGCGGGAACACTGCGGCCACGGACTACTTCCACGAACGAACCTACGACGCCCTGCGGACACGCTTCCGCCCCATCGTCCAACAGAAGATCGACGAGGTCGGGCTGTCCCGCGTATACGGCAGGGTCTCGGAGGCCTACAACAGCCTCTCGTTGGGAGGAGCTTCGCGCATGGTTGACCTGGACGAATACGTCACCGACCAGGCGCTCGTGGGTCTGTTTACAGTCCTTGCTTCTGAAGAGCAGAAGATCAGGCAGGATCCAATGGCCCGCACGACCGACTTACTGAAGAAGGTGTTTGGAAGCTGACACAGAAACGTGAAAGACACCCTGAAAGGAAGCCAGCCCGGTCTGCCGGCGGGCGGGCCCGGCCGCGCCAGCGAGACGAAGACGTCCTGATTGCGGCCGGTTCAGAGGCGGCCTTCCCACGCGACGAATCCTCTTTCTTACTGCTCCTGCGGATCCTTCTCTCCGTTCTCCTTGTTCTACAGGCCGTCGCGAGCTTCTTCCCCGGTCCCGCGCTCTGGAGCGTAAACCAGCTTGCGTACGCGCCCCGGTGGGTTGGGCTGGTGTGGCCGGCGCTCGGGATCGTCATTCTCTGGTTCCCCACTGGAGCTCCATTGTCCCGCGCATTGGGCCGCTTCATCGTCAAACACGGTTCCGACATCGTACTCGACCGCAAGCTGACCGCGTATGTCCTCGCGCCGATTGTTGGAGCGGTCGTCTTCTGGCTCGTGAGGTGCAAAGCCTACTTTCTGGGTGACGGGTGGCTGCACGGCGAAATGGTCTCGCGCGGCCTCAGGTTCCACGGGTTCGATTTCCTGACGTACAACCTCGTTTCAAGGCTTTTCGCGACGGTGCGCGAGCCGGTCCAGGCGGACGCGTTCAGGATGTTCGCCTACGTCAGCGTTGTGTCGGGAGCCCTCTACCTCGCGGCGGTCGCGTGGGTCGTCAGGAGGCTCTCGAAGGAGCGCGCGCTGCGCGCCTTGCTGTACTGCCTCCTCGTTTTCTTCGGCCCGACGCTCGTCTTCATGGGCTACGTTGAGTGCTATTCGATTCTCACGGTGTTTATGCTGCTCTTCGTCGCCTCCCTGATCGGATACTATCGCAACGGCTTCCCAATCTGGGCGCCGGGAGCCGCCTTCGGTCTCGGGCTGATGTTCCATCTGGACGCGCTGTTTCTAGCGCCGCTTCTAGTTCTGCCGCTCGCGTGGCCGGCGCGCCGGACTCGTGACTCGTCCGTGCGGCGGGTGCTCCTGCTTGTCGGCCCCATCGCGGCAGGGTTGGTCCTGGCAGTCGTGATCCTGATCCTGCAGGGCTACAACAGGAACGTCTTCCACTCTGACTTTGTGATGTGGCGGCCGGGGAGTGCGTTCTTCGTCTCGCTGGGAGGCCGGGACGGGCTATTGTCATGGCGACACTGGAAGGATGTACTCAACCTTCTGCTTGTGCTGGCCCCGGTTCCCGCGGCGATGCTCGTTCTGTCGTCGGTACTGATCCTGCGGAAGGGAAGACGGGTGGGGGAAAGAGAGAAGAGTGAAGAGGGCGAGGGTGGACAGAGCAAGGGAGGCCCGGTTGGTGGGCGTTCTGCAAACGAATCGGACCGGAGAATCTTCAAGCTCCTGCTCGGAGCCAACCTCTGGCTTCTCGTCCTGATGTCTACGCTCCACATGAAGCAGGGCATCGCGCGCGATTGGGACCTGTTCGCGGCGCACGCCGCTCTCGTGGTCCTGACCTCCTGGTTCGCGTGGTCGAAGCTCGTGACCGGTCGCCTGCGCGAGGAGCTGACGGGCGCGGCCGTAGTCGTTGCCTTCCTTCTGAGTGTGCCATGGTTCTGGCTCAACGCCGGAGAGGCGCGTTCGATAAGGTGGTTCGAGGACCTTGCGGTGGGTTTCCCGGCGTACGAGAAAGCGTACGCCCACGAGGAGTTGGGTAAGTACTATCGCAACGCGGGTAACTCCTCGGAGGCCCTGAGGCAGTATCAGCGTTCCTTCGAGGCGTTTCCAGGGCACGGCAGGTTCGGGGCCGCTCTGGGGACGTTCCAGTATTCGGAGGGAATGAAGGACGAGGCGCTCCACACTTTTCAGCAAGTGCTCGCAGTCGACTCTACTCAGCGGGTGGCCTTGGAGCTCACCGCCAGGATTCACTCCGAACGAGGAGAGTACGCAGAGGCACTGCCGTACGCCAGGAAGCTGGCCGAAATAGGACAGGAGAGACCACGAGCCGCGGCCATCCACGGCGCCGCAGCGGAGACACTGGGTCTGCTCGACGAAGCCCTGGCCAGCTACGAGCGCGCGCTTCCAGGCTACCCCGCCAGCGTGGAGCTGCTGTGTCGAATCGGCAACGTCCGCGTCAGCAAGGGCGACTTCGCGGGGGCAGAGCAGGTCTTCGAGTCAGCTTTGCGGCTTGAGCCACGCTCGGTTCGTGCGCGGATGGGTCTGGCCACCGCCGTGTGGGAGCCGATAGCGCGGAACCCCTCATCCTGGGCCGAACCCGCGACGCGAGAGCGCATCAGGCTCGTGTATCGGACGTTGATGCAGCTTGTCTCGGAAGGGAGCGCTGACGCGAAGACCCTGACGTGGCACCAGGAAGTGCTCGAGGCCCTGAGCGGGCCGGCGCCTCCGCCTAGATGATCCGCCTGAGCAACAGCGTGAAGTCCATCCGCTTCGAATCCCGCACTACCTTCAGCCTTACTTTCTCACCCCGCTGAACGAACAGCGTGCTCACCTCGTCAGCGCCGAAAAGGGTCACATCCTTGCCGTTGACTGTCACGATCACATCACCGGGTCTCAGCCCTGCGAGCGAAGCGGGCGAATCCGCTATGACATCGAACACGGCCAGCCTCCCATCGCTCCTCGTCTTCAGCACCAGGCCGGCCATGTTCAAATCGAAGCCCTTTCCGTAGCGCTTGTTTGGCTTGAGGTACATGTGCCCGTTCGGGTAGTCAAGGAAGACATTGAACATCTGCAGAGTCTCGTGGCCCAGGAAGCCATTCTGGCCCAGAGCGACCGCCGTCCCCATGGCCTTCTTGTCCAGGAACGCCGTCAAGACGCGGTTGAGAATGAAACTCCCGACCTTCAACTCAGGAACACGGCCTGCCGTGTACGTCATCGTGCCGTTCAGGCCTTCGTTTCTGGCCGTGATGTTCTTTGGGGGCGGAGTCAACGCCGGATTGGAATACGGGAAAAGAAAGAGCGGTAACCCGGCTCCAGTCTCCACAATCAGCTTCACCGGGATCGTCCCTTTCCCGTCCATCGTGACCTGTGCCTCCACCACGGCCATCCCTTGCGTGAACGACAGCTCGAACCGTTCGGCGGTATTGACCACGCGCCTGGGAACCTCCCTGTACAGATTTAGCACCCGGTTCTCGTAGTCGATCTCGACCACGCAGTCGAAAAGGGTTCCTCCCACGATGCCGTCCGCAACCAGCCCGCTGAATGACCCGTTGTCTGACATCACCAAGACCTGTTGGTTGTCGAACCTGATCCCCGGAAACGTCAGGGTCACTCCGGTCGCAACCTTGGTCTTCTTGCCTCCTTCGTTTCCGCCGCCACCGAGGTTCACCTCGGCCACGTACTTCAGTCCGAGCTCTGTCCCGATTTGAGGGTCAAACAGCACCAGGCCCTTGCTCCCGAACCCTGTGTCAAGAAACAGGTCAACGGGAATCGAGTTGTTCAACCTGGCCGAGACGACGATGAGCTGGTCCACCACCCTGAACGGAATGCCTCGCGCCGCGTCGCCATTGAGGAAAACGAAGGGTTGCGCGCCGGATTTCCCGCCGCTCCGGACGTCAGTGTCTCCGGTGCTTACGTCGGCGCTGACTCCTTGGGCGAGGCTCATTGAGAGTGCCGCTGTGAGCAGCACAGAAATCGTGAAAACAACTGTTCGTCTCATTTTCCACCTCCGG